>NZ_JBFODO010000022.1:0-53278 GCF_040908365.1 Aeromonas sp. R2-4
GTACATGCAGAGATCGCCTTTTCAATTCACTCCCCGTTTTTCTATGAATCCAAGAACGACGCCATGTCAGTTCTAACATGTCCTTCATTGTCGGTTGATAATCTATAAAAGTTACTTTTCTTTTCTCTACTTTGACTTTGGGCCGCTGGTTTATTATAGGTTTTATTATTTTATTTGAGCCTTCAAGCTTCAATTCTAATTCATGAGCCTCTGCGTATGTTCGTACAGATTTTCTAATTCTTTTTCCATCAACTGTCACATCGACTTGCCAGCTACTCCCCCTTTGCCTGATCATAATCACACACCATTAATAATGTAATTAGAGAGGGTGAGGAATTTAAATAATTATTTTGATACTTTCAACTGACAATTATTACAGATAGTCTCACTGATGGTATTAATACATTTTATTGTTTCGTCTTAAAAATAGAGGGGCCTTGAAATAGACCCCATCTCACTTTCGACTTTATTCAGGCAAAGCTACGCCGCTCTGGGTTGCGATCCGACGCACTTGGGACTTGCGCTGGGCGATCTCGGCAAGTTTGGCTTTCAGGACCTCTTCCTCGTCGCACAGCGTCATCCATTTTTCTTGAAGTTTCACAGGGTTGGCTTTGGCGGCTTCAACCCGCTCATACTCGGTGGAGGGCTTGGTGTGCTGGCAGAGGTCTTCACCGTAGCCGGTAGCAGCCAGGACGTCGAAGCGAGTGGCAGGAGCATCAGCTTCATCTTCACTCAGGGAAAAAGCAGCGTTACCGTCGGTGTCGAGGTAATCAGGCCCAAGCAACTCTTCGAGCTGTTCATTAACAAAGGAAGCTGTTGCACGGATGTCGGAGCGGTCTTCAGTGGACTTCATCGGGACGGTGGAGGTGGAGACCTCGGAGGTGTCCGATTTTACGGATTCCGTATTTCCGGACACTTGCTTGATCACTTCGTCAACGGTGGATTTACCTACACCGAACAGCTCACCGATCTTACGTACACTCAGCCCTTCCTTGTGCTTCTCCAGAATTGCAGAGTCACGGCGCTCTTTGCACTGCTGGGAAAGGGACGGGCCACCGTTCGGGAAGTAGTCGCTGTATCCAGCATTAACACGAGGACGGGGCGCCCCCAGCGCCTCTGCGATTTTCTTAATGTCCGCCTCGAAGACATTCTTCATGTACTTCCCGTCGCCCAGCTCCATCATTTTCTTGATGATGATGTAGTAGTCAGCCTCAGTGGTGCCTTTGCCGTGGGCCACGTTCGCCCCCATCGCCATGATGCGCACCTCTTCGAGAGAGGACGCAAGGACCACTTCATACTGGTCAGCGGGGATCTCGGTGATGCGCAGGCGTTCGTATGCTTCGAGGCGGTGGAAGCCGTCAGTCAGGTAAATGTTGTCTTCGATTTTGGCAAGGCGAATCTTTGTCTTGAAGGAAATCCCACGTTCGATCAGGTCCATCATTGCGACCACGTTGTCGTCGTCCATGTTGGCGCGGAACTGAGTGTCAGCGAAACGGATGATAGAAGCAATTTTGATGGCGGAAGTAGTCATTAAGTCATTCTCCTATTATCAATCGAGCCACTTGTGGGTCTCTTCGGGCAAAAGAAACCCAAACCCACAGGAGGTAGGTCTGGGCGAGGATCTTCAGGATTACTCAGATCGGGGCGAGATTATAACGACACCGATGCGGGGGGAAAATCAGGAAGCTCACAGACATGCTTATCAAGGTTCGCTGTATTCCCTGAGCACAGGGACCATAGGAAAAGTACCTACAGATTACCTATAGATAACTCCTTCTCCTGCCCTTGCTTGGATGGACAATGTTGATAGGTGATAAAAGGTAGAGCGGGGGGAAACGCTGGTGATGTCCAAATTCTCCAGTCTGACATTTTCGCACAGTCCCAAGTTCCTTCGCTGGGTGTTGCATGTTCCTGGTTCAAGATTTTGTACATGACCACTCACTGAGCCTCATTAGGAGCTCAACATGTTCATCCAACGAATACTGTTGATAGGTCTTCCTTGCTTGTCATCTGTCCTGAAGTCATCACTCGGTTGTCCTATGGATGATCAGGGGGAAGCGACAACAGGACAGCACTTGGGCCATCCTCGGGTAGTCTTAAAGATACCTGTAGTAAGTAGTGTATAGAGAGATAGTATCCAGGGTATCTAATAGAAGTCTTTTAGTATTGGTCTTTTCGTATCCCCCCCTATGGTCAGGGAAAAGTAACTAGCTCCAATTGCCCCTGCTCTGGAGGTCTCTGGAAGGTGTTTTATTGGTGTCTTCGGGATAATCGTCGGGAGTACAGACCTCGGGACAGACCCACGGACAACAAACAGGGGCATTCAGACGAACAAGCGCAGATTCGGCCCCAGGCACCCCCTCTGGTCCCTTCCAGATAGCCTCTCAGACGATCTCTCTGATCACCATACGCATTCCCCCATGTTACCCCACACGCTCACCCCTGCACGATCTCACAGGTCCACAGAGAAAGCCTGAAGACAGCAGGGACACGGATGGAAGGGAGGCAATGAGAAAGGTCCAGAGGGACAGGCGCAGGGTCATCGTCGAGTCCTCCCAAACGACAAACCCCCAAGGTGTCGCGGTGAACAGCCTCGGGGGTCGATTGAAAGATTCGATCAAAGTTGGTTACTCGATCAGTTCTTTCTATTGGTCAGGGTAAATTAGCTTTACCTAATGTTCTTTGGGACAGTCCCAGTGATTGATCCTTTCGATGGTCCCAGGCTCAACCGATAGACACACTCGATCAACTCAGCTCCCCATCTTCTCGCATCCTTGTTGATAGGCGATGGACAGTCGCTCGGCTGACTCCATGAAGCGTAGCGATTTCCCGCAGAGACTTACCGCCTTCCAACAGGGTCGCCTTGATTGCATCCTCGTCGATACTCTTGGGCCTGCCTGTGTACTTCCCCGCAGCCTTAGCTTTGGCGATACCTTCCATCTGACGCTCCTTGCGTAGAGCCGTCTCGAACTCAGCAAAGGCGCCCAGCATGGTGAACATCAGCTTCCCTTGGGCTGTCGTCGTCTCTAGGTTCTGGTCCAGTACACGCAGGGTCACACCCTTAGCTTCCAGTTGTTCCGTAATGTCCAACAGGTCAGCGAGAGAACGGCCCAGACGGTCCAGCTTGGTGATCACCACATCGTCCCCCTCTCGGACATACCGCAGTAGTTCGGCTAGCTGCTCACGGCCATCTGTGCTGGTCCCTGATACCTTCTCTTGGTACACACGCTCACAACCGGCCTTTGTCAGCTTATCCAGTTGAACATCCAGCGATTGACCGACAGAAGACACACGCGCATAACCGATAACCTGTCCCATCACTCTCTCCTACTCAATCCACCAATGCCCAAGCTGTCATAGGGACTTTCCCCGCGTCGTAATGCTTTCCAGCAGCTATCTCTGCTTGCCGGTGGTCAATCGCAGCGATGACCTTCAGTTCCTCTTGGAAGCCCGTAGCAGCAGCCTTATCAAGCATCCTTGGGGCGACTCTATCCAGTGACTTCCTGTCCTTGAATCGGCGAAGCCTGATAACCAAGTCATTCATGCGGAAATCTCCTTCATCTTCTTATTGCTTCAACGTGAGTCCTTGTCGGTGTCACGCTGTCACATTAAGGTCTTAATCCGATGGGACTTAGATTATGAAACAAAAATGAGACAGTCAAGACCCCCGTGTGAAAGAAGTCCATTAGGGTATACCTTTGAAGACGACATAACAGAGCTAGGACAACGGAGTGATAGAGACACAGAGGCGACCGCAGGCATTAGAGAAGGAAGGACCACAGGATGGCGCAGGGACCCCCTACGGGGGGTATTGGCTGGCGGTTTAATCCTCAAGTGTGGACTCACAGTTTTTTCCAAATTTACCGAAGGGTCCCTATTGGGTAAGATGCCATCTTGTCTGGATCTGACTGAGAACCCACATGGATCAAGCTACGAATACCTTGATAGCCCTCGGCGGGGGACTACTACTTGCCCTGCTTGGGTGGGCTTTTTCATCGTCTAAGGTTGAAACCCAAGTGGTTGACGCCGCTGACGCTTGGTCTCGATTTGATGGGGTCACTTCTTTCCAGCTCACCTTCTATCGCCAGTCAGGGAATACCCACCGTGTCGTGCAAATTCATGGCACTAGAGAGGACGTAGAGGCGGAAATCAGGAAGGTGTTCAACCGCGCCGGAATAAGGGACCAGTACATGGTGGAAACACGAGGGGACGCAATTGATTACTGCCGTGCATACCATAACCACCGTGGGTCAAATGAAGGTAAGAAGGTCGGCGGCTGCTTGGTATCAGCCGTGTAATAACAAGGACAGAAGATGAAGCGTGATTGGGATACCGTAAGAGATCTACTCACCAAATTAGAAGGATTACCAAACACAGACCACTACTTGTCACTTGGGAATTTTGAGCTTACCGATGCGAATGCCGCTTATACAATCTCCTACCACATGGAGTTGTTGATTGAAGCGGGGCTAGTTGAAGGGAAAATGAGCCGAGTTCTTGGTCGTGGTCCCATTAACTTCACCGCGACCCGCCTTACATGGACAGGCCATGAATTCCTAGACGCAACCCGCAGCGATACCGTGTGGAACAAGACTAAAGAGACCTTTACAACCAAGGGGCTCGACATGACCTTCGAGACAATCAAAGCGGTGGCTGCTGCTGCAATGACGTCAATGCTAGGGTTATCTGCGTAACATCACTTCTATCCGCGTTCCTGCTTGAAATCTTGGCCCCTGTGGGGCACAGATAGACCTGAAGATTTCAAGCAGGAGTACACCAGCAAAGCCCAGACTAAGGATTTTTATTGGCCTCGTGTGATGCCTGTGGCTATTAAGTGATCATTCAATTGCCCTCTAATACCCATTTGGGTTATAACCGTGCTTTCGTGCAACAACTGGGTCAACCTGCTATAAGTTGTTGAAATTTAGTCAATTAATTTGACGACCAATACGCGATAGAGTTGTAAGGGAGAATTGAAACATGGCTCAATGTACAGCACCAGTTCGGGGACATAGTTCAGCTGCGGCAGCGGCTGCCTGTCCTGCTTGTCGTAATAAAAGTCGAAGTTACGGTGGCGGATACAGCGGTAGTAGTTATGGTGGTAGTAGTTACGGTGGCTACAGCCCTTCATCATCTTCATCGGGAAGCAGCAGCCGTAGTGTGAAACCTAGCTGGTCAAAAGCCGGTTCCGTAGTTTTCTACACTCCCAATGAAGTGACATCACTCACGCCAATCCGTGAAACCGTAGAAACAAGAGCAGCAGCACAGCCAGACCTTCGTGATGTATTTTTGTGTCATGCGTGGGATGACCGTAAAGGCGCGGCCAAAGAGCTACATGATCTGCTTGAAGCGGCGGGAGTCAAAGTCTGGTTCAGTGAGAAGGATCTTGGTCTTGGTGTTCCGATGATGCGGGCAATCGACAGGGGTTTGGCAAACTCCCGAATTGGGCTTGTGCTTGTTACCCCTTCGCTTCTGGAAAGACTGCCCAAAGAGGGGGTTGCTGACAAAGAGCTTTCAGCTCTATTAGCGGGTAACCAGCTTGTCCCAATCGTGCATAACACAACGTATGCTGATCTTCGCAATGTAAGCCCCTTGCTCGCTTCACGCAGCGGCTTGGACACTGGGGAAGATACAATGTCGGTGGTTGCGGCCAAAATTGCAGAATTAGTCGCTGTTTAACTTGGCGACCCGCAGCGGTTCCTAATTCAGGTGCGATTGTTCTATGAGTACGCTTTAGTGATTAGGTAACTGGGCTTGCTTCTGGTTAGCTCAGTTACCGTACTCGTCCACATAGCCAAACCTCGGCCCTGTCTTCCAGACCTGCACACGGCCAGACCTCTTATTCACCTTCCTGTTCTCACCGCCAAGGCAGATTACCCAGGCGATCCCGTTCATAGCGCCGCTTCTATAGCTGCCAAGAGCTTCTCGACGGCAACCCCACCACCGTATCGGTCATAGCTGATGGCACCATTGGTATGCCCCAAGATCGCAGCCGCATACTGAAGCGGTACACCATGATCCTTCAACGCTGTTGCCACAGTATGCCGCAGGCTGTGGAAGTCTTTGTCTACAGGGCGATGACGACTAAACCACTGCCCCCAGAGATGGCTGTAACCGTATTGTCGATGAGGTAACTCAGGGAACAACCGCCCCCCTGCCCTTTCCTGTACGAAGTCGATAAAGCCACCAGCAATCAGCGAGGAGTGAATAGGGATCAGGCGGGCACTGTTGGCCGTTTTGAGCTTCTGGTCTGGGCGGTTGTCCCTGATGTTCAGGCACCATACCCCATCGACCTGCTGCACATCGTCCGCGTACAACTGGCAAATCTCATTGGCTCTCGCTCCGGTATACAGACCGAGCAGCGCAATCCACTTACGGTATGGCTCCTGCTGCTTCGCCCACTGGATCAACTGCTGTTTCTCCGCAGATGTGTACCCACTGCGAGCATTGACCTCTTTGACCCGTTGGAGCTTGAGCCCTGCAAAGTGATTTACGATGCCTTCGTGGTGATTGCCCAGCCAGACGAATAACAGAGAGAGCTTCTGGAGGTACTTGTTGATAGTCGTCGGGCTCTTGCCTGAATTCAGCAATTCGTCCTTGAACTTAACCACATCGGCCTTGCTGTATGCCGTGGGAGGTCTATCCCCCAGCGACTTTATGAAGTAGCCGATGTAGTTCTTCTGGTTGCTGAGCTCTTTCGGTGCCCAGGACAACGCCTTCTCTTTCAGGTAACGCTCACTGAGTTCTGAGAGTACAGGGGATGCAATGGCTGAAGGAGCCGCAGGGACTGACCGAGGAGCTGGATTGGCCGCTGAGAGTGTCTGTTGCGGTAGCTGCTGAGGCTCAGGCAGGGAGCTTGGTTGAGGTTCTAGCTGGACAGCCGCAGGCTTTACCCGAGAACGCACACAGGCAAGCATCTTAGCCACCTGTTCACGAGCGACCAGCTTGTCCCGAGTGCGGAGAGATTTCTTGATGTCTTTGCGGCGACCACAGGGGAGCACTGTCACCTTGCGGTAGTACCAGATACCTTGAGGACTGAGCCAGAGATTCACAGAGAAGACTCCTGATCCATCCACACAAAGTGGATTACCAAGAGGTCTGAAGGGGGTGATTAGCTGTAACTTATTGATTTCCAAAAACAAGTGGTGGCCCTACCAGCCACATCCCGGCACTCGAGTCCCCCGCCTTGGCTGCTACCTTCCGGTCCTGACCAGGTCGACGGGTTATCAATGCGAGAGGACCAATAGGACCACCGGCGAGGAGAATAGGCAAACTGGGCGTTCAATGCAACGGCTTTCTACCCTCCAACAGATCGTTTGCCTTATTTTTCAGCAATCTGCCGAATGAATCAGCTAAACAGCATAAATTTCGCCCCCACCAGCAGCATCAGCAGGGCAAAGGCCTGCTTGAGGCGTGTGGGTGACAGGCGGTGTGCCAGCTTGGCGCCAATGCGGGCGAACTGGGTACTGGTCAGCACAATGCCCAGCAGGGCGGGCAGATAGATGTAGCCCACACTCCACTCGGGCAGATCGGCATGATCCCAACCCGCATAGAGGTAGCTGAGGCTCCCCGCCAGCGCGATGGGCATGCTGCAGGCTGCAGAGGCCGCTACCGCATTGCGCATCGGCACCGAGTTCCAGCTCAGATAAGGGACCGTGAGCGAGCCACCGCCAATACCAAACAGCGCAGACATCCAGCCAATGATGGTACCGGCGATGCCTGTGCCGAGCGGACCCGGCATATGGCGTTCCGCTTTGGGTTTAAGGTTGAGTCCCATCTGTAGCGCCATGCTCCAGGCGAAGCAGCCGATGATGATATTGAGGGTGCTGGTGCTGAGCAGATTGGCGGTCATGCCGCCAAGCCAGCCCCCAATCAGCATGCCGGCGCCGAGTCGGCGGATCATCACCCAATCGACGGCGCCCGCCTCCCGGTGGGCCCGCAATGAGCTGAATCCGGTAAAGATCATGGTGGGCAACGAGGTGCCGAGGGCCAGATGGGTAATGATTTCAGGGTCGATGCCCTGGGCGCGAAAGGTCATGACCAGCACGGGGACAATGATAAGACCGCCGCCGATCCCGAACAGCCCCGCCAGCATGCCGGCAAAGGCGCCCAGCAGGAGGTAACCCATAAACAGCATAAAAATTCCTGTGTTAAACAAAAACTGGCCAACACGGCCGGGCAACAGTGGATATCTGCATGAAAAAAAAGAGATGGCGCGAGGGCCATCTCTTCATTGTGCCGGTTAGTGCAGTGGAATGGTACCGTCCATCACCTTGTAGAAGGCCAGCACGGCACAGCCGAGCAGGGCCGCCGTCATCCCCTGCTCCAATCGGTTAAGGCCGCGCAGACCGTGATGCTGACGCGCCTTCCAGTAGATGAAGATGCCCGGACTATAGAGCAGCGCCACCAGCAACAGGTACTCCACACCGGCAGCGTAGACCAGCCAGCAGCCGTAAACGGTCGCCACCAGGGCCAGCAGCAGGTCACGCTTGCGCTGATGAGGTTGACCCTGATAGGTCTCCCCTTTCAATGCCAGCTTCAGGCCATAGGCACCGGAGAAAACGTAGGGCACCAACGCTGCAGAGGTCGCGATGTTGACCAGCGCCAGATAGGTGCTGCTCTGGAAGTAGATGATGATCAGGAAGATCTGCACCAGACAGGTAGAGCACCAGAGGGATACCTGCGGCGAGCCGTTCTTGTTCTCCTTGGCAAACCAGCCCGGGAACACACCGGTCTTGCCCGCGATGTAGGGCACTTCAGCGGCCAGCACGGTCCAGCTGAGCAGAGCCCCCATCACCGACACCACCAGACCGATGTTGATAAGCCAGGCGCCCCAGGGGCCGACTACGGCTTCAAGGATCATGGCGGTCGAAGGGTTCTTGAGCGCCGCCAGTTGCGGCTGGCTCATGACACCCAGCGAGAACAAGGTCACCATCACGTAAAGCGTCAGGGCGCCGAGCAGCGCCAGCACGGTAGCTCGGCCCACATCCTTGCGATGACGGGCACGGGCAGAGACCACCACGGCCCCTTCAATCCCGATAAAGACCCAGAGGGTCACCTTCATGGTGGACTTGACCTGATCCATCACGGAGCCCAGCTCCATGTTGTTCTGGCCCCAAATATCCAGAGTGAAGGTATCCATGTTGAAAGCCAGCAGGATCGCAACACAGAAGACGATGAGCGGCACCATCTTGGCGATGGTGGTGACGATATTCACCAGCGCAGCAACCTGTACCCCGCGCAGCACCAGCGCATGCACCGACCAGATCAGGATGGAGGCCAGCGTGATGGCCACCGGCGTATTGCCGTCACCGAAGATGACGTTGTCAGGTGTATCGAAGAAGTAGCTCAGGGCGCTGAACACCACGATGGCGTAGGAGACGTTGGCCAGCAGTTGGCAGAGCCAGTAACCCCAGGCGGCGTTGAAACCGATAAAATCGCCGAAACCGGCTTTGGCATAGCTGAAGATACCGCCATCGAGATCGGGGCGGCGCATGGAGAGGTTCTGATAGACCAGCGCGAGACAGATCATGCCCAGACCGGTGATGGCCCAACCCAGGGCGACCGCCCCGGCACTGGCATGCGCAGCAATGTTTTGTGGCAGACTGAAGACCCCGGCGCCGACCATGGAGCCGATCACCAGCGAAATGAGGGCGCCCAGCCCTAGTTTCTTGTCCATTTCAATCCTGTTTATTTAGGCGGCGGCAGAGCGTCCGTATTCATACTGCGCGCAATATGGGAGGGGCTGGGAATCCTGACCCCGTGAAAAAGGCGGCAACTATATTGCATGACTATTCCGACCGCAATCCCTCGTCCCGTCAATCATGCACCGCCTTGACCGCGCGCAATTTTACAGCACTGACCCATATGGCCTGTGAGCTGGCTCAAATTAACCAAGACCCATTGATATTTCTCATTTTTCTGCCAACACAACCTGACTCGCATGGTTCCTATGCATCGCCATTCAGGCACTCTCTGTATAAATAATCTGCATAAAAAAGCCCCGGTGGAAACACCGGGGCCCATTATGTAAATCCCTATAAACGCAAACCACCATCCAGTTCTATCATCCTTCCCGACAGATAGTCGTTGGCAAAAATAAAGCTTACCGTCTCGGCCAGCTGTTGCGCCTCGCCAAGGGTGCCGACCGGAATGGCCTGCTGCATCCGCGCCATCGCCTCCGGCTTCATCGCCGCCGTCATGTCGGTGGCAAACACCCCGGGAGCGATCCCCATCACCCGAATGCCATGGCGCGCCAGCTCCCGCGCCCAGGTCACCACCAGCGAGGCAACCCCCGCCTTGCTGGCGGCATAGTTGCTCTGGCCGATATTGCCAGCGCGGGCGATGGAGGAGATGTTGATGATAACGCCCCCCTGCCCCCCTTGCGCCATCAGCGCCGCCCCTTCGCGACCGCAGAGGAAGGTACCAGTGAGGTTCACATCGATGACGCTCTGCCACTGGGCCAGCGTCATCTTCTCCATCAGATCACCCTCTTTCACCTTGATCAGCATGCCATCGCGCAAAATGCCGGCGCAGTTGATAAGACCGTGCAGCACGCCAAAACGCCCCTTGATGGCAGCAAACACGGCCTCGACCTCGGCTTCGCTCGCCACATTGCAGACAAACAGCTCGCACTGGCTATCTTGATCGCACTGATCATTCTGGCTGTGCACCATGGCTGAGGTCGCCTCCAGATCGGCGCGATTGATGTCGAGCAGCGCCAGCGTCGCCCCCTGTGCGCCCAAGGCCAGCGCAATGGCCCGTCCCAAGCCACGTCCGGCGCCGGTAATAACGATGACCTTATCTTTGATATCCATCAATGCTCCTTGTAGCTGGTCGAAGGGAGATGCCTTGAAGAGAGGTGGCCCGTCAGGCGGGATCCTCTTTATCCAGATAGAGTTCGACGATGCTGGAGAAATCGCGGCTCCCCTGCCCCTGAGCGGCATGCATGTTGAACAGGTTACGCGCGAGCGCCCCCATGGGCACAGCGCTGTGGCCATGCTCGGCCAGCGCCATGGCGAGCCCCAAATCTTTCACCATCAGCCGGGTCATAAAGCCCCCCTGATAGTTGCGGGCGGCAGGGACATTCTCCATCACCCCGGGCCAGGGGTTGTAGCGCTCCAGACTCCAGTTGTTGCCGGAGCTCTTGCCCATGATGGTGGAGAGTACGGCGGGATCCAGTCCCTCCTTCACCCCGAGGGCCAGCGCCTCGGCGGTACCCGCCATATGGATCGCAAGCAGCATGTTATTGCACATCTTGGCTATCTGCCCGGCGCCCAGCGCCCCGGCGTGAAACAGGTTCTGCCCCATGCAGGCGAGCAGAGGTTTCGCCGCCTCGAAATCCGCCGCGTCACCACCAACGATAAAGGTGAGCGTCCCGGCGGCCGCACCGGCGACACCGCCCGATACGGGGGCATCGATAAAGCACAAACCGCGGGCGCGGGCCGCCTCCCCGACCTGACGGGCAGAGTCGACATCGATAGTGGAGCAGTCGATCACCAGTGCACCAACCGGCAGGGCTGCCAGCAGATCCTGCCCCTCAGACAACCAAAGGTCGCGCACATGCTTCCCCGCAGGTAGCATGCTGATCACCACCTCGCAGCCGGTCACCGCCTCTCGGGCATCCCCCGCTGCGATACAGCCAGCGGCGATGGCGCGCTCAATGTTTTGAGCAACCAGATCAAACACCTGCACCGTGTGCCCGGCCCTGGCCAGATTGGCCGCCATGGGGCCGCCCATGTTGCCGAGCCCGATAAACCCTATCCTTGTCATCCCGCTTGCTCCTTGCGTTGCTGATGGCGGCGTCCGCCGGTTGCCAAGATGTTATTCCTGGCAGGCCAACGGATTGCACCCCTGCGGCCAGCGATAGAACTCATCCAGCCATTCCCCCTCCGATGGCAACTGTTGCCAGCGGGGATCTTTATCCTTGTCGATCAGCAGTGCCCGTACCCCTTCCACAAAATCCCCCTTGAGCACGCAGTTGACCGAGAGGGTCAGCTCCTCGGCAAATACCTCTGCCAGTGAGTTGCGGCGAGCCTGCCAATATTGACGCCACAAAATGGCGCGGCTGATGGGGCTGCCGGTGCGGCAAAGCTGCTGCGCCTGCCTGAGTACCGCCTCCTGTTCATCGAAATGGGCGCTGAACAGCCGCGCCAATACCCCTTGCAACGTGCGTCCCGCCAGCAAGGCATCGATCCTCTGTTGATGGGGCAGCAGCACAGGCGCAGGCAAGCGGGCCGCCACCTCACGGTGCAACCCCCTGAACAACTGATCGATCTGCTCACGGGGCTCACCACTGCCAGTCCAGTCGAGCACGGCGAGGCGTAACAACAGCGCACTGCGCTCGCCACTGGCGATGGCGTGATCCGCCAGCTCAAGACCGATGGCATCACTCCCGTTGAAGCGGGCGCCAGTCAAACCAAGCCAGAGCCCGAGTCGCCCCGGCATCCGGCTTAAAAACCAGCTCGCTCCCACGTCGGGGTAGAGTCCTATGGTTACCTCCGGCATGGCGAACAGGCTCTTTTCGGTCACCACCCGAAAATCGGCACCGGCATACAGGCCAATACCGCCCCCCATGCATATACCGTCAGCCACGCAGATAAGGGGCTTGCGGTAAGAGTGGATGTGGTGGTCGAGCCGGTACTCCTGCTCGAAAAAGTCGCGGGCATATTCGAACAGTTCCGCCTCGCTCGCCTCCTGCTTGCGGTAATAGAAGGAGCGGATATCGCCACCGGCACAAAATGCCTTCTCACCCGCCCCCTGCAGCAGCACACAGACGATGGCGGGATCCTGCTCCCAACGGGTCAGCGTCTGTTGCAGGATCTGGATCATCGGCAGGCTCAATGCGTTGAGAGACGCAGGGCTGTCGAGGGTCAATACCCCGATCTGATGACCATCTTCGGTGGGATAACAGCTAACCTTGACCGGCTCACTCATATACAGCTCCGTATGGATTTACTCTGTTGGGCCATATTGCCAGCGCGGTAAGCGTTTCTCCAGGAAGGCGGCCACCCCTTCACGCTGGTTGGCATCGCTAAAGAGATCGAGAAACAGCGACCGCTCAAGGGGCAAGGCGGCATCCCGCGGGCCACTGCGGCCCTGATTGATCAGGGTTTTGCAGGCGCGCAGGGCGCTCGGGCTCTGGCGCTCCACCAGATGGGCCATCTGGTGCGCGGCCTCCCACGCCTGACCGGTTTTCACCACCTCCTCCACCAGCCCCATCTCGTAGGCCAGCGAGGCACTCACCTTCTCGCCGCAGAGGATCATCCGCTTGGCCCAGCCCGGCCCCACCAGCTCGGTCAAACGCTGGGTGCCACCGGCACAGGGAAGCAAGCCCACCGAAGCTTCCGGCAGTCCCAGCAACGCCTGCTGCTCGGCGATACGGATATCACAGGCCAGCGCCACTTCCAGGCCACCGCCCATGGCATAACCATTGATGGCAGCGATACTGACGCCATGGAAACGGGCCAGCGCCTCGAAGGCATTGCCAAAGGCCTCGGCTACTTCGCGGGCCAGCTCGACATTCCCCTCGACAAACATATTGAGGTCGGCACCGGCGCAGAAAAATTTGTCGCCCGCACCACGGATCACCAGCGCCACCACATCGGGACGACTGTCGAGTTCCACCATCATCTGCAAAAAGGCCTGCAGGCTGGCGAGGGTCCAGGTGTTGGCAGGGGGATGGTCGAGGGTGATATAGGCCACGTGGCCATGATATTCGAGTCTGATCCTTGTCATAACCTTGTCCTTGTCGATGAAGCTGCCGTCATGATGACAGGCTTGAATGACACCAACCTGTGGCTGGCTCACAAAGCCGAAACCGGCATGGCATGGTGCAATCGGGTGGCAGGCAACACACCCTTGATGCGACCACCGGTTAGCCCAGCGACAAACCGGGATCGGCCAGCAGGCGGCGCGCGATGATGAGTCGCATCACCTCGTTGGTGCCCTCCAGAATGCGGTGTACCCGGGTATCGCGCAGATAGCGCTCGAGCGGATACTCGCGGATATAACCATAGCCGCCAAAGAGTTGCAGAGCCTCATCACAGATTCGATAACCCACATCGGTAGCATAACGTTTGGCCATGGCGCACCAGGCACTCTTGTCGGGTGCCCCGCGATCCAGCTTGTCGGCGGCCTGACGTACCAGCAGGCGAGCGGCAGCTAGCTCGGTCGCCATGTCGGCCAGGCGAAACTGCACGCTCTGGAATTCGCTGATCGGGTGACCAAATTGCTGGCGCTGCTGCACATAGGCCAGCGCATCGTCCAGCGCCTGCTGGGCGGTGCCCACCGAACAGGTGGCAATATTGATGCGCCCCCCATCGAGGGCCTGCATGGCGAACTTGAATCCTTCCCCCTCTTCGCCCAACCGATAACAGGCAGGAATGCGAACCCCGTTGAAAACAACCTCCCGGGTCGGCTGGCTGTTCCAGCCCATCTTATCTTCCGGCTTGCCATAGACGATACCCGCGCTATCTGCCGGCACCATAAAGGCAGAGATCCCCTTCGCACCTTCACCACCGGTACGGGTCATCACCACCAGCACATCGCTGCTGCCTGCTCCCGAGATAAAGACCTTGGTTCCCTCGATGAGGTAGCTGTCACCCTCGCGCACCGCCCGAGTCTTGAGTGCCGCCGCATCGGAGCCAGCCCCCGGCTCGGTGAGGCAATAGGAGCCCAGCAATTCGCCGCTGGCCAGTTTGGGCACCCACTCCTTGGCAACCTCGGTGGGCAACCAGCTACCCAGCATCCAGCTCACCATGTTGTGGATGGTCAAATACGCCGTGGTCGAGGTACACCCCATGGCGAGGCGCTCGAAGATGAGGCTCGCATCGAGGCGAGGTAGCCCCAATCCGCCAAACGGCTCCGGGGTATAGAGGCCACAAAAACCTAGCCCGGCCGCCTGCTTGATGGTCGGGATCGGAAACTCATGCTCCTTGTCCCAGCGCGCGGCATGGGGTTTGAGCGCCTCATCGGCAAAGGCGGCGGCCGCCTCCACATACGCCTGTTGATCATCGGTCAGGGTAAAATCCATTTTGTCGTTCGCTCCCTTGTTGCCCCGCGCTTACTTTCCTGAGTTGGTGCTTTATAACGCGGCGCCCACACGCTGCGTCATTCGGATCTACCACTATGGCGCTGTTGTCGTGGTAGCTGATGACACTCTCACTACCACCTCTCTATCGACACACAACAGATTAACAATTGATTTACGTTTACGCTAACGTAAACTTGTGGCAAAAGTGAAGTACAAAAATGGACCGACCACTGCCAGCCGTAACGCCGAGTCAGCCGGTCGAGCCAACCTTCCTACCCGACTGTCATATCCGCAAGGAGAGCATGGATGCAGATGGATGAGACCCTGAATGCCCTGACCGAACAGGTTGCGGCCTTCTGCCAGAAAGTGATCGCCCCACGCGCCAGCGAGATCGATCAGAGCAACGCCTTTCCCCGTGATCTCTGGCCCCGGATGGGTGAGCTGGGGCTGCACGGCATCACGGTGGCCGAGGAGTATGACGGGGTGAATCTCGGCTATCTGGCCCATGTGCTGGTGATGGAGCAGGTAAGCCGCGCCAGCGCCTCGGTCGGCCTCTCCTACGGCGCCCACTCCAATCTCTGCATCAATCAGATCCACCGCCACGGCACGGCGGAGCAAAAAGCACGCTACCTGCCCCCGCTGGTGAGCGGCGAGCATGTGGGGGCGCTGGCCATGAGCGAACCGGGAGCCGGGTCCGATGTAGTCAGCATGCGCCTCACCGCGGAGCGCGAGGGCGATCACTTCGTGCTAAACGGCAACAAGATGTGGATCACCAACGGCCCGGATGCCGACACCTTCGTCATCTATGCCAAGACAGATACCAGTGCGGGCCCCAAAGGGATTTCTGCCTTTATCGTTGAAGCCGGCACTCCCGGTTTTTCTACCGCCCAGAAGCTCGACAAGCTGGGGATGCGCGGCTCCAGCACCTGCGAGCTGGTGTTCGACAACTGCCGGGTACCGCAGGAGAACTTGCTGGGCACCTTGCACGGCGGGGTCAAGGTGCTGATGAGCGGGCTCGATTACGAGCGGGTGGTGCTGGCTGCGGGCCCCCTTGGCATCATGCAGGCCTGCATGGATGTAGTGCTGCCCTATGTGCGTGAGCGCAAGCAGTTTGGTCAAGCCATCGGCGAGTTCCAGCTGGTGCAGGGCAAGCTCGCCGACATGTATACCCGTCTCGCCAGCAGCCGGGCGCTGGTCTACTCGGTGGCGAGCGCCTGCGATCAGGGCCGCACCAGCCGCAAGGATTGCGCCGCCGCCATCCTGTTTGCCGCCGAAAACGCCACCCAGATGGCGCTCGATGCCATCCAGTTGCTCGGCGGCAACGGCTACATCAACGAATACCCCACCGGTCGCCTACTGCGGGACGCCAAACTCTACGAGATCGGCGCCGGCACCTCGGAGATCCGCCGCTGGCTCATCGGCCGCGAGCTGATGGGAGAAAATGCATGAGTCGTATCAACTCCCGCCTCGACACGGCGAGCCCAGAATATGCGGCCAATCGGGCCGCCATGCAGGGGCTGGTCGACGATCTCCACGCCCGCATTGCCGAGATCGCGCTAGGGGGCGGCGCGACCAACAACGCCCGCCATCAGGCCCGTGGCAAGCTGCTACCCCGCGAGCGCATCAATCAGCTGCTGGACCCGGGCTCCCCGTTTCTCGAACTCTCGGCGCTGGCTGGCTGGCAGGTCTATGACGAGCCGGTACCCGCCGCCGGTATCATCACCGGCATCGGCCGGGTCTCGGGCAGGCTCTGCATGCTGGTGGTGAACGACGCCACCGTGAAGGGTGGTACCTACTACCCGCTCACGGTGAAAAAACACCTGCGCGCCCAGACCATCGCCGAGCGGCTGCGTCTCCCCTGCCTCTATCTGGTGGATTCCGGAGGCGCCTTCTTGCCGATGCAGGACGAGGTGTTCCCCGACCGGGATCACTTTGGCCGCATCTTCTACAACCAGGCCCGCATGTCGGCCCAAAACATCCCTCAACTGGCGGTGGTGATGGGGCTCTGCACCGCTGGCGGCGCCTACGTGCCCGCCATGGCTGATGAATCCATCATGGTCAGGGAGCAGGCCACCATCTTTCTGGCGGGTCCGCCGCTGGTCAAGGCCGCCACCGGCGAGGAGATCAGCGCCGAGGCCTTGGGCGGCGCCGAGGTACACTGCGCCCACTCGGGAGTTGCTGATCATATGGCCCGTGACGATGCCCATGCGCTGGCCATCGCCCGCACGCTGGTTACTCATCTGGGTAACGAGCCGATAGAGAGCAGCCCCGGCTACGAGCCCCCCTGCTACCCCATAGAGGAGCTCTACGGTCTGGTGGGCACCAGTCTCAAACGCCCTTACGACGCCCGCGAACTGATTGCACGACTGGTGGATAGCTCTGACTTTGACGAATTCAAGGCGCTGTTCGGCACCACTCTGGTGACCGGCTTTGCCCGCATTTGCGGCATGGAGGTGGGGATCCTCGCCAACAACGGCGTGCTGCACAGCGACAGTGCCCAGAAGGGGGCCCACTTTATCCAGCTCTGTAATCGCCGCGCCATCCCGCTACTCTTTTTGCAGAACATCACCGGCTTTATGGTGGGGAGCAACGCAGAAAAGGAGGGGATCGCAAAGCACGGAGCCAAGCTGGTCACCGCAGTGGCCTGCAGCCGGGTGCCCAAGATCACCCTGATCGTCGGCGGCAGCTTTGGCGCTGGCAACTACGGCATGTGCGGCCGCGCTTATGAGCCCGATTTTCTCTTTAGCTGGCCCAACAGCCGCATCTCTGTCATGGGGGGCGAGCAAGCTGCCGGAGTGCTGGTGCAGGTGCGTCGGGACAAGCTGGCTGCCGAGGGCAAGAGCCTGAGCGAGCAGGAAGCAGCCGCCATCCGCGCACCAGTGATAGAACAGTATGAGCGCCAGGGCCACCCCTACTACGCCAGCGCTCGCCTGTGGGATGACGGCGTGATTGACCCGGCCCAGAGCCGCACCGTATTGGCACTGGCACTGGCTGCCTGTAAGGGGGCCCGCATTGCTCCCGAGCAGTACGGCATTTTCCGGATGTAAGGAGCAAACCCATGTCAGATCCACTTACTTCCTCCCAGAACCCGTTTCGGCTGGAGCGGCACGGCCCGCTGGCTGAGCTGGTGCTGTCGCGACCGGCCCGCCACAACGCCTTTGATGCCGACCTGATGCTGGGGCTGCTCGACTGCCTCGATGATCTGGCCCATCTCCATGGTCATGATCTCGCCGAACGCCCTCACGCCCTGCTGCTACGTGCCGAAGGCAAACACTTCTGCGCGGGCGCCGACCTCAACTGGATGCACAATCTGGCCCACGCTGATTTCGAACACAATCGCGAAGACGCCCGGGTACTGGCGCGGCTGATGCAGACCCTCGACGAACTTCCCTTCCCCACGGTAGCGCTGGTGCAAGGGGCCGCCTACGGCGGGGCGCTGGGCCTCATCTGCGCTTGCGATCTGGTGCTCGCCAGCGATGATGCGCGCTTTTGCCTCTCCGAGGTGAGCCTAGGTCTGGTACCTGCGGTGATCAGCCCCTACGTGGTACGCGCCATGGGAATGCGTCAGGCGCGCCGCTACATGCTCACTGCCGAGCCGTTCGATGCCATTACCGCCTGTCGGCTCAATGTGGCGCATCAACTCTGCCAACCGGATCAACTGCTGGCGGAGGGGCGGGCGCAAGCCCTTCGTCTGTGCCGCAACGGGCCGGAAGCGATGAAAGAGACCAAACGGCTGCTGGCGGCGATAGAGGCCCATCCTGCCCGCCTGCACGAAGAGAAAACCGTCGAGACCATCGCCCGGGTTCGGGTGGGGCTCGAAGCCCAAGAGGGGATGCAGGCCTTCTTCGACAAACGTCCTCCCGCCTGGCGTCCCCGTTTCAAGGATGAGACATGACCCATCACTCTCAGATTAAGCGCCTGCTGATTGCCAATCGCGGCGAAATTGCTGTGCGCATCATCAAGACGGCGAAACGCCTCGGCATCCACACCATCGCCCTCTACTCCGATGCCGACGCCCACGCCATGCACACTCGTCTTGCCGATGAGGCCTGGCATCTGGGGCCCGCTCCGGCCAGAGAGAGTTATCTCGACACCGGCAAGGTGCTGAAGATTGCCAAAGAGGCGCACGCCGATGCCATCCATCCCGGTTACGGTTTTCTGTCGGAAAACAGCGATTTTGCCACCGCCTGCGAACAGCGCGGCCTGCGCTTTGTCGGCCCAAGCGGCGACGCCATTCTCGCCATGGGCGACAAATCGGGGGCCAAGGCGCTGATGCAGGCTGCCGGCGTACCTGTGCTGCCCGGCTATCACGGCACGGATCAACGACCGGACTTCTTGCGCGATCAGGCGAGCCTGATTGGCTTCCCGATGCTTATCAAAGCGGCCAGTGGCGGCGGTGGCAAGGGGATGCGCCGGGTCGATCAGCTGGCCGACTTTCACGAGTCGCTGGCGGCAGTCAAACGGGAAGCCAAGGCTGCCTTTGGTGACGATCTGGTACTGCTGGAGCGCTATCTGCCCCAAGCTCGCCATGTGGAAGTACAGGTCTTTGCCGATAGCCTCGGCAACGCCATCTATCTGGGGGACAGGGACTGCTCCTTGCAGCGACGCCATCAGAAGGTGATCGAAGAGGCGCCCGCCCCCGACATCCCTCCGGCTCTGCGCCGCGCCATGGGGGAGGCAGCCGTGGCCGCAGCCAAAGCCATCCATTATCAGGGGGCTGGCACCATCGAGTTCCTGCTCTGCAAAGATGAGTTCTTCTTTATGGAGATGAACACCCGGCTGCAGGTGGAGCATCCGGTCACCGAAGCGGTGACCGGGCAGGATCTGGTGGCCTGGCAACTGGCCGTGGCAGAAGGCAAGCCGCTGCCACTCACTCAGGAGGAAGTTGTGCTGCGCGGCCATGCGGTGGAAGCGCGCCTCTACGCCGAGGATGTGGCGGCCGGTTTTCTGCCTGCCAGCGGGCCTATCCACTGGCTCCACTGGCCCGTTGGCGTGCGCATCGACACCGGCGTCACCGCTGGCGATGAGGTGAGCCCCTATTACGATCCCATGATCGCCAAGCTGATCGCCCACGGCCAGAGCCGCACCGAGGCGTTCGCCAAACTGGCCGATGCGCTGGCGGCACTGGATCTCGGCCCGCTGGTACACAACGGCACGCTCTTGCTGCGCCTTTGTGAAGAGCCTGACGTCCTGGCCATGGGCCACCATACCCAGTGGCCCATACCCACCACAGCACGGCCCATTCCTGAGCTCGCCTGGCCGCTGGCCACCCTCTGGCTGGCGAGCCGCCCTGCGGGCACCTCCCCCTGGCAGCAAGCCTGCGGATTTCGGCTAGGGCCGGATCGCTGCTGGACAGCGGCGGTGCGCATCGGTAATGAGCACCGGGTATTGACTCTTAACGATCATGGCGGCCAGTTTGAGTGGCAAGGGGAGACTCATTGCTACCAGAGAGGTGATGATCATATCCGGCTGCAGCAGGGCGGCGGCTGGCAACAGATCCCCATTCAGACGGTCGAAGGCTCGGAGGCAACCTTCATCATGACCCTGGGGGGCCAGCGCATCCCCTTCGCGGCCGATGATCGGCAGCACAGCCACCACCATGATCAGGCAAACGAGAAGGCGCAGGGCGCCATCGCCCCCATGCACGGCATAGTGGTAGCCGTGCTGATCGAGCAGGGGCAAACGGTCAGCAAGGGGCAACCCCTGCTGGTGCTGGAGGCGATGAAGATGGAACACCAGTTGCGCGCAGAGCGGGACGGGGTAATTGAAGCCCTGCAGTGCAAGCAGGGTGAGCAGGTGAGCCAGGGGGCCGTGCTGGTGCGCTTTGCCGAAGAGACTGCTTCACAGGAGGAACACCCATGAACCGATCACAGGACGTCCGTGACGACAGGGTCAGTTTAGTGGAGATGGGGCCACGAGATGGCCTGCAAAATGAAGCTGCGCACCTCTCCCTGGTACAACGGCTGGAGCTGATCCAGCGCCTTACCGACAGCGGCCTGCAACGCATCGAGGTGGGTGCCTTTGTCTCTGCCAAAAAAGTGCCACAGATGGCGGACTCCGCAGCGCTGTTCGAGGCACTGCCGCGCAAGGGCTCAACCCGATACGGTGCCCTGGTGCCCAATCTGCAAGGCTTGCAGGCTGCCATTGCCGCTCACGCCGACGAGATTGGCCTCTTCACCGCCTGCTCCGACGGCTTTACCCGTGCCAATATCGGCATCAGCGTGGAGGAGTCGCTGGTGCGCTTCGCCCCCTTGGTACAGGAGGCGCGCCGACTCGGCATCAAGGTGCGCGGCTACCTCTCCACCGTCATCGCCTGCCCGTTCGATGGCCCGACCCGCCCGAAACGGGTCGCCGCCATGGCCGAACAGTTGCTGGATCTCGGCTGCCACGAAATTTCGCTGGGAGACACCATCGGCGTTGGCACCCCGGGCACGGTGGCGCCCATGCTGGATGCGGTGCTGCACGAGATCCCGGCGGGTCGACTCGCGGTCCATTTTCACGACACCTACGGTCAGGGCTTGGCCAACCTGCTACCCGCGCTGGAGCGTGGCATTCGCACCATCGACTGCTCGGTGGCGGGGCTTGGCGGCTGCCCCTATGCGCCGGGCGCCTCCGGCAATGTGGCGTCAGAAGAGGTGGTCTACCTGCTACACGGCCTTGGCATGACGACGGGGGTGGATCTCGACAAACTGGCGGCCACCGGCCAGTGGGTGAGCGAACAGCTCGCTCGCCCCAACGGCTCGCGGGTCGGTCAGGCCCTGCACGCCAATGCCGAGCGGCTGCGTGCCCGCCTCTGCCAGCCACACGCCCAGCAACAGGAGTCATGACCATGTCCCGTTCCCTGCCCGGCAAGGAGATCACCTACAGCATTTCGGAGCTGGCCCACGAATTCGATGTCACGCCGCGCACCATCCGCTACTACGAGGATGAGGGGCTGCTCACTCCCCAGCGGGAGGGGCAAACCCGCATCTACAGCCATCGGGACAAGATCCGGCTCAAGTTGACCCTGCGCGGCAAACGGCTGGGGTTTAGCCTGGCCGAGATCCGCGAGCTGTTCGATATGTACGACACTGACAAATCGAGCAAAACCCAGCTCCACTCCATGATCCAGCTGATCGAGGAAAAGCGCCGTGCCCTGCACCAGCAGCTGGAAGATATCCAGATGGTGATGGCCGAGCTGGAAGCCGCCGAACAACGCTGTGTTAATTCCCTTAACAGCTTGAAAACTGGCGCAGATTAACCGAATCTGGGAGCAAGCTATTGCCCTGGGGATCCCATGAGATATTGGTGCTGGTTTTTGCTCTTGTTCAGCCTCTCTGGCTGGAGCCATCCCCTCATCAAGGTTGGTGGATACCCCTATGCCCCCTTTGTGGTCAAACTCCCCGATTCCAGCTATGAAGGGCTGACGCTGGACCTCATCGCCAAGCTAAACGAGATCCAGCAAGAGGTAAGATTCGTGTTTGTTCCCACCTCGGCCGCCAACCGTTACAAGGCGCTCGATCTGGGCCGTTTCTCGCTGATGCTGTTTGAAGACACCAAGTGGGGCTGGGACACAGATAAATTCAAGATGACAGCACCCTTCCTCGGTGGTGGCGAGGTCTATGTGGCCCTGAACAAAACGGGTCGGGATCAGCGCTTTTTCGATGACCCCTCTCGGCATCATCTTATCGGGGTGACCGGCTACCACTACGGCGTCGGCCAGTTCAATGCCGATCCTATCTACCTGCAGCGCAAGCTCAATATCACCCTGGTCAAGGACAACGTCAGTGCCTTGCAAGCGCTACTCAAAGGGCGTGGCGAGGTAGCCATTCTCAACGTTTCCTACCTTAACCAGTATCTGCTGGCCCACCCCGACACCGCCGACCAGTTGCTGATCTCGCAGAAATGGGATCAACGATATCAACACCGCGCCATCCTTCACCCTGAGGCCCCCATTACCCCTGCCCAGCTGGAACAGTGGCTGGCAGCGCTGCAACAAAAGGGTGAACTGGATCGCCTTTGGACAAAGTACGGCGTACAACAGCACGCAACCCCATGATTACTATCCAGCTTTTCTGTACCATGGCGGGAACCAAATGGGAGTGCACCAAATGAACACCACCGAGCCCGCGTCCCCCAAGCTCCGCTTGCTGCGCTACCTTGCCTACGCTTTCCTGCTGCTTCTTATCCTGATCACCCTGCTGCTGTGGCAAACCCCCCGTCTGATCCAGCACTATCTGCCCGGCTGGCTGGCCGAGCACTATGGTCTGCAACTGACGCTGGGGGAGATTGACGTAGGGCTGCGCAACCCTTCTCTCACCCTCGGCGCGACCGCCCTGCTCGATGCCAAACAGCAGCCCATCATCGGTTTTGAGCAGCTCTTTATCACCCCCGACCTGCAAGCCAGCTGGCAGCAGAAAGGGGTCGTGCTTTCCACCGTCACCCTGACCAAACCCGTGGTGCTGCTGCAACGGCTGACAGACAAAAAAGGGGATGTTCGACTCAATCTGACCGATGCACTGGCCACCCTGCTCGCCCCTGCGCCCTCCCCCGAGCCCGAAACAGCCAGCGCCCCGCTGCTGGTCGATATTGCCAGTGTCAATGTCACTGACGGTCATGTGCGCTATCAGGATCAACGCAAGGAGAGCGAACCCGGCTGGTTACCGCCTCTCAATCTGGAGAAAGTGACCCTCAAGCTCGATAACCTGCGCACCGAGGCAAATCACCCGACCGCCTATCAGCTGAGCGCCGCCATCAACGGCAAAAGCAGCCTCGCCGCTCACGGCAAACTCGATGTGATGAGCGGCATGGGTCAGGGTAAGGTGAGCCTCAAGCAGGTCGACCTGAAACCCTTCGCCCCGCTCTGGGCACCCTATCTCAAGCTGGATCTGGCCAAGGGCCACGCCAATGCAGAGGTGGAGTACCAGCTTAAAGAGGGCAAGCAAGGAGTGCTGTGGCAATTGTCCAAAGGCAAGCTGACCCTGGACAACTGGCAGCTTAAAAAACACAAGGGCGACGAATTTGCACGCTTCGGCCAGCTGGCCCTTAGCGATTTGGCTGTCGATGGCCAGAAACAGTCGCTCCAGATCGGCAAGGTGACCCTGCAACAGCCCCTGCTCAAGGCCACCCTCAACCCACAGCAGGAGCTGGATCTGGCTGACTTGCTGATTGAACAGGCCCCCGCCAAGCCCGTCAAAGGAGCCCACGCCGCAAACGAGGTGGCCAACAATGCGGCGCCCAAGTCGGCACAGCAAGCAAAGGCAGCCGGTAACGGCAAGAAACACGGGGCAGACAAACCCTGGCAGTGGCAGATCAAGCAGATCCTTATCGACAAGGGCGATCTCACTCTCACCGAATCGAGCAGCGGCAAACCGCAGGCACGCCAGCTCTCCGGCCTCAAGCTGGCGCTGGGGCCACTGGGCAGCAAGGGGGAGCAACCGAGCAAACTGACTCTGGCCACCCAGTTCAACCAGAGCAGCCCCCTCGCCTTTGATGGCCAACTGACCCTGACTCCTTTCACCTTAAGCGGCGAGATCAACCAGCAGGGGCTACCCCTCACGCTGGCACAGCCCTATCTGGCCGATCTGGTACGCATCAAGGTGCAAAACGGGCTGCTGAGCAGCAAAACCCGCCTCGATCTCGCCACCACCCCCCAGGGAGATCTCAGCAGGCTGACCCTGCAAGGGGGGCTCGATATCAACGGGCTCAAAGTAGTCGATCGGGCAGACAATCAGCGGCTGCTGGAGTTCAACACCCTGGCTCTCAGCGGTCTGACGTACGACGGCATCAGCCAGCAGATGCGGATCAAGGAGATTGCTCTGAACAAGCCCTTCGCCCGCATCGAGATCAACGAAGATGGCACCACCAACCTGCAACAGCTGCTGTTGCCACAACCGGCGGCAACCAACAGCACTCAAGCGGCGGCTGGCAGCAAGGCTCCCGATTTTCGTTTCACCATCGACCAGCTGCGCACCGAGCAGGGCAACCTGCGCTTTGCTGATCGCAGTCTGAGTCAGGATTTTGTGGCCGATATCGCCTCGCTGGGCGGCCAGAGCCGCCATATCAGCAATATTCCGGGGCAACGCTCCGATCTCGCCTTCAACGGCAAGGTGGATCGCTATGCGCCGGTGACCATTCGCGGCGGTACCAACCTGCTGGTCGCCAACCCGATCCTCGACATCGCGGTGGCCTTCCACAATCTGGAGCTCACCACCTTTACCCCCTATTCGGGCACCTATGCCGGTTATGCCATCGACAAGGGGCAGCTCTCCATGAAGCTGCACTACAAGCTGGAGGGCAACCGGCTGGAGGGGGATAACGACATCACCATCAAGAAGCTGCAACTGGGCGAGAAGATCAAGAGCGATCAGGCCAAGGATCTGCCGCTGGGGCTGGCCATCGCCCTGCTGAGCGATGCCAACGGAGTGATACAGATGAACCTCAAGGTGAAGGGGGATCTCGATCAACCGGACTTCAGCATCGGCAATATCTTCTGGGATGTGCTGGGCAACACCCTGAGCAAGGCGATCACCTCCCCCTTCTCCCTGCTCGCCTCGCTGGCCGATGGCACCGAAGATCTCGACGAGCTCCCCTTCCTGCCGGGGGAACCCGATCTCACCCCCACCCAGCAGGAGAAACTGGTCAAGCTGGCGCAGGCCCTCAAGGATAGACCCAAGCTCAGCATGAACATTCGCGGCAAGGTCAACTTCAACGAGGAGCGCCCCATCTTGCAACGGCAAAAGCTGGAGCGGGTACTGGCCAAGCTCACCGGCAATCAGGCGGATCTCGACCTGCTGGAACAGGACCCCGCCCTGCAAGAGGCGCTGGCCCAAGCCTATGAAGAGCGCTTTGGCGAAGATCTGGATGATCTGGCCGATCGCCTCCATCTGGATGAAGAGAGCGCAGCACTGCGGGCCCAGGCGGTGATCCTGCTGCGGGATCAGCAGCTCATCACCGCCAAATCCCTGCGTAATCTTGCCATGCGCCGGGCGCAAAATACCAAGGAGTTTCTGGTCGACAGCCAGGGGATCGCACCGGAGCGGCTGTTCGTGCTCGACAGCCAAGTCAAGGAAGAGGACAAGGAAGCCAAAGTGATCCTGACACTGGATCAGTGACGCCGCCGCACTGCGCAAAAGCGTAATAAAAATACAACCCCTCAACTATTTTGACACCTTTTGCTCACCAAACAGCCTGCCTTGGTGAGCATTTGGCCTCTGATGCAAATAATCACGTAGTTTTTTTACGATTTACCCCTCTTGCCCCCTTGCGGGCGCGCCACAGCCTGCCTAAAATCGCGCGTCTTTTGTTAACCCCCACCTCTATTTTTGGAGAACGCCACGTGAGCGAAAAATTGGCCAACCCTGCCCCTCTGGGTCTGATGGGTTTCGGTATGACCACCATCCTGCTGAACATCCATAACGCAGGTTTCTTCCCCATCAGCGCCATGATCCTGGCCATGGGCCTGTGCTACGGCGGCATCGCCCAGATCATCGCTGGCATCATGGAGTACAAGCGTGGCAACACCTTTGGTGTGACCGCATTCACCTCCTACGGCCTGTTCTGGCTGAGCCTGGTGTTCCTGCTGATCATGCCGACCATGGGTCTGGCCGAAGCCACTCCGCACGCCTACATGGGTTGGTATCTGCTGATGTGGGGCATGTTCACCCTGTTCATGCTGGTTGGCACCATCAACTACCCGCGCGCCAAGCAGTTCGTGTTCGCCTCCCTGACCGTGCTGTTCTTCCTGCTGGCCGCCCGTGACTTCACCGGCAGCACCCTGATCGGCACCATCGCCGGTTTCGAAGGCATCATCTGTGGCGCCAGCGCCATCTACCTGGCCATGGCCACCGTGATCAACGAGCAGTTCGGCCGCACCGTGATGCCGATCGGCGATCACAAGAAAGCAGCCGCCGTACAGCTGAAAGCCGCTGCCTGATAGGCAAGCCACTCAGATTGTAAAAAAGGCACCCTCGGGTGCCTTTTTGCTATCTCGAATAACCGTTTAACAGCTCGGTTATCAGTCAAGTGACTCGACGTCGACGTCCACCTCCCCCGCCAGCAAGCGGGTTGCGGGGAAACGCAGTGCGGGATCCTGGCTAAAGAACTGGCGCAGTTGCCGGTATACCGCGGGATAGACCTGCTGCAGCCGCAGCGGATCAGTAAAGAAGCACTCGCAGCTGACGGCAAAAAACTCCGCGGGATGTTCGGCAGCATAGGGATCGATATCGGTCACTTCGTCCCGATCAAGCTGCTGGCACAGCGTATCGAAGGCGCTCTGAAATGCCTGTTGCCACAGCAGGCTGCTCATCTGCCCCGGCAACGGCGGCGCGCCGTCCGCCTCACCGCCCAGCATATCGAGCTTGTGGGCCAGCTCGTGGATCACCAGATTAAAGCCGTCCCAGTCGCCATCTTGCTGCAGTTCGCTCCAGGCCAGCACCAGCGGCCCTTGCGGCCAGGATTCGCCGGCGTTCTCCTCTTCAAACTCGCTCACCAGACCGAACTCATCCTGCACCTCCTGACGCCGGGTCACGGGCTCGGGGATGATGATGATTTCGTGAAAGCCGCGATACCAGTCAAGGCCAAGGTGCAAGATGGGCAACGCCGCCTGCAGCGCCAGCACCGCCTGTTGACGGCGGCTGAGCTCTACCCCGATCAGGGTCAGGGTCTTGCGCTTGAGTAGCTGTTGCCCCAAGCCGATAAGCGTTGTCTGCTCGGTGTCGCTGAGCCCTTGCAAGATGGGCACTGCCGCCAGCGCCTGACGCCACAGCGCCAACTCATCCTCACTCATGGGCGTTTGCGGGCGACCACCCAGCCATTTGAACCATCCCAGCACGCCTACTCCTTCTTTTGATGCAAAAAACAGGTTACAGCAGTTTGACGAACCGTTTCGGCCGCTCCTGATAATCCTGCGCCAGATAGAAACGGTGGGCCGCCTCGCGCTTGAGACTGCTGGATAGCTCCAGCTGGGCGCAACCTGCGGCCCGCGCCATCTCTTCGGCGCCCTTGAGCAGGGCTGCGCCCACTCCCGCCCCTCTTGCCCCTTCATCGACAACCAGCGCCGAGATCAGTCCCCAAGCTGGTGCAACATGCAGCGGTGCCAGTTTGTGCCACACCAGCACGCCGACCACCTTGTCGGCCAGGGATGCGAGCAGCACAACGCTCGCGGGATCCGGCGCCAACAGGCGCGCCGTGACGTCAGCGCCTTCGGCAGGATACCCCAATTGGGTGAACAGGTGGGCGATGGCGCTCCCGTCGTCGGCCTCAGGGGGACGGATCGTCAACGTTTCAGGGTCATTTTTCATTGTTGGCCTCATGTTTGCTTTCCATTGTGTTACGCCCGTCACATTGTCCGGCGCAGATCAACAAGGAGGATCTCATCTTTACTCATAGAAAACGCTGCCTGCCATTATCCCCCCACCCTTGTCAATTCACAAATTTGCAACAAGGCAACATTTTTCGCTGGGAAGCACTGATACAACTCGATATGTTACAAGCCATGCATAGCGCGTGTTTGCGCTCTGCTTAACCCCTCAACCCCGCGCTCATTTGTTAACTGGATTGTTAACAAACAGGGCCAAAAACAGTGACAGAGAGCGAGGCCAAGATCTCGCCAAGACAGCGCCACAAACACAACAAAGGAGTTGTTGTACATGAATGAAATCGTCAATGCCATCAATGGTGTAATCTGGAGCCCTGCGCTCATCTACCTGTGTCTGGGGGTCGGTCTTTACTTCTCCCTGCGCACCCGTTTTTTGCAACTGCGTCATATCAAAGAGATGGTGCGCCTGATGTTTGATGGCAAGAGCACCGATGCCGGTGTCTCCTCCTTCCAGGCGCTGGCCATGACCCTGGCCGGTCGCGTGGGTACCGGTAACATCGCCGGTGTGGCCACCGCCATCACCTTCGGTGGCCCGGGCGCCCTGTTCTGGATGTGGATGGTCGCCTTCCTCGGCGCCAGCTCCGCCTTCGTGGAGTCCACCCTGGGTCAGGTTTACAAAGAGAAGATCAACGGTGAATACCGCGGCGGCCCGGCCTTCTATATCGAGAAAGGGCTTGGCATGAAGTGGTACGCCTGGACCTTCGCCATCGCTACCGTCTTCGCCTGCGGCGTGCTGCTGCCGGGCGTGCAGGCCAACTCCATCGGCTCCAGCCTGCAGACCGCCTTTAATATCGATCCGAACGTCACCGCCGCCGGTCTGGCGCTGCTGCTCGGCTTTATTATCTTCGGCGGCGTCAAGCGTATCGCCAGCTTTGCCAGTACCGTGGTGCCCTTTATGGCGCTGGGCTACATCATCGTGGCTTGTGTCATCATCGCCCTCAATATCGGCCAGCTGCCGGGCGTGATCCTGCTGATCTGGAAGAGCGCCTTCGGTCTGGATGCCGGTTTCGGTGCCATTCTGGGTCTAGCCATCATGTGGGGCGTGAAGCGCGGGGTCTACTCCAACGAAGCGGGTCAGGGTACCGGGCCGCACGCCTCCTCTGCGGCGGCAGTGAGTCACCCGGCCAAGCAGGGTCTGGTGCAGGCGTTCTCCGTCTATATCGACACCCTGTTCGTCTGCTCCGCCACCGGCTTTATGCTGCTGATCACCGGTCTCTATAACGTACAAGGGCCAGACGGCGCTGCTATCTACACGGGTATTGCCGGTATCGCAGCAGGCCCAGGCTATGTGCAGACCGCTATGGAGAGCATGATGCCGGGCTTTGGCAGCATTTTCGTGGCCATCGCGCTGTTCTTCTTCGCGTTCACCACCATCGTTGCCTACTACTACATCGCCGAAACCAACATCGCCTACATCAACCGCAAGATTAATCGCCCTTGGCTCACCTTCTTGCTGAAGATTGCGCTGATGGCTGCCACTGTCTACGGCACCGTCAAGACGGCAGATCTGGCGTGGGGCATGGGTGATATCGGGGTTGGTCTGATGGCATGGCTCAACATCATCGCCATCCTGCTGCTGCAAAAGACCGCCTTCACCTGTCTGAAGGATTATGAAGCGCAGCAGGCACAAGGTATTGACCCCGTATTCCACCCGGAGAAGCTCGGCATCAAGAATGCCGATTACTGGGTGGGCAAGCGCTCCGAAGAGAACCTGGAGCGGGAGAAATCGGGCCATCAGTTCGAGCCGGATCAGGATCGCAAGACCTCCTGAACCAGAACAACATAAGAGATCAATAAAAATGGCAGCCTCGGCTGCCATTTTTTATTTATTTAATTTCAATAATTTACTTTCAAATCAAGAAGTTAAGTGCCACGCAAGGGGACACTTTGGGACGTGAAAAGACACCAAAATTGGCAAGATGTGGGCACTTTTTTCTGCCCATTCCTGGGGGAAATCACGCTGGTTTAAGATGGTTTTCCAGCGGGTTAAAGCGGACCGCATCATTCAGATAATCCGGTGCAAAGTGGGCGTATGTCATCGTCTGATGAAATATCAAGTGGCAGCCCTCAAACGGTGGAACGCTCCAGTTTATGGATTTCGCGTGTGCGAGGCTCACCACGACGGCACCCCGCACTGGCATCTGCTGCTATTTATGCGCCCGGAAGATCGCAACCGGGTGATCGGCATCCTGCAACGCTATGCCCTGACCGATGACCACGAGGAGCTGGTACGGGATATCAAGGGCGCCCCACCCTTTACCGACTTTACTCCCCGCTTTGACTGGAAAGAGATAGACCCGGCCAAGGGGGATGCCGCCGGCTATCTCGCCAAATACATTGCCAAGAACATCGACGGCGCCTATCTGGACGATGACGAAGAGGCGGGTACCGCCGCCGATGAAGGCGCCCTGCATGCCGTGGCTTGGGCCAGTTGGTGGGGTATTCGCACCTTCCAGCAGATCGGCGGCGCCCCGGTCGGGGTATGGCGCGAGCTGCGCCGCATCAGCAACGCCAAGAAGCATGCCGGTCTGGTGGGCCCACCCAAGCCCGTGCTGCAAGACCCACGATTTGAGGCTGCTCGCTTTGCCGCTAATAACGGCATCTTTCGCTGCTATCTGCACGCCATGGGCGGTGCACTGGCGACCCGCGCCGAACACCCCATCAAGCTGGCCCACCTCATCAAGGAGCAGGCCAACAGCTATGGCGAAGACATCAAGCGCCTGATGGGCATGACCTCCGCTCGCCTGGGCATCAAGACCCGCCTGCAAGGGTGGGAAATTGTGCCCGCCGGCACCCATGAAGCCAGGAAAGCCGCCGAGGCTGCAGCGAAGGGGGTTGGGGTTAAGACGGGCGACAGCCCGGCACCTTGGAGCTCTGACAATAACTGTACGCTACCGGATCCTGATGCCTTCACAGACCAGACCATGAGGGAACAATGGGGGTTATCCCCCTTCTCCATCGACCGATTGCGGGCTGGCGCCAGCGTCACGACAGATGGTTTCACCCTTTGGCTGGAGAACGGACAGTTGCAGTCAAGTCAATCGCTCCCGAGCGAGCCAGATTGGATAGCAGATTGCCAACCACCAACCGAACTGGACCAGCCGGATGAGTACGCGGTACCGGAAGACGATCCGGACTGGCCGATGCTGGTTGAGCTGTGCGGCAAGGTCTATGAGGCACAAGGCCACACCGGGGCACACCGCTGGATAGAGATGCTGCAGGCCCCCTATCAGTCAGAGATGTGGAGGGTACTGGAAGGGCTGGATGCGCCGGAGTGGCTGCAGGAACAGGACGACTACAGGGAGGAGTTGGCATTAACAACAAGAAAACCTCCTGCCGCAAAAAGTGGTGGTCAAGCGAATACGTCTAGACAATTGATATATGTTAGTAATATTCTGATTTTAAAGTGAGCTTTTTGTGACGATTACCGATTTGATACTGTGTTGTATAGATGTTTATATAAACGAATTAATACCACCTTCCATCTAATCACTGTTTTTCGGAGAATATATGAGCATTGAAGGCTTTCTGCTTAAGTTGTGTGATGAAGTATATCGTGGAGAAGAAAAGGCTCAGGCAGAACGAAAGCGAGAGCTTTTTGGCAATCGATTCGTTCCAGAGTTTCTACTTATGCGAAAGGATAAAGTTAGAGTAGAAATCAGAAAAGAGAATGTGAGCCACAACGTACCACACATCCATATAACTCACTCCGATAAAATTGATGTTTCAATCAGTCTTAACGATTTTTCAGTACTAGCGGGAAATATTGATAGGAAAACCCAAAAACAGCTTCTTGCCATTCTTATCCCAAAAAAAGATGAACTTAATAAAATATGGATAGAATTGAATGAGAAGGACAACTCGGTTGGTGCGGAAAAGATGATAAGCAATCTGGGCCTATGATAGGCTAACAAATTACCACACTCGGTTAAATTACTCATTGTGCTCACTATTCACCGGTGAGTAAAGTGTTATGAACCATTAAGGAGTATTTACGTGCTCGACGCCATAAACATGGAATCCAAAGATGTAGTCATGACAATTGCAGTAGTTATAGGACCAATTCTTGCCGTACAAGCTCAAAAGTTCATAGAGGCTCTTCAAGAGAAGAGAACACGCAGAATGTCTCTCTTCCAAACCCTGATGTCTACCAGAGCAGAACGCCTCAACCGTGACCATGTGAAAGCTCTAAATATGATTGACATAGAGTTTTATGGTCGAATGTTGCCTTTCATTCGAACTCGTTACCAAACATCCCATGAGCAGGCAGTAACTCACAGTTGGAAAAGCTACAATAGCCATCTAAATCAAAAAAATGAATATGAGTCGCTTGACCTTTGGGCAAAGAAATCAGACGAGCTATTTACAAATATGCTTTACACAATTGCACAGTGTTTGAACTATGACTATGACAAAGTCCAGCTTCAAAGAGACTGTTATCGTCCAATTGCTCATGGGAATCTTGAAAATACACAGCTAGCCATCCTTGACGGTCTCGACCAAGTTGTAAACAAAGGCCGCCCTTTACCAATGTACGTTGTAAATCTTCATGCCTCCGAGGCACAGCAAGCACCAGAAAACCCACCATCGAGCTGAAATGAGGGCGCTATTGCGCCCCAAGTCCTTTCAATACCAACTGCCGCCCCTCTGGCGTGAGCGACCCAATCAGGCTCAATATCAGCTGGTTGGTGGTCTTGGCTGAGAGGGGCTTAAGGTATGGGTGAACGACAGGGTGGCTACCCAGCTGTGACCACACTCTGTATCGGAGCTTTGGCAAAGATGGGGCTTGAAGAACTCACTTCACCACCGGCAGCTCGCCGAGCGCGGTGGTCTAACGGGGGATTAACTGTTCCTGCTTCATCATCCACTCCCGGGGGGCGCGGCCGCGGGCCGCGAAGTAGACCTTCCCCAGCCGCCCCTGGTTGATCTTGTCAATGACCTGCATCAGCGCCTCGCTGCGCGGATATTGCTGCTGTGCGGCGAACAGGTCGCCCTGCTGCATGTTGGCGGGGGGAAATCAGCAAGCATGCCCCCCCTTTTCTGGTAACGCACCTCTACGCGCCAGATGCGGAGGAGCAGTTCAGGGATCAGGGCCAACAAGGCCCGAGTGTCATGGGTGGGCATAGCCAGCTTGGTCAGCTTGGTGCTCACTTGGTTGCCGTCGGCCGCTAAGCCAGCTGGAGCGGATGAACAGAGTCACAGATTCGTGTTTCTAACACACGATAAAGCGTGACTCATACTCATATGAGTTAGTATTATACGCGCGTGGCCATGTTTGTTATTTATACCACTAATGACATTGCATACTTTAAATGAGTAAATTAAGTTTAAACAACTATCAAACTGTTATTTTACTTCATAGTGTCTTTTAAGAAAGGGATAAAATGATCACGTTGACTTTATTTAATAACAAAGGTGGGGTTGGAAAAACAACTTCAACTTGGAATGTTGCAACATCCTTGGCTGAAAAGGGGAAAAAAGTACTTCTTATTGATTTTGACCCACAGTGTAATTTATCAATCGCTGTCCTCAGTGAGCCAGTATTCACGAACATTTTAACAAAATCTTCTCAAGCCCCATTAGGCTCTACAATACGTGCATATGTTCAGCCTTTCATCCAGCAGAATATGCTGCCTATTGTCAACTGTTTCCTTCCAAAAATCCAACCAACGAATGGCATTATTCATATAGTGCCAGGTGATTTCTGGTTAAATACAATGTCTGACTTTCTAAACGTTGGTAATGATGTTGTTTCAGGTGCTGGCTTATATCGCTTCCTACTTCCATCACTAATTACAAATGCTGCAATACAAAGATATCAAACGAATTATGACTATGTAATAATTGATGTTCCACCATCATTTAATACACTTGTAAGGTCTGCGCTGTATTGCTCTGATTATTTTTTAGTGCCGTGCACAGCTGATGTTTTTTCTGCTTACTGTATTGGTCTCATTGGGGAAATGCTGCCAAGGTTCGTTCAGGACTGGGAAAGTGGAAAATATAGACACCTACAAGGAAATCCACAGGACACATTTATTTCAACAAAAGGAAAACCAAAATTTGCAGGCTGGTTATTTAATGGTTTTGATACTAGAAAAAAACCAGGAACATCAACACCTACTGCCGTAGGCGCGGATCTAGCTCACTTAAGAATGATTGAAGATGCTGTGGACACGAGTCTCACCCCACTTTTGAGAAGCCAGATCCCTGGATATCAAGCAGTACCTAGTTTTGTATCAAGAACTGCTTGCGCTCAAATTGAAGACTTGAACGTTATGGCGCCTGATAGTATTTATCAAAGCGTGCCTCTGAAAAATTTAAGTAATTTTCACCCCACAAGAGCTCTTCAAGTTAGTGGAAGATGGGCTCCTAATCAGTTGGCGCTTATGTCAAAAATGGACCAAGAATTTGACCGTTTAGCCGATTATATAATTAATAATTGTGTCTAGCTTTCCTGAAGACACTGCATAAAAACTTTAACATCTAAGTTTAATAATAAGGGAGCTATAGTGCCCCCAGTCCTTTCAATACCAGCTGCTGCCCTTCTGGCGTCAGCGACCCCATTAAGCTCAGCACCAGCTGGTTGGTGGTTTTGGCCGAGGGGCTTAGGGTGTGGGCGAACGACAAAGTGGCCACCCAGCTGTGGCCACACTCTGCATCGGTGCACTGGCAGTAGAGATCCGAGACATCATCACTCAGTCGGTTGGTCTTGGTAATGCGGCCCCGCTGGCCACACACTTTGCAATAAACCCGCATTACGCCCCTTTTCTATCCAAATCAACAGCCTATCTTGCCACAGCAAACACTGTTTGTTTATACAGTTGAACCGATATTCTCCCGAAAATCGGCCCGCAGGGAGACGGGAGTCCCGCGCTGTTGATGGCATCCTGGATAAGCTCGCACAGCGGCAGCAGCTCGTTGCGGGCATAGGTCGCATCGTACTTCTCGGGATCCCCGAGCCCTCCCCCACCATTGGTCGGAATGATACCAGCCAGCGCCGCCGGGAAGCGGTGGCTGGTCAGTACATCCTGGGCGGTGATCCCCTTGATGGCCGCGAACTCGTCCTTGGTGGCGATATCCCCCACCGGGATCAACTTGATGCCATCGGGTTTGCCGTCCGGGATGTTGACGAACATGGAGCGGAAGTTCCCGACACCCTTGCTGCTCGCAATCATCTCCTTCATCTCTTCCTCGGTGTCGTCGTCCATGTGCGGGTCGGTGGCGTAGAAGATGAACCCCATATGGGCGCCGTTGAGGAAGTATTTGCGCCGAAACAGGGTGGCATCCTGATTGAGCAGGGCCGACTGCAGGCCACCCAAGTAGTCGGGCATACCGTAGATCGCTCGTGCAGCTCGCAGTCAGAGCGGATTGCGGCGCGGCCCGAAGGGCAGCCGCCAGCGAAACAGGCTGTTAAGGGTGGCCCGCCACTGGTTGGGTCGCCCCAGGATCTGCTTTTGCAGCCGGGTCTCTTCCTTCAGCATCGCCTCATCGCTGCGGGCCCAGGCCTGGCTGTAAAGCTGCTTGATCCCCGCCAGTGCATCCGGCGACTTGGTGATAAGGGTGCGGGCAAACTCCCGCGCCTCCACCAGCGGATCGGCGCAGACCCGGCTCACCATCCCGAGAGATTTGGCCTCGACGGCATCCAGTTCGCGCCCGCTCATGGCCAGCTCCATGGCGGTATCCACTCCCATCAGGTTGCGCATGGTGACGCTGCCACTCATGTCGGGGATGATCCCCCACTTGATCTCCATCACCGAGAAGCGGCAATCGGGGGTGCTGAAGCGAAAATCGGCACCGAGGGCGATCTGCAAACCACCGCCAAAACAGACTCCCTGGGTCACCGCAATCACCGGCACCGGCAGCTGATGCCAGCCATAGGCGACCCGCTGGGCCAGATTGGTCGCTTCGTCTGCTTCACGCTTGAGAATATCGAGCGCCGCTACCGGCTGTCTCAGCATGGATTTCACATCCAGCCCGGCGCAGAAGGCCCGCCCCTCTCCGTGCAGGATCACCGCCCGCAGCCCCTTGTGCTGAGCGAGCTGCGTCAATGTCTCATCGATGGCGCTGAACATGGCGCGGTCCAGCGCATTGAGTTTATCCCCCCGCGTCAGCATCACTTCGGCAATCCCGTCGTGGATCTCGCACTTGATCCTTGGTTTTTCCATCTCCCTTGTCCTCTCCTTGATCCCTGAAACTGACTCACTGGTCATACCACCACGTTATCAGAGTGTGAACAGGTGGTACAGCTGAGACTAAAGTCGGCTGGTCGCCTCCCCCTCCCTTTGTCACACTGGGAGCTGCATGAGTGCCGCAAGCCAGCAGAGGACGCTGTCATGTCAACCCTGTTCAATTTTGCCAGACCACCGTTCGACCGACTGGATGAGGAGGCGCGCGAGCGGCTCTCCCGCCACCTATCGCTCTGCTATTTTCGGGCCGGGGATCTGCTGCTCCAGGAGGGGGACGAGCCTCCCGGCCTCTATCTCATCATCAAGGGGGCGGTGGAAGAGTCGGCCCCTCACCACCAGTTTGGTGATTACGGGGTTGATGACCTGTTCGATGTGCGCGCCCAGTTTGATGGCCGCTGCCGCCACCGCTTCACCGCGCTGGAAGATAGCCTCTGCCAACTCATTCCTCGCCACACCTTTCTGGCGCTCTGTGAGCAGGATCCGCAGTTTGCCAGCTACTTCACCGCCAATCTGGCCGAGCGTCAGCGCCAGCAGGAGCAGCGCGAACAACTGGGTCAGAAGAATCTGGCGGAATTTATCCTGACCCGCATCGAACCCGGCCACCTGCAAGCACCGCTTATCGTCGACAGCAAGCTGTCACTGCTGGCGGCGACCGAAGCCATGGTGAGCAAAGGAATCGATTGCCTGCTCTACCCGGCCCACGACGGCTCCCTCACGCTGGCCACCCGCAAGACCCTGCTCCACGCCCTGACCCTCAAGGGATTGCCGCTGACGGCCCCCCTCTCTGTGCTGACCCCTACTCCTCTGATTGGTCTGCCGCTGGAGAGCTATCTGTTTGATGCCCTGCTGCTGATGACCCGCCATCGCATCAAGCGACTGGTGGTGTGGCGCGGCAATGAGGTGGCGGGGATCCTGCAACTGACCCAGGTGCTCGGGCTCTTCTCGACCCACTCCCACGTGCTGACGTTGCGTATCGCCCGCGCCGACAGCCTGCCGGCGCTGGAGGCGGTGGCCCGCGAACAGCAACAATTGACCCGCTCGCTGTTTGCTCAGGGGATCCACACCGCCTTTTTGATGAAGCTCATCGCCACCATCAACGAGCAGCTGATCGCCAAAGCCTTTGCGCTGGTGATCCCCCCCGAGGTGCAGGATAGAGTCTGCCTGTTGATGCTGGGCTCGGAGGGGCGCGGCGAGCAGATCCTCAAAACCGATCAGGACAACGCCCTGATCCTGCCAGAAGGGCTGGCATGGCCCACCCAGGCAGCCGATCTGGCCGAATTCAGCGCCCTGCTGGAGCGACTCGGCTACCCCCTCTGCCCCGGGCAGGTGATGGTGAGCAATCCGGCCTGGGTAAAAACAGGCGATGAGTGGCAAAGCGCCATTGCCAGCGCCTGCACCACGGCAAAAGAGGATGAGCTGCTCTGGCTCGCCACCCTGGCCGACGCTCACCCCATCGCGGGGGATCGACAGCTCCATCTGCCGGTTGCCAGAGCGCTGCGCGAGCAGTTGGCGGACAGACGGGATCTGCTGGCTGAGATGGTGCGACCAGCGGTGGCCTTTCACGCGCCGCTCACCCTGTTTGGCAGGCTGGAGCAGCCACCGGAAGGGCTGGATCTGAAGCGAGGCGGCCTGTTTCCGCTGGTGCACGGCATCCGGATGCTGGCCCTTGAGGCAGGCATTCTGGAGACCTCAACCCTGGGGCGTATCGATGCGCTGGTGGCCGCCGATCGGCTCAGTGCCGACTATGGCAGCAATCTGGCGGAGGCGTTCCGGCTCTTTATCCGGCTGAGGCTGCGCAGCCAGCTCAAGGGGGGCAATAGTCGGGTGCAGACAAGCGAGCTCAGCCACAGCGAGCGGGATCTGCTGCGTCAGGCGCTGCATCAGGTGAAGAAGTTCCAGCAGTGGCTCACCTTGCACTTTCGTCTGAGACAATAGCCATGTTGAGCCGCGTTCGACGCTACTGGTATGGCCGTGCGTTCCGAACGAGCGAGTTCGCGCCGCTCTTTGCCACCCCACCGGAAGATGAACGGATCGCCCTCGATTTCGAGACCACCAGTCTCGATCCCGAGCAGGCCGAGATCGTCTCCATCGGGGCGGTGCGCATTCAGGGCAACCGGCTGCTGACCGGCGAGGCCCTCGCCATCAAGGTACAGCCACCGGCCAGCCTGACCAGCCAATCTGTGGTGATCCACGGTCTGCGCCATCAGGATCTGCAACAGGGAATGGAGCTGGAAGCCGCGCTGCGCTTGCTGCTTCACTTTATCGGCCCGCGCGAACTGGTGGGCTATCACATCGCCTACGACCTGCGCATTCTCAATCTCGCCTGCCAGAAATTGTGGGGATTGACCCTGCCCCAGCGAGGGATCGAGGTGAGCCAGCTCTATCACGACCACCTCTATCGCCGCTATCCCGATGCGGCCATTGACCTCCACTTAAGTGCCATCTGCAGCCACCTTGAACTGCCATCCCTGCCCGCCCACGATGCCCTTGCCGATGCCACCACGGCCGCGCTCATCTACCTGCGCCTGACCTGTGGCTCGCCGCTCACTTATCCCAAAGTCTAATTGTCGAGAAATAACATTTAACTCACATTTTGCTTACATGAGCAGATTGCCTGCTCGTCGGGGTTACCCCATCCACCGCTGACACTCATGTCATGGAGAACTGCAATGGAACAGCAAAGCTATCTGAGGATCCAGCAAGATCCCAACTTCCAGGAGCTGGTCGCCAAGCGCCAGCGTTTTGCCTGGGCCCTCTCGGCTCTGATGCTGGGACTCTACCTGGCGTTTATTCTGCTCATCGCCTTTGCCCCCGGTTGGCTCGGCACCCCGCTCAGCGACAGCACCACCGTCACCCGTGGCATTCCGGTCGGGGTGGGACTGATCCTCTCCTCCTTCGTGTTGACCGGCATCTATGTGTTTCGGGCCAACGGCGAGTTTGACGAGCTGAATCAGAAAATCCTCAAGGGAGTGCAGTCATGAGCGCAAAAAGCATGAAAGGCAAGTGGCTGCTGTTGGCCTCACTGGCCTCCTCCCCCCTGCTGGCAGCGGATGCGCTGACCGGCGAGGTACAACGCCAACCCCTCAATGTGTCGGCCATCGTGATGTTCGTGGTCTTTGTGGCCGCCACCTTGTTCATCACCTACTGGGCCTCCAAGCGCAACCGCTCGGCTTCCGACTACTATGCGGCCGGTGGCCGTATCACCGGCTTCCAGAACGGTCTGGCCATCGCCGGTGACTATATGTCCGCCGCCTCCTTCCTCGGGATCTCCGCGCTGGTCTACACCTCCGGTTATGACGGCCTCATCTACTCCATCGGCTTTCTGGTGGGCTGGCCCATCATTCTGTTTCTGATCGCCGAGCGGCTGCGCAACCTCGGCAAATACACCTTCGCCGATGTCGCCTCCTATCGTCTCAAGCAGACTGAAGTCCGCACCCTCTCCGCCTGTGGTTCGCTGGTGGTGGTCGCCCTCTACCTGATCGCCCAGATGGTCGGTGCCGGCAAGCTGATCGAGCTGCTGTTTGGCCTGCAATACCATGTGGCCGTGGTGCTGGTCGGTATCCTGATGGTGCTCTACGTGCTGTTTGGCGGCATGCTGGCCACCACTTGGGTGCAGATCATCAAGGCAGTGATGCTGCTCTCCGGTGCCAGCTTCATGGCCATCATGGTCATGAAATCGGTCAACTTCGATATCGGTGCCCTGTTTAGCGAAGCGGTCAAGGTGCACGAAAAAGGGATTGCCATCATGAGCCCGGGTGGCCTGGTTGCTGACCCCATCTCCGCCATCTCGCTCGGTCTGGCATTGATGTTCGGTACCGCCGGTCTGCCTCATATCCTGATGCGTTTCTTCACCGTGAGTGACGCCAAAGAGGCGCGTAAATCGGTGTTCTACGCCACCGGCTTTATCGGCTACTTCTACATCCTCACCTTCATCATCGGCTTTGGCGCCATCTTGCTGGTGAGCACCAACCCTGCCTTCAAGGACGCCTCCGGCGCCCTGCTGGGCGGCACCAACATGGCGGCAGTCCATCTGGCCAATGCGGTCGGTGGCAGCCTGTTCCTCGGCTTCATCTCCGCCGTGGCATTTGCCACCATTCTGGCGGTGGTTGCCGGATTGACCCTGGCCGGAGCCTCTGCGGTCTCCCATGACCTCTATGCCAGCGTGTTGAAGAAGGGCAAGGCTAACGAGACCGATGAACTGCGTGTCTCCAAGATGACGACTCTGGTGCTGGGTGTGGTTGCCATTGGTCTGGGGATCCTGTTCGAGAAGCAGAACATCGCCTTCATGGTCGGTCTGGCCTTCTCCATCGCCGCCAGCTGCAACTTCCCGGTACTCTTCCTCTCCATGTTCTGGTCACGCCTGACCACCCGTGGCGCCGTTTACGGTGGCTGGCTGGGACTGGTGAGCGCCGTAACCCTGATGATCCTTGGCCCGACCGTGTGGGTGAAAGTGCTGGGCCATGCCCAGGCCATCTTCCCCTACGAATACCCTGCCCTCTTCTCCATGGGGTTGGCCTTCGTCGGGATCTGGTTCTTCTCCATCACCGACAGCTCCCAGAACGCCGCCGACGAACATGCCAAGTTCCTGCCGCAGTTCGTTCGCTCCCAGACCGGGCTGGGTGCCTCTGGCGCCACCTCCCACTGATGAGTCAATCACACTACCAAGCCGGCCTCATGCCGGCTTTTTTTATTTCCCATCAATCGGCTGCACGCCCCGCTTGCCCCGATCAAGATCACACTTCTCGCTAAAACTTTCGGGGGATCTGTGCCATAATGCGCGCCATTTGACAGACCAATCGGGACACATACCTTGTTAAGTAGCAACAACATCACCATGCAGTTCGGCGCCAAGCCGCTGTTTGAGAACATCAACGTCAAGTTTGGCGGCGGCAACCGCTATGGCCTTATCGGCGCCAACGGCTGTGGCAAGTCCACCTTTATGAAGATCCTCGGCGGTGATCTGGAGCCCACTGGCGGTAATGTGAGCCTGGACGTCAACGAGCGCATCGGTAAGCTGCGTCAGGATCAGTTCGCCTACGAAGATATGCGTGTACTGGACGTGGTCATGATGGGTCACACCGAGTTGTGGGCGGCCATCGCCGAGCGCGATGCCATCTACGCCAACCTCGAAGCGACCGACGACGACTACATGAAGGCCGCCGAGCTGGAAGGTCTGGTCGCCGAGTATGACGGCTATACCGCCGAATCTCGCGCAGGCGAACTGCTGCTTGGTGCCGGTATTCCCATCGAGCAGCACAACGGCCCGATGAGCGAAGTAGCCCCTGGCTGGAAACTGCGTGTGCTGCTGGCACAGGCGCTGTTCTCCAACCCCGACATCCTGTTGCTGGACGAACCGACCAACAACCTGGATATCAACACCATTCGCTGGCTGGAGCAGGTGCTCAACGAACGTGAAAGCACCATGATCATCATCTCTCACGACCGTCACTTCCTTAACTCCGTCTGTACCCACATGGCGGATCTGGACTACGGCGAGCTGCGCGTCTACCCGGGCAACTACGATGACTACATGCTGGCCGCCACTCAGGCGCGCGAGCGTCTGCTGGCCGACAACGCCAAGAAGAAGGCCCAGATCGCCGATCTGCAATCCTTCGTCTCCCGTTTCAGTGCCAACGCCTCCAAGTCCAGCCAGGCGACCTCCCGCCTCAAGCAGATCGACAAGATCAAGATTGAGGAAGTGAAGGTCTCCAGCCGTCAGAACCCCTTCATCCGCTTCGAGCAGGAGAAGAAGCTCTACCGCAACATTCTGGAGATCGAAGGCCTGTCCAAAGGTTATGGCGAGGCGCCCCTGTTCAAGGGCCTCAACATGATGCTGGAAGTGGGTGAGAAGGTCGCCATTCTGGGTACCAACGGTATCGGTAAATCGACCCTGATCAAGACGCTGGTCGGGGATCTGGCACCGGATACCGGTACCATCAAGTGGTCCGAGAACGCCCAGATCGGTTACTACGCCCAGGATCACGCCGAAGATTTCGACACCGACCTCAACGTGTTCGACTGGATGGCCCAGTGGAAACAGGATAACGAAGACGAGCAGGCTGTGCGCTCCGTATTGGGCCGTCTGCTGTTCTCCCAGGACGACATCAAGAAGCCGGTCAAGGTGCTCTCCGGTGGTGAACAGGGCCGCATGCTGTTCGGCAAGCTGATGATGCAGCGCCCCAACATCCTGATCATGGATGAGCCGACCAACCACCTGGACATGGAATCTATCGAATCCTTGAACCTGGCCCTCGAGATGTACAAAGGCACCCTGATCTTCGTCTCCCACGACCGCGAATTCGTCTCCTCTCTGGCGACCCGCATCCTGGAGCTGAGCGAAGATGGTATCCGCGACTTCGGCGGCACCTACGAGGATTACCTGCGCACCCAGGGCGTGGTATAACCCCGCTCCTGCGCAAGTGCGCAATGCAAAACCGGCACTCAGGTGCCGGTTTTTTTATATCCCGTATTTAGACGACTGAGATGGCGTATATATAGCAGTGGTGTGACTACACGCCACAGAGCAGAGAGCAGAAAGCAGAGAGCAGAGAGCAGAGAGCAGAGAGCAGAGAGCAGAGAGCAGAGCTTGAGTATCCCCCCTCTTTTGCCCACAGATAAAAAAACGGCTACATCAAGGAGCCGTTTTCAATGGATTGCGCAGTGCCGATTACTCGACGGTCGCTTCCACACTGGTGAAGTACTCGATCTTGGCTGCTTTGCGCAACTCGTCGATCAGAGACTTGTAATCCACCTGAGCTTTGCCCTGACCCAGCTGAGCTTGCAGCATGGCGGCCATGCCGGATGCGGCGGCAGGGACGTTGACCTTGTCCAGCGCAACCACAACGCGGTCACCATTGGTCTCGGCAACCAGAGCCACGCTCGGCTTGCCGTCGATCGGATGGGGCAGTGTGAACGCCTGGGCAATCAGGTTCTGATCCAGCTCGCGATCGAAGCGGGCAACCCCTTTGTGGGTCTCCACTTTCAGACCGAGTGCAGTCAGATCAGCGGTGATGCTCTCACCGACCTTCAGCTTGTCTAGCAGGCCCTGGGCCTTGCCACGGGCCACTTCGCTGGCCTTGTCATGCTTGATGGCGGCAATCACCTGCTCTTTCACCTCGGCCAGCGGCTTGACCGCTTTGGGCTTGTGACCAGTGATGTGCAGCACCAGCGCCTTGCCGTCAGCCAGCTCGATCACGTCGGAGTTGGTATTGTCATCGCGCAGCTGTTCGGAGAACGCAACAGAGAGCACCTTGGGATCGTTCAGCGGAGCCGGAGCAGTCGCCTGGGTGAAGAAATCGGAAGATTGAACCTTCATCCCCATGGCATCAGCGGTCAGATCCAGCGAATCCGGGTTTTCGAAGCTGTTGTCAGCCATCTTCTGCTGCTCGGCGAAGAACTTCTCCTTGGCCTTGTCAGCTTGCAGACGAGTGATGGTCTCTTCTTTCACATCGGCAAACGGCTTGGTCTGGGCTGCTTCAACCCCCAGCAGCTTGATGATGTGGAAACCGAACGGGCTCTTCACCACGCCGGAGAGATCGCCGGCCTTGTTCAGGGCGAATGCGGCTTTCTCGAAGGCCGGATCCATCACCCCTTTCTCGAACCAGTCCAGCTCGCCGCCTTTTTTGGCAGAGAAGGTATCGGAAGAGTCAGCCTTGGCCAGCGCAGCGAAATCTTCACCCGCCTTGGCTTTGGCCAACACGGCTTCTGCTTTCTGCTCGGCCGCTTTCTCATCCTTGCCAAACGGGATCAGGATATGAGCCACATGGCGACGCTCGGCACGCTGGAACAGATCCTGGTGCTGATCGTAGTAATCCTGGGCATCCTGCTCGGTGACCTTGATATCCTTGGCGAGGTTGGCAGCGTCCAGCAGCAGATAGTCGACCTTGACCTGCTCGTCGTTCATGAAACGGGCGCCATTGGTCTTGTAGTACTGCTCCAGCTCGTTGTCGGAGGCCTGAACGTCAGCCATGTAGTTGGCAGCAGCCAGACGCACCAGACGCAGATCGCGAGTCTGGTTGTAGAGCTTGTCGAGCTGCTCCGCTTCGCCCTTGAGGGAGAATTCGGTGCCCAGCAGGGCGCTCATCAACTGTTGACGCACCATGTCCTGACGCAGGGAGTCACGGAACATTTCAGGAGTCATGCCGGCACGACGGATCAGCTGCAGATAGCGGTCATTGTTGAACTTGCCATTCTCGGCAAACTCCGGCATGGCCACGATGGCTTGCTTGATCTGTTCATCGCTGATGCGCAGACCCAGTTCACGGGCCTTGCTGTCCAGCAGCGCCTGATCGATCAGGCGATCCAGCACACCGCGACGGAACTGTTTCATGTAATCAGGGTTCGCGGCCAGCTGGCTGAATGCCTCTCCCATCTGGGATTCCATGCGGGCGCGCTCGTTACGGTAGGCATTTTCCAGTGCCGCAGCACTGATCTCGGTGCCATTGACGGTGGCGGGGGCGGTACGGGCCGGGCCGTTCAGGTAACTACCTACACCAGCCAAGGCAAAGGAGAGGATGATCAGGCCCAAGATAACCTTGGCTACCTTGCCCTGCGCCCCTTCGCGTAGTTTATCCAACATCATGTTTGTACTTATGCTCCCGAACTCGATGGGCGTAAACAATAAAAAGGCGCACCGATTGCGATGCGCCTTGGTCAATCAGTATGAGAGAAGACTCTCTAACTTGTCTGGTCTGCGACCAAGGACGGTAGCCGACGGATATCAGCGACCGACTTAGTTAACAGCGTCTTTCAGGGCCTTACCGGCTTTGAAGGCAGGAACTTTACCAGCAGCGATTTCGATGGTCGCGCCAGTCTGCGGGTTACGGCCTGAACGGGCAGCACGCTCGCGTACAGCGAAAGTACCGAAACCAACCAGAGCAACCTGGTCACCCTCTTTCAGCGCTTCACCCACAGCATCAATGAAGGCATCCAACGCACGGCCAGCGGCAGCTTTGGAGATATCGGCACCGTCTGCAATCTTGTCAATCAGTTGAGATTTATTCACTCTTATATTCCCCTTTTATCAAACACCGCTGCGGCGCTGATTTCCCTGGCCACAACAAGTGGAGGTTTTATAGCAAGCCTCCTGATCAGTTGCAAGTGACAATCTGGCGCAAACCCGCGCCACACAACGCATTGCGACTCATCACGAGTACCCGATCGGTGGTCAAGGCTACTTCCGTTATCGGGCGCATGCAAGCCTTAACCACCCGCCGAATGCGCCAAATTTGCGGCGCATCAACATTTACACGACAGAAACGCGCTCAAACCCCTGTGGATTGTCCTGCAACGCCAATTCCAGCACCTCGTCAATCCAGCGAACCGGATAAATTTCAAGGTCTTGTTTGACGTTTGCCGGGATCTCCTCAAGGTCACGCTCGTTCTCTTTCGGAATAAGCACTCGCTTGATGCCGCCACGATGGGCTGCCAGCAACTTCTCCTTGAGACCACCGATGGGCAGCACTTCGCCGCGCAAGGTGATCTCCCCTGTCATCGCCACATCAGCACGAACCGGATTACCGGTCAAGCTGGAGACCAGGGCAGTACACATGGCGATACCGGCGCTCGGACCATCTTTCGGGGTTGCCCCTTCCGGTACGTGCACGTGGATATCGCGCTTCTCGTAGAAGTCGGCGTTGATGCGCAGCTTCTCGGCACGGGCTCGTACGACCGTCATGGCCGCCTGGATGGACTCCTGCATCACGTCACCGAGGGAACCGGTATAAGTGAGCTTGCCCTTGCCCGGCATGTTGGTGGTCTCGATGGTGAGCAGATCGCCCCCCACTTCGGTCCACGCCAGACCACACACCTGACCCACTTGATTCTGGTCGGTGGCCTTGCCGTAATCGAAACGCTGCACCCCGAGGAACTCCTTGAGGTTCTCCTGATTGACCTGAACATGCTTGATGCTCTTGTCCAGCAGGATGCGCTTGACCGCCTTGCGACAAATCTTGGAGATCTCGCGCTCCAGACTCCGCACACCCGCCTCGCGGGTGTAGTAACGGATCACTCCGACCAGGGCAGAATCTTCGATGGTGATCTCGGACTCTTTCAGGCCGTTACGCTGGATCTGCTTGGCAACCAGATGCTGCTTGGCAATGTTGAGCTTCTCATCTTCGGTGTAACCGGAGAGACGGATCACTTCCATCCGGTCCAGCAAGGGGCCCGGGATGTTCATGGAGTTGGAGGTAGCCACGAACATGACGTCCGACAGGTCATAATCCACTTCCAGATAGTGATCGTTGAAGCTGTTGTTCTGTTCCGGATCCAGCACTTCCAGCAAGGCGGATGCAGGATCGCCACGCATGTCCGAGCTCATCTTGTCGATCTCGTCGAGCAGGAACAGCGGGTTCTTCACGCCGACTTTCGCCATCTTCTGGATGAGTTTGCCGGGCATGGAACCGATATAGGTACGGCGGTGACCGCGGATCTCCGCTTCGTCACGCACCCCACCCAAGGCCATCCGCACATATTTGCGGCCTGTCGCCTTGGCGATGGATTGGCCCAGCGAGGTCTTGCCCACACCGGGAGGCCCAACCAGACAGAGGATGGGGCCCTTGAGCTTGTTCACCCGTGCCTGTACCGCCAGATATTCGAGGATGCGATCCTTGACCTTCTCGAGGCCATAGTGATCGGCATCCAGCACCTCTTGCGCCTTGCCAAGGTCTTTTTTGACCTTGGAGCGCGCCTTCCAGGGCACCTGTACCATCCAGTCCACATAGCTGCGCACCACGGTAGCCTCGGCGGACATGGGAGACATCATCTTCAGCTTGGCAAGCTCGGCCTGGGCCTTTTCACGGGCATCTTCCGGCATGCCAGCCTCTTCAATCTTGCGATTGAGGGCTTCAAACTCATCCGGGCTATCTTCCAGCTCACCCAGCTCTTTCTGGATGGCCTTCATCTGCTCGTTGAGGTAATACTCGCGCTGGCTCTTTTCCATCTGCTTCTTGACGCGAGTACGGATGCGCTTCTCGACCTGCAGCAGGTCAATTTCCGACTCCATCATCGCCATCAGGAATTCGATGCGCTCGGAAACCGAGACGATCTCCAGCACCTTCTGCTTGTCTTCCAGCTTGAGCGGCATGTGGGCCGCCATGGTGTCAGCCAGACGCGCAGCATCGTCGATCGCCGAGATCGAGGTCAGTACCTCGGGCGGGATCTTCTTGTTGAGCTTGATATAGCCTTCAAACTGGCCGATGGCGGAGCGAACCAGCACTTCCTGATCCTTCTCCTCAATGGCTTGGGAAGGGATGTACTGGGCCTCGCAGACAAAGAAATCCTTGTCGTCGATCATCCGCTCCAGGCGGGCACGCTGCCCCCCCTCTACCAGCACCTTGACGGTGCCGTCCGGCAGCTTGAGCATCTGCAGAATATTGGCCACTGTCCCGACGGTGAAGATCTCCTCCACAGTCGGCTCATCGGTTGACGCATCCTTCTGGGCCACCAGCAGAACTTTCTTGTCCTGCTCCATGGCCGCTTCCAGACAGCGAATGGATTTTTCCCGCCCCACAAAGAGTGGAATGACCATGTGGGGATAAACCACCACGTCACGAAGAGGCAGGACGGGAATCTCGATGCGTTCTGAACGCTCTAGGTTCATATATGTCCTCTCGGCTTGTTATACCGTTGGCAAAGCGCTTGGCTGAGTATATGGGGGCGCAGAGATGAGATTCAATCGCCGAAACCGTAAAAAGCATGAAAGGGGCAAAAAGCCCCTTCCATTCGATTAAAAATCAGACATTTACTCTGATGCAGCTGCCTGGGTTTCGGGATTTTCGTAGATCATCAAGGGCGCGGAGTCCCCTTTGATCACGGTCTCGTCGATCACCACCTTGCTGACCCCTTCCAGAGAAGGCAGGTCATACATGGTATCCAGCAGCACGGCTTCCACGATGGAACGCAGACCACGAGCACCGGTTTTACGCTCCATCGCCTTGCGGGCAATGGCGTTGAGTGCGTCGTCACGGAACTCCAGCTCAACACCTTCCAGATCGAACAACGCCGCGTACTGTTTGGTCAGCGCGTTTTTCGGCTCTTTCAGGATCTGGATAAGGGCAGACTCATCCAGCTCGGTCAGGGTCGCGACCACCGGCAGACGGCCGATGAACTCGGGGATCAGACCATACTTGATCAGATCTTCCGGCTCTACCTTGGCGAAGGTCTCGCTCAGGGTGGCCTTGGCATCCTTGGATTTCACCTCGGCGCCAAAACCGATACCGGTTCCCTTCACGGAACGCTGCTCGATCACCTTGTCCAGACCGGCAAAGGCACCGCCACAGATGAAGAGGATCTTGGAGGTATCAACCTGCAAGAACTCCTGCTGCGGGTGCTTGCGACCACCTTGCGGCGGTACGGAAGCGATGGTCCCTTCGATCAGCTTGAGCAGTGCCTGCTGTACCCCTTCCCCGGAGACATCGCGGGTAATGGAGGGGTTGTCCGACTTGCGGGAGATCTTGTCGATCTCGTCGATATAGACGATGCCACGCTGGGCCTTCTCTACGTCGTAGTCACACTTTTGCAGCAGCTTCTGGATGATGTTCTCCACGTCCTCGCCCACATAACCGGCTTCGGTCAGGGTGGTCGCATCGGCCATGGTGAACGGCACATCCAGCAGACGAGCCAGAGTCTCGGCCAGCAGGGTTTTACCGCTACCGGTCGGGCCAATCAGCAGGATGTTGGATTTGCCGAGCTCCACACCACTGTTTTCGCCGCTGTTGCGCAGACGCTTGTAGTGGTTGTAGACGGCAACGGCCAACACCTTCTTGGCATACTCCTGCCCGATCACATAGTCATCGAGATGAGCGCGGATCTGATGAGGGGTTGGCAGCTCGTTACCATCGCGCTTGGGAGAGATCTCGCGGATCTCTTCGCGGATGATGTCGTTGCACAGCTCGACACACTCATCACATATGTAGACGGAAGGGCCAGCGATCAGCTTGCGCACTTCATGCTGGCTTTTGCCGCAAAAAGAGCAGTAGAGCAGCTTATCACCCTCACCCTTGCGTTTCTCTGTCATTCAGCAACCTCGTTTTATCAATAGAGGATGGATCGGCCTGTTGAGTTTACAACAGACCGGGACACCCTGCTCAGCTACGCTGGCTCAGGACACCGTCTACCAGACCATAGGCCACGGCCTGCTCGGCGGACATGAAGTTGTCACGATCGGTGTCACGCTCGATGGTAGCCATGTCCTGACCGGTGTGGAACGCCAGGCGCTCGTTCAGGGTATTTTTGATCTTCAGGATCTCCTGGGCGTGGATCTGGATATCAGATGCCTGACCCTGGAAGCCACCCAGCGGCTGGTGGATCATCACACGGGCGTTAGGCAGGCAGAAACGCTTACCCTTGGCGCCACCGGCCAGCAGGAAGGCACCCATGGAGCAGGCCTGCCCCATGCACACAGTGCTGACATCCGGCTTGATGAACTGCATGGTGTCATAGATAGACATGCCCGCAGTCACCGAACCACCCGGCGAGTTGATGTAGATATAGATGTCCTTGTCCGGATTCTCGGACTCGAGGAACAGCAGCTGGGCAACCACCAGATTGGCCATGTGATCTTCAACCTGACCAGTCAGGAAGATCACCCGCTCTTTCAGCAGACGGGAGTAAATATCGTAGGAACGTTCACCCTTGGCAGTCTGTTCGACCACGATGGGGACCAGCGCATTGCTGGGAGAATCGGTCATATCGTTATAGTTCTTGTACATAAGGCATTGTCCCTAAAATAAAATGGCCCGAGTGGAGATCACACGAGCCATTATACTTAACAGTCTTGACCTTAAGTCAAATGTTCTTAGGCAGCAGCGCCAGACTTGTTGATCACTTCGTCAAAGGCAACTTCTTTTTCGGTAACTTGCGCTTTGGACAGGATCAGGTCGATGGCTTGATCTTCTACTGCCAGGTTACGAACGCCGTTCAGCATCTGTTCGTTCTTCTGGTAGTACTCGATCACTTCCTTCGGATCTTCGTAGGCAGTCGCCATGGACTCGATGATGCTGTTTACACGGGCATCGTCAGCCTTGATCTCGTTGGTGCGGATCACGTCACCCAGCAGCAGGCCTACGCGTACACGACGCTCGGCTTGAGCTTGGAACAGTTCAGCCGGCAGCTCGGGAGCGTTACCGCCCTGGAAACCACCGAAGCGCTGCAGAGCCTGCTGACGCAGTGCGTCGATCTCTTGAGCAACAGCTGCTTTCGGCAGGTCGATTTGGTTGGCTTCAACCAGACCGTTCAGAACCTGCTCTTTCACGCTGTTTTTCAGGGCTTGAGCCAGTTCGCGCTCCATGTTCTTGCGCACTTCGGCTTTCAGCTCTTCAACAGAACCGCTCTCGATACCGAAACGCTTAACGAACTCTTCGGTCAGCTCAGGCAGGATCTGCTCTTCAACCTTGATCAGCTTGGAAGCGAACTTGGCTTCTTTGCCTTTCAGGTTTTCAGCGTGGTAGTCAGCCGGGAAGGTCACTTCGATGGTGAACTCGTCGCCTGCTTTCTTGCCCAGGATAGCGTCTTCGAAGCCCGGGATCATACGGCCTGCGCCCAGCACCAGGTTGAAGCCTTCAGCTTTGCCGCCGTCGAACTCTTCACCGTCGATGGAACCGACGAAGTCCATGGTCACACGCATGCCATTGGCAGCGGCAACATCGGCATCAGCCCAGGTAGCGTGCTGCTTGCGCAGGGTGTCGATCATGTTGGCCAGATCTTCATCCTTGACGGTCGCAACCGGCTTCTCGACCTTGATGGTCTCGAGACCTGCAACTTCAAACTCCGGATACACTTCGAAAGTGGCGGTGAATTCGAAATCCTGACCTTCTTTGATCTCTTTCGGATCCATGGTCGGGGCACCGGCCGGGCTCAGTTTGTTTTCGATGATGGCTTTGATGAAGTTGCTCTGCATCATTTCATCAGCAACGCGAGCGTGAGCCATGGCGCCGAACATCTTCTTGATGATGGCAACCGGAGCCTTGCCAGGACGGAAACCGTCGATGCGACGAGTTTTGGCCAGGCCATTCAATTCTTTACGCACAGCGGCGTCTACGGTAGCAGCCGGTACAGTGATGGTAAGACGGCGTTCCAGACCCTGGGTTGTCTCTACAGAAACTTGCATTCTTCTACCTCGTTCAACTCAGCACTGTGTGCTGACCCTTTATTGCCCCTGGGCAAAGCCCGGAGTCTTCCTGTTTATAAAGACAACGATATGTCTTTGTGATGAGAAAATATGACGCGGCATTATAGCGGCGCACTTTGGTCGAGTCGAGCCACACATCCCCCACATTGAGCGGCGTGCAAGCACAATTCGTGCAAAACTGCCCTTTATATGGGGAGATAGGAGCCCGACTTCAACTATCCGATGGCAATAATTTTGCGTTTGCTCACCTTTTTTCATCCGAACGCCGCTTTATTGCCCATCTTTCGCCGAAAAACAGCCCACCGTTGCGGGCGGCGACTCAATTTGACCAGCCAAATGGCGATTGGACCAATCAACCATTGCGTCCCTACCCCTCCCTCGTTATGGTGGCAACCAAATTGATGATCTGGAGTCACTCACATGGCCTTTTTCCGCTTCTTGTTCAATCTGCTCTGGTTTGTACTGGGAGGTGTCTTTATGGGCCTGGCCTGGTGGCTGGCCGGTCTTGTCTGCTTTATCTCGCTAGTAGGCATCCCCTGGGGACGTGCCTGCTTCGTGATCGGCACCTTTACCTTCTTCCCGTTTGGCAAGCAGGCGGTCAACCGCAAGACCATAACCGGCCAGAGCGATATCGGCACCGGCACTCTGGGGCTGATTGGCAATATCCTCTGGTTCGTGCTGATCGGTGTCTGGCTCGCCATCGGCCACATCGCTTCCGCGCTGGCCTGCTTCGTGACCATTATCGGTATCCCGTTCGGTATCCAGCACCTCAAGCTGGCACTCATCAGTCTGGCGCCCATCGGCCAGATGATTGTGACCAACCAAGAGGCGGAATCGGGCCGCTATATCCGCTAACTACGGGAAATGCGCGGGCAGACGCTGCCCTGCAACGAAAAAAAGGGCAGACTAGGGTCTGCCCTTTTCTATTCTCTTTTGTTGAGGCCATCATGTTACCCAGCCACTTTTTCGCCAATCTCGCCCGCATGAAACTCATCTACCGCTGGCCCCTGATGCGCAACATCCAGCCGGAAAACATTGCCGAACACAGCCTGCAGGTCGCCATGGTGGCCCATGCCCTCGGCATCATCAAAAACCGGCTGTTTGGCGGCAGCGTGAATGCCGACCGTGCCGCGGTGATGGCCCTCTATCACGACAGCAGTGAGGTGCTGACCGGCGATCTGCCTACCCCGGTCAAATACTTCAACCCCGAGATCGCCCGCGAGTACAAGAAGATCGAGCTGGCCGCCGAACAGCGTCTGCTCGGCATGCTGCCGCCGGAACTGGTGGAGGACTTTCGCCCCCTGCTCGATTCGGCAGCCCAGGATGGCGAGCTGGCCAGGCTGGTCAAGGATGCCGACACCCTCTGCGCCTATACCAAGTGTCTGGAGGAGATCAACGCGGGCAACCGGGAGTTCGAACCGGCTCGCAAGCGCCTTGAAGCCATGCTGGCAGCCCGGATGAGCGAGGAGATGCGCTACTTTATCGACACCTTCGTGGCCAGCTTCTCCCTGCCGCTCGATGAGCTGAACGCCCACTAAGCCACGTCACTCGACCTCAAAACAGAAGGGCCC
>NZ_JBFODO010000023.1:0-175925 GCF_040908365.1 Aeromonas sp. R2-4
GGGTCACGGTCACCCTGAGAGACGGTGACAACGACACCGTGCAGAGTACGACAGCAGATATTTCGGGTCAGGTACGTTTCAACGACGATGGTCCGATTGCATCGGTAGCAACTAACACGGGTCAGGCCACTCAGGTGCAAAATACCAACCTGATGTTGATCCTCGATATTTCCGGCAGTATGGGTGATCCATCGGGCTATCAAGGCATGACCCGGATGCAGGTGATGCAAAAATCTGCCTTGGAGTTGCTCGACAAGTACAGTGCCTATGGCACCGTTATGGTCAATATCATCACATTTGCATCCTCTGCTACTAACCCAACCAGTATCTGGGTCAATGTGGATGTGGCCAAGTCGACCATATTGGGGCTGCAACCATCAGGTGGTACTAACTATGACGATGCTCTAAATGAGGCGATCAAGGCCTTTGGCGATACAGGCAGGCAGATTAACGCACAAAATGTCTCCTATTTTATGTCAGATGGTCAGCCTACAGCGAACGCATTGAGTGGCTCAGCCGCTTCTGTCCTGGATGGAGATAACTCCCTTGGTGGTGGCAATGGCATTGATGGTGACGGCTCGACACTGAGTGGAGAAACCAAAGATTGGGCTGATTTCCTTAAAGCGAACAATATTAACTCCTTTGCGCTAGGGATGGGCTCGGGATCTACCCAGTCTGCACTTGATCCCATCGCTTACAATGGTGTCAGCGGCGCGAGCCCAGCGAATACAACCGCTGTGGTTGTGACTGATTTCAGTCAATTGGCCGCTACGCTTTTGAGTACCGTTGTGGCGCCACCGCTGGCGGGTCAAATAATCAATGGCATAGTGGCCAGTGCCGGGGCGGATGGTGGCTGGCTCAGCTCCATTACTGTTGGGGGGATAACGTATACCTACAACCAGAACACGGATACCCCATCTGGCGATACGTCGGTTGGGACCTTTAACCAATCAACAAACGAATGGATGATTGCGCTGGCTGGCGGCACCCTCAAGGTAGATATGGACAACGGGGCGTATACCTATACTCCGCCGTCTGCTATACCGGCAGGGGGCATAAACCAGGTCGTGGGCTATAGCGTTACCGATAAGGACGGGGACACAGCGTCCAGCACCCTGGCCATCGTTATCAGGCCAGCGGTTGGTCCCACTGCGGTGCGTGATGATTTCATCATCACCAACCAGGACCCTGTAACCGTTCCGGATTGGGCACTGCTTGTCAATGATACCGGGCCGCTGGCTGCGACCCAGATTATTACGGGTGTTTCTGGGGCCGTTGGCGGAACAGTGACAGATAACGCGGGTTCGGTGACGTTCGATGATACCTCTGGCAGCGCAACCCCCAGTAGCTACGAAGGGTCATTCAACTACACCAATAGCTCGACCACAGATACGGCCAAGGTCTTCGTGGATGTTCAAAGCGGGGCAACGCTCACAGGAGGATATCTGGACGAGATCCTCATCGGCGGGACGGGGGCGGATACGCTCAACGGCAATGCTGGAAATGATATTCTGCTGGGCGGTGCCGGTAACGACGCTTTGAATGGTGGCGAGGGCAACGACATTCTTGTTGGCGGTGCAGGCAACGATAACTTGAACGGTGGTGCTGGCAACGACACGGCCAGTTACATCGATAGTACGGCCGGTGTCACTGTTAAGGTCAATGGTAATAATCAGGCGACCGGTGGTGCGGGTACTGACAGTCTGAGCAATATGGAAAATCTGGTGGGTTCCATGTTCAACGACAGTCTGACGGGGGATGGCAATGCCAACGTACTGAGCGGTTTGGTTGGAAGCGACATCTTGAGCGGTGGTGGCGGCGATGACTTGCTCCTTGGTGGTGCTGATGGCGACACCCTGACAGGTGGAGGCGGTAAAGACACCTTTAAGTGGGGGGCGGGTGATATCGGTGGTGTGGATGTCATCAAAGACTTCACCACCGGCACTGGCGGAGATGTACTGGATATAAGCGAGCTGCTCACTGGCGAACATGCCAACTCTGGTTCGCTTGATGCGTACCTCAATTTCAGTAGTGATGGGCCAGGCACAAACAAATCAACATTGACTATTGATTTGGATGGTACGAATGGAGGAACCACCCACGTCATAAAGTTTGACAGTATTGACTTGACGACCCTGGGTAACAGTGACTTGCAGATTATTCAGAAGTTGCTGGATGACGGTAACTTGAAGGTTGATCCGTAACCTTGTCTTGGGGCCGGGCTTGCCTGGCCCCTGTTTTTTCCTCAAGGGGATGGATAAGATAGCGGCAGTAGAGGAGAGGGGTAATCATGCAGTCATTCAACTGGGTCGACATTGATGGCATCCGTTATAGCTGGGATGGGCAGGGGAACATTACCTGCGCAGGCCAGTTTGGCTATCAGGCCTCGATCTCGGGGGATCGACTGGATGGGATGGAGATTGAGAATGAGGCCGGTGATGTAGCGGGCTCGCTCTATGTTGACTTCGCTACGGCCTCTATCACTTATGTGCCGGTCATGGATACCGAGTCTGCCCATAACATGATTCTGGTTGGCCATCATCAGGGGCAGCAGGAGTATCCGCTGGCCAGTTTTCACTCTCCGTTGTTGCAAGATTTGCTAGGACCATCTGATACCATCCCTTGGTCTGCGATGGAGGAGGATAGTGGTGGCACCAATATCGGACAGGCGGTGCAAGGACACGTTCTGTCGTGGGACTCGTTCCATTTCGATGATGAGGTGTTGGTCTGTGGCGCGGCTCCTGCGCTGGATATGGCAAACCAGAGCCAGGATCCCGGCAGCATGGTCACCATTAGTCTCGATCTGACCAATCAGATACTGGATCAACTCCCCCCCTTGCACGATATATGAATCCCGTAGCTGCACGGGCATAATGGCCTCAATCTTTCCGATTGAGGTTTTTTTCTATGTGGCGTCCCCTTCTTACTCTTTCCGCTCTGGTTGTCAGTGCTCCGCTGCTGGCGATTGAAGTGCCGCAAGCGCCCCATCTGGTGGTGAGCGGTTATGCCGAGCAGAAGACCGAACCCGATATGCTCACCCTCAATGTGGCGGTGAGTGCACTGGATAAGCAGGGCCTCAAGGCCAAGCAGCAGGTCGATACCAAGGTCGCAGCCTTTTTCAGCCAACTGGAAGGGCTGGGGATCAAGCGCAGCGATGTTGAGGCTGGTAACCTGATGGTCTCTCCGGAATATCAGTATGGCGAGAACAAGAAACCGGTATTGCTGGGATACCGTGCCCAGCGGCAATTGGCGGTGAAGCTCTATCAGCTCGACAAGTTGAGCCCCCTGATGGATACCGCACTCAAAGCCGGGCTGGAGTCCGTATCCCAGATTGAGTACGGGTTGAAATCGCCGCAGGTCATCAAGGAGCAGGCCCGTCTGAATGCCGTTGAGGATGCCAAAACCAAGGCTGAATCTCTGGCCAAGGCGTTCGGGATGAAGCTTGGCAAGGTCTACAGTGTGGAGTACCGCAATGCTTCGCCCATTACCGCCTACAGCCGCAACCTGAAAGTGGTGCAGGCCATGGCGATGGCTGCACCTGCGGCGGATATGGCGGACAACAGCTATCAACAACAGCAGATCACGGTAAGTGATAATATCGAGGCTGTTTTCTTGCTGGAGTGATGCCCGTCGTTTAAGTCCAGTCATGAACAACCCCGCCATTTGCTGCGGGGTTTTTATTGCGCATCGATGCAGATATAAAAAAGCCGACGCTCGTGTTTACTTAATCGAGCGTCGGCTTTTTGTTGCGCTGGGTTTATCAGGCGGTCACAGCATCAGCCTGGGTCGCTTCAGGAGCCGGGTTGCGGATGAGGTAATCAAACGCACCCAGTGCGGCGGTGGCGCCAGCACCCATGGAGATGATGATCTGCTTGAACGGTACCGTGGTGGCATCCCCTGCGGCGTAGACGCCGGGCAGGGAGGTCGCCCCTTTGGTATCGATCTCGATCTCGCCAAAGCGGGTCAGGGCAATCTCGCTCCCTTTCAGGAACTCGGTGTTCGGTACCAGGCCGATCTGGACGAAGATCCCCGCCACCGCCAGGTGTTTAATCTCACCGGTGGTGCGATCTTCGTAGTCCATACCGACCACCTTGCTGCCATCACCGATCACTTCGGTGGTGCGAGCGCTCATGATGATGTCGATATTGCCCATAGAGCGAGCCTTCTTCTGCAGCACTTCATCGGCACGCAGGGTGTCGGCGAACTCCACCACAGTCACATGCTCGACGATGCCAGCCAAGTCGATCGCTGCCTCGATGCCGGAGTTACCGCCACCGATCACAGCTACTCGCTTGCCCTTGAAGAAGGGACCATCGCAGTGCGGGCAGTAGGCCACGCCCTTGGTGCGGTACTCAAGCTCGCCCGGTACGTTCAGATCACGCCAGCGGGCACCGGTCGCCAGGATCACGGCGCGGCTCTTCAAGGTGGCGCCAGAGGCGAGATCCACGTTCACATATCCATCTTTGCTGATGGCGGCGGCGCGCTGCTCGGTGATCACTTCAACGCCGTACTCTTTGACGTGCTGCTCCAGGCTGGCGGCCAGCTTGGGGCCTTCGGTGTAGGGCACGGAGATAAAGTTCTCGATGCCGACGGTGTCCATCACCTGACCACCGAAACGTTCGGCAACGATGGCGGTGCGAATGCCTTTACGAGCGGCATAGATGGCCGCTGCCGCGCCAGCCGGGCCACCGCCCACGACCAGCACATCGTAGGGATCTTTCTCATTCAGCTCGGCAGCCTTGCGCTCGGCGGCACCGGTGTCGAGTTTGGCGACGATCTCTTCCAGCGAGATACGGCCCTGGCTGAACGGTTGGCCGTTCAGGTAGACATTCGGTACCGCCATGATTTGACGCTCGGCAACCTCTTCCTGGAACAGGGCGCCGTCGATCATGGTGTGAGTGATGCCGGGGTTCAGGGTCGCCATCAGGTTGAGGGCCTGTACTACGTCCGGGCAGTTGTGGCAGGAGAGGGAGATATAGGTCTCGAAGTGGAACTCACCCTTGAGATTGCGGATCTGCTCCTGCACGGCTGCATCGGCCTTGGAGGGGTGGCCGCCGCTTTGCAGCAGGGCGAGCACCAGAGAGGTAAACTCATGACCCATGGGGATGCCGGCAAAGTGAACGCGCGGGGCTTGGCCCTGCGGCGCGACACTCATGGAAGGCTTGCGAGCGGCAGTGCCAGAGGTCTGGGTGATCTTGGGGGACATCTCGGCGATCTCGCTGGCCAGTGCCAGCAGCTCTGCAGATTTGTCGCTGTCGTTGCCGGACACGCTGATCTCGATGGGATTGACGATGTACTGCAGATAGGTGTTCAGCTGTTGTTTGAGGTTGGTATCCAACATCTTCGAATTCCTTCTTGTGATTGCGGGTCGGCGTGAGATGTAAGCCGGAAAGCAGACCGGTGCCTTTGCTTGGGGCCGGAAACAAAACCGGCCCTTATGCGGGCCGGTCTTGGAAGCGGGAGGCTTAGATCTTGCCTACCAGGTCCAGGGACGGGGCCAGAGTGGCTTCGCCTTCTTTCCATTTAGCCGGGCACACTTCACCCGGGTGGGAGGCAACGTACTGGGCTGCTTTGACTTTGCGCAGCAGTTCCAGTGCGTCACGGCCGATACCGCCAGCGTTGATCTCGACGATCTGGATGATGCCCTGCGGGTCAATCACGAAGGTACCGCGGTCAGCCAGACCAGCTTCTTCGATCATCACACCGAAGTTGCGGGTGATGGTGCCAGTCGGGTCACCAATCATCGGGTACTGGATCTTCTGAATGGTGTCAGAAGTGTCGTGCCATGCTTTGTGAGTGAAGTGGGTATCGGTAGAGACAGAGTAGATCTCGACGCCCAGCTTCTGGAATTCAGCGTAGTTGTCAGCAAGGTCGCCCAGCTCGGTCGGGCAAACGAAGGTGAAGTCAGCCGGGTAGAAGAAGACCACGGACCACTTGCCTTTCAGGTCAGCGTCAGACACCTGAACGAATTTGCCATTGTGGTAGGCGGTAGCATTGAACGGCTTGATTTCAGTGTTGATGTAGGTAGACATGTAATTGCTCCTTGGTGATGTACATATGCCGGTCTGGTGTTGAAGAGTCTTGCCAGACGAGGCGCTTAACTTTCGATGGATTCATCATAGGGGCTTCAGTTAATCGATAAAAGCCGCAATTTTGAATCGCTTAAATCTACTTATTAGATAGCTCACTATGGCTGTACCTAACATGAATATCTCTAGCCTACTGAGATAACTCCTTGTCATGGTTCAATATCTGTGCGCAACATCGCCTTTTCAAGACATGGGAAGATGTGTGCAGAGCCACGATGACACGATGAGATAAACGGTGGAGCAAACAGGTGGTGCAGGAGGTTGAGGCCGCTGCTCGCAGCGATGGAGATGTGCTGACAAGGGGGAGAGCAGAAAACGCGGATAAAAAAATCCCGGCGCTATCGCAACGACAGGGCCGGGTCATCAAACAAGGAATGGCTATATAAACAAATGCTTTACAGCAAAGACTAACTACGGGGTGTGCAAACTTGCAGACATATGAGAGGAAGATAATGGGTGCACAATCCCTCGTCTCCCCCTCGGCAACTATTGCATGAGAGGGATGATAGTGTGACGCAGATCACAAGGCAAGCATTTGGTGTAATTTTTCAATCAAAATGAAAGTGTTTCATCATTTTAGCTTATTCTGACGGCTGAAAACGCTTTTATTGTAATTTAATTACAGGTTGATCTGTCAAAAGTCGGTAGGTGGTTCCTGCTCTTCCATCAATTCCAGCAGGTTGATGGCCACGGCAATAAAGTCCGACTCGGTGACAATGCCGATCAGCTTGCGTCCTTTGAGTACCGGCAGGCAGCCATATCTGTGGCGCTGCAGGTAGAGTGCTGCCTCCTTGATGCCGGCGTGAGGATCTACGCTCGCCACTTGCCGTGTCATGATCTCGTCGAGTTGCACGCTGTCGGTAAATTCGGCTTCCCGCTCCGGGCTGATGAGCAGCAGCTTGGATTCCCGGGTGGCCAGGATATCGGTGAGGGTTACCAACCCCAGCAGGTGGTGCTGCTCGTCGACGATGGGAATGTGGCGGATCCGCTCCTGCTGCATCAGGTCCATCGCCTGTTTGACACTGTTTGACGGACCCAGAGTGAAGGGATGTTCGGTCATGATTTCGGATAGGGTCATCATGGTGGGCCTCCTTGTGTATCTGCTTTCACCCTAGCCCAGCCCCAACTGGCAAAACATGATCAGGGTCAATACAGAACATTAAAGAATCATTAACCGGAGGTGTGTCTCAATATTGCTCGCTACCCCTTGTCTCTCTTGGGTTTTTGGTCTTTTGGGTTGCCTTGGAAGATGGGGATAACTAGACTAGCCGCCGATTCCCCCCGAGGTGAAAGATGCAAGTATCCGATTTTCATTTTGATCTGCCAGACGAGCTGATTGCCCGCTATCCGATGGCAGAGCGTACCGCCAGCCGCCTGTTGCAGCTCGATGGTCAAACTGGCGCCCTGCGCCACGGTCAATTTGTGGATGTGCTGGATCAGCTCAATCCGGGTGACCTGCTGGTATTCAATAACACCCGTGTCATTCCGGCACGCATGTTTGGCCAGAAGGCCAGCGGCGGCAAGCTGGAGGTACTGGTCGAGCGCATTCTGGACGAGCACAGCGTGCTGGCCCATGTCCGGGCCTCCAAGGCGCCCAAGCCCGGCACCCGGATGATCATGGATGGTGGTGTGGAGGCAGAGATGCGTGCCCGTCACGACGCCCTGTTCGAGATCCACTTCCTCGACCCGCGTCCGGTGCTGGAGATTTTGGAGGCCATCGGCCACATGCCGCTGCCCCCCTATATCGACCGTCCCGACGAGGATGCCGACAAGGAGCGCTACCAGACCGTTTACAATCAAAAGCCGGGCGCCGTCGCGGCGCCGACCGCCGGTCTGCACTTTGATGAGCCGCTGCTTGAGAAAATTCGGGCCAAAGGGGTTGAAACGGCCTTCGTCACCCTGCATGTAGGGGCGGGGACCTTCCAGCCGGTGCGGGTGGAGAAGATTGAAGATCACCATATGCACTCCGAGTATGCGGAAGTGCCGCAAGAGGTGGTAGATGCCATCGCGGCCACCCGTGCCCGTGGTGGCCGGGTGATCGCGGTGGGGACCACGTCGGTCCGTTCGCTGGAGAGCGCGGCCAAGGTCACCCTGGCGCAGGGCAAACCGCTGGCGCCCTTCTTTAGTGACACCGATATCTTCATCTTCCCTGGTTACCAGTTCCAGATTGTCGATGCCATGGTCACCAACTTCCATCTGCCGGAGTCGACCCTGATCATGCTGGTCAGCGCCTTCGCCGGTTATGACAACGTGATGGCGGCCTATCAGGCAGCTGTGGCCGGGCAGTACCGTTTCTTCAGCTACGGGGACGCCATGTTCGTCACCCGTCGCCAGGTTGAAGCATAAGCTTCAGCTTATTTACCGGGCCGTGAGCGGCCCTCCTATTGTCAGACTGTTTATCTGACGCAGCCGAGGTAGCAATGAAATTTGAACTGAAAACCACCGACGGCCGTGCCCGTCGCGGTCAACTGGTCTTCGAACGTGGTGTGGTACAAACACCGGCCTTTATGCCGGTCGGGACTTACGGCACCGTCAAGGGGATGACCCCGGAAGAAGTGCGTGAAACCGGCGCCCAGATCCTGCTGGGTAACACCTTCCACCTCTGGCTACGTCCGGGTCAGGAAGTGATGCGTGCCCACGGCGATCTGCATGACTTCATGAACTGGCAGGGCCCGATCCTGACCGACTCCGGTGGTTTCCAGGTGTTCAGCCTAGGCCATATTCGCAAGATCACCGAAGCGGGCGTCCACTTCCGTCACCCCATCAATGGCGAGAAGATCTTCCTCGACCCCGAGAAGTCCATGGAGATCCAGTACGATCTGGGCTCCGACATCGTGATGATCTTCGACGAGTGCACTCCGTACCCGGCCACTTATGAAGAAGCGCGCAAGTCCATGGAGATGTCCCTGCGCTGGGGCAAGCGCTCCCGCGACAAGTTTGATGCGCTGGGCAACAAGAACGCCCTGTTCGGCATCATCCAGGGCTCGGTCTACGAAGATCTGCGTGATGTCTCCCTCAAGGGGCTGCTGGAGATCGGTTTCGACGGTTATGCGGTCGGTGGTCTGGCGGTGGGTGAACCCAAAGAGGACATGCACCGTATCCTCGAGCACGTCTGCCCGAAAATTCCGGCTGACAAGCCGCGCTACCTGATGGGTGTCGGCAAGCCGGAAGATCTGGTGGAAGGGGTGCGCCGCGGTATCGACATGTTCGACTGCGTCATGCCGACCCGCAACGCCCGCAACGGCCACCTGTTCACCACCGATGGTGTGGTGAAGATCCGCAACGCCCAACATCGCAACGACACCAGTACCCTGGATGCCGAGTGTGATTGCTACACCTGCAAGAACTACAGCCGAAGCTACCTGCACCATCTGGATAAGTGCAACGAGATCCTCGGTGCCCGTCTGAATACGATTCATAACCTGCGTTATTACCAGCGTGTGATGCAGGGTTTGCGGGACGCGATCGAGCAGGGTAAATTAGACGACTTTGTAACAGAGTTTTACCGTCGGCAAGGGAAGCCTGTGCCTCCGTTAGCTGAAAATGACGTTAAATAACAACAACATATAATTTTGTTTTTTTAAATCTACATCAATAAGAGGTTGTTAAATGAGCATTATCTCCAAGGCGTATGCAGAAGGCGCAGCACCGGGTGCACAGGGTGGTGGTATGGAAATGATCATCATGCTGGCCGTATTCGGCCTGATTTTCTACTTCATGATCTATCGTCCCCAGGCCAAGCGTGCCAAGGATCACCGCAATCTGATGAGCTCCTTGTCCAAGGGTGATGAAGTGCTCACTTCCGGTGGCCTGGTTGGCAAAATTGCCAAAGTGGCTGCAGACAGCGATTACCTGGTGATCGCCCTGAACGACCAGACTCAAGTCACCATCAAAAAGGACTTCGTCTCTGCCGTTCTGCCCAAGGGTTCTATCCAGTCCCTTTAATCTCCCAAGGAGCACAGCGTGTTGAATCGCTATCCGCTGTGGAAATACCTGATGGTGATCCTGGTGATCGCCATCGGTTTTCTATATGCAGCCCCCAATCTTTACGGCGAAGATCCGGCTTTGCAGGTTTCTGCCAGCCGTGGTGCCGAAGTCAAGCTAGATACTCTTGATCTGGTGAAAGAGACCCTTGAAGCGGCCAAGATCCCGGTCAAACATGCTGCATTCGAGCACGGTTTTATCCTGATCCGTTTCAAGAACACCGAAGACCAGCTGAAGGCGCGTGATATCGTTGCCAACAAGCTGGGCGACAACTTCATTACCGCACTCAACCTGGCACCTTCCACTCCCGCCTGGCTCGAAGCCATCGGTGCGGCGCCTCTGAAGCTGGGTCTTGATCTGCGCGGTGGTGTGCACTTCCTGATGGAAGTGGACATGGCCGAAGCACTGACCAAGCAGCAAGAGCAGATGGTGCAGGATTTCCGCTCCGAGCTGCGCACCCAGAAGATCCGTTACTCCGGCGTGCGCCGGGTCGGTGATCAGGTGCAGGTGATCTTCCGTGACGAAGCCGATCAGGAACGCGCCGTTTCTCATCTGCGTCGTCAGAACCCTGATTTGACTTTCACTACCGAGCAGAAAGGGGATGAGTTCATCCTGCTGGCTGGTCTGAGCGAAGCCAAGATCAAGGAAGTGAAGAAGTACGCCCTCGAGCAGAACATCACCATCATCCGTAACCGGGTCAACGAACTGGGCGTGGCCGAGCCGCTGGTACAACAGCAAGGCGCCGAGCGCATTGTCGTTGAACTGCCCGGTATTCAGGATACCGCCCGCGCCAAGGAGATCCTGGGTGCAACCGCGACCCTGGAATTCCACATGGTCGATGAGACAGCCGACATCCAGGCTGCGGCCGATGGCCGTGTCCCGCCCAGCTCCAAGGTCTACAACGATCGCAATGGTCGTCCCGTGGTGCTGCAAAAGCGGGTGATCCTGACCGGTGACCACATCGTGGGTGCCCAGTCTGGTTTCGACGAGTACAGCCGTCCCCAGGTCAACATCAAGCTGGATGGCCAGGGTGGCAACAAGATGGCCAACTTTACCAAGGATAACGTGGGTAAAGGGATGGCGACCGTCTTCATCGAGTACAAGCCGGTCGGTCAACCGGGTCCGGATGGCAAGCGCAAGTTCCGCAAGCAGGAAGAGGTGATCAACGTCGCCACCATCCAGTCGCGTCTTGGCAGCCAGTTCCGTATCACAGGTATCGACAACGCCAACGAAGCCCACAACCTGGCGCTGCTGCTGCGTGCCGGTGCCCTGATCGCCCCGATCCAGATCGTGGAAGAGCGCACCATTGGCCCGAGCCTGGGTCAACAGAACATCGATAGCGGTATGGAAGCCATCGGCTGGGCCATGCTGGTGATCGTGCTGTTCATGGGGATCTACTACCGTGCGTTCGGCTGGGTTGCCAACCTGGCGCTCTGTATGAACCTGGTGTTGATTGTCGGCATCATGTCGATGATCCCGGGGGCCACCATGACATTGCCGGGTATCGCCGGTATAGTCCTGACGCTGGGTATGGCGGTGGATGCCAACGTGCTGATCTACGAGCGTATTCGTGAAGAGATCCGCAACGGTCGTGGTGTTCAGCAAGCCATCCATCTGGGCTTTGATCGGGCATTCTCCACCATCGCCGACTCCAACGTGACCTCGCTGATCACCTGCGTGATCCTGTTCGGTATCGGTACTGGCGCCATCAAGGGCTTTGCCCTGACGCTGGGCATTGGTCTGACCGCCTCCATGTTTACTGCCATCACAGTTTCCCGTGCCATTATCAACCTGGCTTGGGGTGGACGGCGTATCGACAAGCTGCCCATCTGAGGATAGAGAGATGTTTCAGATTCTACATTTTGAAAAACCGATCCCGTTTATGCGCTATGCCAAGCCGGGTGTGGTTTTCTCTTCCGTGCTGATGGTGGTAGCCCTGTTCTTCCTGTTTGATCGGGGTCTGAACTGGGGTCTGGACTTTACCGGTGGTACCACCATCGAGGTGGGGTTCCAGCAATCGGTGAGCCTGGACAAGATCCACGACGCTCTGGAAGAGCAGAAGATTGAAGGGGCAACCCTGCAACACTTTGGCTCCAGCCGTGACGTGCTGTTCCGCCTGACCCCGAAAGAGGGGGTCAAGGTAGAACAACAGGGTAACGAAGTGCTGGCGGCGGCCAAGCAGCTCGACGAGGGCGCAGTGCTCAAACGCGTCGAGTTCGTCGGCCCTTCCGTGGGTGATGAACTGGCGACAGACGGTGCGCTGGCGATGCTGGCCTCTATCCTCTGTATCCTGGCCTACGTGGCAGTGCGTTTCGAATGGCGTCTGGCGCTGGGGGGCATTCTCTCCCTGGTGCACGACGTAGTGATCACGCTGGGTGTCTTTGCCTACTTCCAGTACGAGTTCGACCTGACCGTACTGGCGGCACTGATGACCCTGGTGGGTTACTCCCTGAACGATACTATCGTGGTGTTCGACCGCTTGCGGGAGAACTTCCGCAAGGTGCGTAAAGGGGATACCGAATACATTCTGGATCTCTCCATGACCGAGACCCTGAGTCGTACCATCATCACCTCCGGCCTTACCTTTATCGTGGTGCTGGCGTTGCTGCTCAAGGGCGGTGCGCTGATCCACGGTTTTGCCGTGGCCATGGTGATCGGTGTGGCGTTCGGTACCTACTCTTCCATCTATGTGGCGAGTGCGTTTGCCATGTTCCTCGGCGTCAAGCGCGAGCACATGCTGCCAACCCAGGTAGAAAAAGAGGGTGCGGACCAACAGGAAATCCTGCCGTAACAGTGAAGAGCGCCTCATGGCGCTCTTTTCTTATCTCTGCGTGTCGTTTGCTGACGCACATGATTTAAACAACAGGAGTTTGTCATGCATCACAATCCCCGTTTTTTGGCGCTGGTTGACGGGATCCGCTCCCGCATCACCGAAACCGATGTTCACCAGATCAAGCGCTGGCAGGATGAAGGGCGCACGTTTCACCTAATCGACGTGCGGGAAGAGAGCGAGTGGGCCAAAGGCCATCTGCCCGGTGCCCGATATCTGGGTCGTGGCGTGATTGAGCGGGATATCGAGACCCAGTTCCCGGATCTCGAGACCGAGCTCTACCTCTATTGTGGTGGTGGTTTTCGCTCAATTCTGGCGGCGGACAACCTGCAACAGATGGGTTATCGCAAGGTGATCAGCGTCGACGGCGGGTTTCGCGGTTGGTGCGATGCCGGATACCCTGTCGAATCCTGATTTATTTGAGGTAGAGGGGCACAGCTACATGACAAAGCGGCAGTTGACCTTTACCATATGCGGGGTCAAGCGTAAGCGTCGGAGTGTTCATTGAACGTCAGGAAAGGGATTGGATACCTCCTCGGTATCCTGTTGTTGCTTCCCATGTGGGGTTGCAGCAGTAGCAGTCAGGTTAACACCCCCAAGGTTCCCAAGCCGCAGCCTGCTTCACTGGTGTTGGCGACCCCCCTGCAGGTCTCCTACCAGAGTGAGCTGGCGCTCGCCCGACTCGGGCAGATGCTCAGTGAAATGGAACTGACCACCGAGCAACGGGCAGAGTTGTTCTATGAGCGTGCTGTGGTGTTTGATCGGGTTGGTCTGCGTTCCCTCGCGCGGCTCGATTTCAACCGTGCCCTGCGGGAGAAACCGGATTTCGCCGAAGCCTACAACTTCATCGGCGTCTATCTGGTACAGCAGCAGAATTACGACGAAGCCTATGATGCGTTCGATTCTGCCCTCGAACTGGCGCCGGACTATGACTATGCCTATCTCAACCGTGGCATCGCCCTCTATTACGGCAACCGTCCCGAACTGGCCGCGGCCGATATGAAGCGTTTCTACGAGGCGCAGCCGGAAGACCCCTATCGGGTGATCTGGCTCTATCTGGCCGAGCAGAAACTCGACCCGTCGGCCGCCATGAGCCGGATGCGCGAGCGTCTCAACAAATACGATGACGATGCCTGGAACTGGGATCTGGTACGCCTCTATACCGGCGAGATCAACGCTTCCCAGCTGATGGGCAACGTGGTGAAAGGGGTGAAGGATAACCGGGAGCTTGCCGAGCGCCTGTGTGAAACCTACTTCTATCTGGGCAAGTTCGAGCTGGGCAAAGGCAACCGCAAGGAGGCCATCAGCTACTTCAAGCTGGCCTTATCTAACAACGTCTATGACTTCATCGAGCACCGCTATGCGCTGCTGGAGCTGGAGTTGATGGCGCGCAAGCCCTTGCCGCCAGGTGCCCAGAGCGCTCGTAACAAGGGTGATCAACCCTCCTGATCTACTGTCAGATAGTGATAAAAAGGCCTCTGATGAGGCCTTTTTGTTGGGCGAATGGCGGGTTTACTCCACCAGGCTCATGCCGGGGATCTGGCGCCAGTAGCCGTTGCAATCGCTTCCTTGCTGCAAGGGGAGGGGAGCCTGGCCCTGACGGTTGGCTTTGAAGCGGGCCAGCATCTCCAGCGTCTCCATCCCTTGCGGCGAAAGCCTGACCACATCTACCAGACCTTCCATACCAGCCAGCTCGTTACCTAGGTTGTAGCAGTAGCCGGACTGGGTCTGGATCCCGTTGAGATTGAACACCCGTTGCCCCTCGCGGCTGTTGGCCAGTCGTCCGGTGGGATAGTTGATGCAGGCGAGCTCGCAGTTGTCTTTCGGTTTGTCGAGGGAGCGGGCGGTGAAGCAGCGCGCCGAGTAGGCGAGCGGCAGATGGCCGTAGGCAAACACCTCCACCTCAAATTGGTCGCGCAGGGAGCCCAGATCCTGATTGAGCTGGATCAGCCAGTCACGGGAGAGCTCCACCGGCATGACCCAGCGTTTCATCCCCTGTTTGAGCAACATGCGCAGCACATCGGCGTTATAGGCGTTGATGGCGGGGCCACAGACGAAGGGGATCCCTGCCTCCCAGGCGAGTTGCACCGTACCGAGATCGTTGGCTTCGACCATCAGGTCGCCATTGTCGACCAGCCGCTTCACCTCCTTGAGTTCGGAGGGGGCGGAGATAAGGGCGAGGGTCGAGAGCACCACCTGCTTGCCGGAGCAGGCCATCTGACGGGCCAGCGCAATCCAGTCATCGACTTTGAGTTCGCGCCGCTTGCTGCAGACGGTCTCCCCCAGATAGATGATGTCGGCCTGACTGTCGGCAGCGGCATGGTAAAAGGCTTCGGTATCGGCTTTGGGCCAGTAGAAGAGAAGAGGCCCGAGAGAAAATTGCATGGGTGGACTCCTTATTGCCACTGACGATGGTAGGCGCCGAGGGTAGTCTGGCTACCTTCGGAGACGCGGGCGAGCTGGGCATCCCACTCAGCTTTGACCTGATAGGCCTCGGGATTGGCCTGATAGGCATCGATGGCTGCACGCCACACCCGGGTCACTTGCTCCACATAGGCGGGGCTGCGCTGGCGCCCTTCAATCTTGACCGACTGGATCCCGGTCTTGAACAGCTCGGGCAGGAGACCCAGGGTATTGAGACTGGTGGGCTCTTCCAGCGCGTGGTAGGTCTGGCCATCCACGTCGAAACGCCCCTTGCACAGGGTCGGGTAACCGGCATTTTCGCCCGGGCCATAGCGGTCGATCAGTACCTCGTTGAGCCGCGACTCGAGGCCGTTCGCGGTCTCTTCCCAACGGACGAACTTGGCCGGTGAGCAGGCGCCGACGGTGTTGGGGCTCTCGCCAGTCATGTAGGAGGAGAGATAGCAGCGCCCCTCGGCCATAATGCAGAGGCTGCCAAAGGCGAATACCTCTAGGCCAACATCGGTCTCGCGGGCCAGCTGCTTGACCTGATGCATGGAGAGCACCCGGGGCAGCACCACCCGTGTGACATTGAATTGCTGCTGATAGAAGCGAATGGCGGCGGCATTGGTGGCGCTGGCCTGCACCGAGACATGGAGTTCCATCTCGGGGTAGTGGCGGCTGGCATATTCCAGCACGGCGAGATCGGCGATGATTAACGCATCGGCGCCGAGGGCCACCCCGCGATCAACCGCCTGTTTCCATCGAGTATCGGCCCCGGGATGGGCAAAGGTATTGATGGCAATATGCAGCTTGCGACCATGTTGATGCACATAATCCACCGCCTTCTCCAGTTTGCTGTCGGTAAAGTTGAGACCGGCAAAGTGGCGGGCATTGGTGTCATCCTTGAAACCGATATAAACGGCATCGGCCCCGTTATCCACGGCGGTTTTCAGTGCCGGCAAACTGCCTGCCGGACAGAGTAATTCCATTGGTACGCTCCGAGAGTGCATATGAAGGGCAAACGAGCCCTGATTGTATGCAGCCATGCACTCCCGCTTTTTGACCTGAGGCAGCTTTGTGTGGCTTTACCCTTCTTGAGGTAACCCTGCACAAGTTTGATTTCCAACAGGATCTTGCCACTCTCCCTGTGTTTGAATGCGCAAAAAAGGGAGTCTATCGTGTTTCAAAAACTGCAACGTCGCCTGGTCGAACAGGCTCCGCGCTTCTTGCGCCATCCCCTCAAGCTGGTTCCCTTCAATCTGCAAAAGCAGCTGATGGAGAGTTTACTGGCCCGGGTTTTCAAAGAGGCTATCGAAGATGGCGATTTCGAGTTTCTGGCAGACAAGTGGCTGAAAGTCGAAGTTTCTGATCTGGAGCTGTGCTGGTTTATCAGTGAGCAGAATGGCCAGCTGGTGGTAGCTCGCGAGTGTGACAAGGCCGATGTCTGCTTCAGCGGTACCGCCAACGACCTGATCCTCATCGCTGGTCGCAAAGAGGATCCGGATTCGCTCTTTTTTCAGCGCAAGCTGAAGATAGAAGGGGATACCGAACTGGGTCTTGAGGTGAAAAACTTGATGGACAGTCTGGATCTCGATGGCTTGCCGAGCCTGATGAAGTATCCCCTGATGGATCTGGCGACGTTTATCGAACGCGCCCGCACCGAGTCAGCGCAGGCTCCGGTGCAGACGGCGCCGGGCGGGATCCCGTCTTAAGTGGAAAATCACCCCATGGGCATGGCGACGATAATGGTGCCGTGCCCAGAGGCAACGACAGGCCCACAGACAGGGCAGCAAGGCGATGAGTGCTGCAGGGGCGGGCAGCTGTGACATGGCCAGCCCCGCAGCCAGCCAGATAAAGGGTTGCGCTTCATACAGCCACTCCGGCTGTAGCCAGCGTTTGCTCGGAAAGATAATCAGATCGGTACGTCGGTAGCTGGAGCGCATCATCCAGGTCACCGCTCCGGCGATAAACAGCAAGGCGCCAGCAAACCAGAGCAGTGGCTGTTCACTCAACGTAATAATGGCAATGGCTGCCAGCAGGTAGAGGCTGGGCAATCTCTCATAGATAAAGGGAGGAAGCATGGCGTGGTGTCTCCTGTGCCGTTTATCGGATATCCATCAAGTTTAGCCCCCCCCTCTCACTTCCCTCATGCTGGTTTGTTATACAAACGGGTAGTTTTGTTCTGAAATGGCTCGGCTTTTACGGTGCCAACATCGTGTTCTCTTATGTTACAATTGCGCGCCATTTTTGACTGAAGAATGACTGGGCATGTTGGATCAGATTCGTATCGTTTTGGTAAACACCTCTCATACCGGCAACATGGGGTCTGCGGCACGTGCCATGAAGACCATGGGTTTGACCCAGCTGGTATTGGTTGATCCGCAAGCCTTGCCGGATGACAATGCCTTCGCCTTGGCGGCTGGTGCCAGCGATGTGCTTGCCAATGCCCGTATCGTCCCGACTCTGGATGACGCGATCGCCGATTGTGGTTTGGTGATTGGCACCAGCGCCCGCTCTCGAACTCTGAGCTGGCCCATGCTCGATCCCCGTGAGGCCGGCGAAAAGTCGGTGGTTGAGGGGATGCAGCACCCGGTCGCGCTGGTGTTTGGCCGTGAACGCACCGGTCTCACCAATGACGAGTTGCAAAAGTGCCACTACCACGTGGCCATTCCGGCCAATCCTGATTACAGCTCCCTCAATCTGGCCATGGCGGTGCAGACCCTCTGTTACGAAGTGCGGATGCGCTGGCTGCAGGGGCAGGCCGCCGAGCCTGAAGATGAGATGGCCTATCCGAGTGCCGCCCAGCTGGAAGGGTTTTATCAGCACCTGGAACAAACCCTGATGAAGACCGGTTTTATTGCCGATGACCATCCGGGTCATGTGATGAGCAAGCTGCGTCGCCTGTTCAATCGGGCTCGGCCGGAAGCAGCTGAGCTCAACATTCTGCGCGGTATTCTGACCTCGGTGCAGAAAGCGCGCGTACCGGATTAATCCGACTGATTTGCTCAACCATATACTTGACTGATTTGGTCGGGTATGTGACCATGTGCCCCATTAAATTGCTTCGCAAGACGGTAAGGCACATGAGACTGACTTCAAAAGGACGTTACGCTGTAACCGCCATGCTCGACGTGGCGCTGCATGCAGAGCAGGGGCCCGTCCCCCTTGCCGATATTTCCGAGCGCCAGGGCATCTCGTTGTCCTATCTCGAGCAGCTCTTTGCCCGCCTGCGCAAACATGGTCTGGTGAGCAGCGTGCGTGGCCCGGGTGGTGGTTATCGCCTCGGGTTGGCCCCAGGCGAGATTTCGGTGGGTCAAGTGATCACCGCGGTCGATGAGTCGGTCGATGCCACCAAGTGCCTCGGCAAGGGCGGTTGCCACGGCGGTACCCAGTGCCTGACTCACTCCCTGTGGCGCGACCTGAGTGAGCGGATCTCCAGCTTCCTCGGGGATATCACGCTGGCCGAGCTGGTACGCCAGGCCGATGTGCGCCGGATTGCCGGTAAGCAAGATGAACAAATGAAGACCGTGTTGTCCCTGGTTGATCGGGCAGAACACGGCGATGTGAGCTTGAAAGTCCAACTATAAACGTGCTTTCCACAGCGGGACTCTGTATGACCCGGACTGTGACGGAGAAAAACATGAAACTGCCTATTTACCTTGATTATTCGGCAACCTGTCCGGTGGACCCGCGTGTCGCAGAAAAAATGATGCAGTGTCTCACCATGGATGGCCTGTTCGGCAATCCGGCTTCCCGTTCTCACCGCTTTGGCTGGCAAGCCGAAGAGGCGGTGGATCTGGCCCGTAATCAAGTGGCAGATCTGATCGGTGCCGATCCCCGCGAGATCGTCTTCACTTCCGGTGCGACCGAATCTAATAACCTGGCCATCAAGGGTGTTGCCCACTTCTATGCCAGCAAGGGCAAGCACATCATCACCTCCAAGACCGAACACAAGGCTGTGCTCGATACCTGTCGCCAGCTGGAGCGTGAAGGGTTCGAGGTGACCTATCTTGAGCCGATGCCCAACGGCCTGTTCACTATCGAGATGATCGAAAATGCCATGCGTGATGACACCATCCTGGTCAGCATCATGCATGTGAACAACGAAATCGGCGTGGTTCAGAACATTGCCGCCATCGGCGAGTTGTGCCGTTCCCGCAAGATCCTGCTGCACGTGGATGCCGTTCAGAGTGTGGGCAAGATCCCGGTAGATGTGGAAGCACTGAAAGTGGATCTGCTCTCCGTCTCTGCGCACAAGGTGTATGGTCCGAAAGGGATCGGTGCACTGTTTGTTCGCCGCAAACCCCGCGTTCGCCTGGAAGCCCAGATGCACGGTGGCGGCCACGAGCGCGGCATGCGTTCCGGTACTCTGCCGACCCACCAGATCGTCGGGATGGGCGAAGCTTTCCGCATCGCCAAAGAAGAGATGGTGAGTGAAGGCGAGCGCATCTTGGCTCTGCGCCAGCGTCTGTGGGATGGCATCAAGGATATTGAAGCCGTCTACATCAATGGCGATCTGGATCAGCGTGTTCCGGGCAACCTCAACGTCAGCTTTGCTTATGTGGAAGGGGAATCCCTCATCATGGCGCTGAAAGATTTGGCGGTCTCTTCCGGTTCGGCCTGTACCTCCGCCAGCCTGGAACCTTCCTATGTGCTGCGCGCACTGGGTCTGAACGACGAGCTGGCACACAGCTCCATCCGTTTCAGCATGGGTCGCTTCACCACCGAGGAAGAGATTGACTACGCGGTCAAGCTTATTCGTGACTCCATCGGTCGTCTGCGCGAGATGTCCCCCCTGTGGGAGATGTACAAAGACGGCGTCGATCTGAACACGGTCGAATGGGCTCATCACTGATCTATTTGGTCAGTGAGCAACAGAATTAGCAGGAGTGAGATATGGCTTACAGTGAAAAAGTAATCGACCACTACGAGAATCCTCGCAACGTCGGTGGTTTCGACAAGAATGATCCCAGCATCGCGACCGGCATGGTCGGTGCGCCTGCTTGTGGCGACGTGATGAAGCTGCAATTGAAGATCAGCGATGAAGGCATCATCGAAGATGCCAAGTTCAAGACCTACGGCTGCGGTTCTGCCATCGCCTCCAGCTCCTTGGTGACCGAATGGGTCAAGGGCAAGACCCTGGACGAAGCGGCTGGCATCAAGAACACCGATATCGCCGAAGAGCTGGCCCTGCCACCGGTGAAGATCCACTGCTCCATTCTGGCTGAGGACGCCATCAAGGCCGCCATCGCCGATTACAAGCAGAAGAAAGGTCTCTAAGCGCCGGAGAGCAGTATGGCTATTACCATGACAGATGCCGCCGCGGCACGGGTTTCCTCTTTTCTGGCTAACCGGGGCAAGGGCATTGGCCTGCGCCTCGGTGTCAAGACTACCGGCTGCTCCGGTCTGGCCTACGTGCTTGAGTTCGTTGATGAACTGACCGATGAAGATCAGGTGTTCGAGCAGCAGGGCGTCAAGATTATTGTCGATGCCAAGAGCCTGATCCATCTGGATGGCACCGAGCTGGATTTCGTCAAGGAGGGCCTCAACGAGGGCTTCCAGTTCAATAATCCCAACGCCAAAGGCGAGTGTGGTTGCGGCGAAAGCTTCAGTGTCTGAGCTGTTTGACGTCAATGATCCTTCGTCTGTGGTTGAACGGGTCGCTCATGACCCGTTCAACCACATCTCATTTGCCAAGGGCGAGTGAGGTTGTGGCGAACGTTTTCAAGAGGTTTGCATGAATCATTTCGAGCTGTTTGGGCTGGTTGAAGGCTTCGAGCTCGATACCCGTCAGTTGGCTGATACCTACCGCCAACTGCAAACCCAATTCCATCCTGATCGTTTTGCCACCGCCCCCGAACGGGAGCAGCTGGCTGCGGTGCAACGTGCCGCCCAGATCAACGAAGCATTCACTACCCTCAAGGCGCCGCTGCGCCGTGCCGAATATCTGCTCTCCCTGCGTGGCACCGATATCCGTGGTGAACAGCAGACCCTGCAAGATACCGCGTTTCTGATGCAGCAGCTGGAGTGGCGCGAGCGTCTGGCCGATCTGAAAGATGACGCTGACCCTGAGCGCGCCATCAAGGATTTTCGCAGCGAGATCAGGCATGATCACCAGATGTTGATGCAGCAGCTGACCGAGTCTCTTACCGCCGGTAAAGATCTTGTTGCCGCTGATTGCGTTCGCAAACTCAAGTTTGTCGACAAGCTCCTCGAAGAGCTGGAACGATTCGAAGACTCGCTTCTCGAGTCTTGATCCTTTAACGCTGGAAGTTTCATTACCCATGGCATTACTGCAAATCGCCGAACCCGGTCAGAGCGCTGTACCTCATCAGCACAAACGTGCCGTCGGCATCGATCTCGGCACTACCAACTCTCTCGTCGCTGCGGTTCGCAGCGGTCACGCCGATACCCTTTGCGATGAGCAAGGGCGCGACCTGCTCCCGTCAGTGGTGCATTATCAGAGCGACACCATTCGAGTCGGGATTGATGCCAAGCGCGAAGCGGCACTCGATCCTCACAACACCATCGTCTCGGTCAAACGGATGATGGGCAAGGCGCTGGCCGATATCGATACCCGCCAGCAGCCTTACCAGTTTGTTGCCGCCGACAATGGCATGCCGCAACTGCAAACCCGTCAGGGGCTGGTCAATCCGGTGCAGGTCTCGGCCGAAATTCTCAAAAAGCTGGCCGAGCGTGGCGCCGCCTCGCTGGGTGGCGATCTCGACGGCGTGGTCATTACCGTGCCTGCCTATTTCGATGATGCTCAGCGTCAGGGCACCAAAGATGCCGCCCGTCTGGCCGGTTTGCACGTGCTGCGCCTGCTCAACGAGCCGACTGCGGCCGCGATTGCCTATGGCCTCGACTCCGGTCAGGAAGGGGTCATTGCGGTTTACGATCTGGGGGGCGGTACCTTCGATATCTCCATCCTGCGTCTGCATCGCGGCGTCTTTGAAGTGATGGCGACCGGCGGTGATTCCGCCCTCGGCGGCGATGATTTCGATCACCTGCTGGCGGACTGGATCAAGGAACAGGCGGGTCTATCCGGCGATCTGGATGCCCATCTGCAGCGCGAGCTGCTGGATGTGGCCGCTGCCGTCAAACACGGGCTGACCGATACCGACAGCCTTCCCTGCACCTTTGCTGGCTGGCAGGGTTCAGTGAGCCGCAGCCAGTTTGATGAACTCATCACCCCGCTGGTGAAACGGACCTTGCTGGCTTGTCGCCGCGCCCTGCGCGATGCCGGTCTCGAGCAGGTGGAAGTGCTGGAAGTGGTGATGGTCGGTGGCTCCACCCGGGTGCCGCTGGTGCGTGAACTGGTGGGCGAGTTCTTCCAGCGTACGCCGCTGACCAGCATCGATCCGGACAAGGTTGTCGCCATCGGCGCCGCCATCCAGGCCGATATTCTGGTGGGCAACAAGCCCGATGCCGAGATGCTGCTGCTGGACGTTATCCCCTTGTCGCTGGGTCTGGAGACCATGGGTGGCCTCGCCGAGAAGGTGATCCCGCGCAACACCACCATCCCGGTTGCCCGCGCCCAGGAGTTCACCACCTTCAAGGATGGTCAGACCGCCATGGCCATTCACGTGGTACAGGGTGAACGCGAGTTGGTGGCCGATTGCCGCTCCCTGGCCCGCTTTACACTGACCGGCATTCCGCCGATGGCAGCTGGCGCCGCCCATATTCGCGTCACCTTCCAGGTGGATGCGGATGGTCTGCTCTCGGTCAGCGCCATGGAGAAATCCTCCGGCGTCCAGGCCGAGATCCAGGTCAAGCCCTCTTACGGGCTGGCGGAGCAGGATATCCTCAACATGCTGAGTGCCTCCATCGAGAACGCCCAGCAGGATATGGATGCCCGCATGCTGGCCGAGCAGCAGGTTGAAGCTGACCGGGTGGTCGAGAGCCTCAATGCGGCGCTGGCCGCCGATGGCGACGCGCTGCTGAACGCAGCCGAGCGTGCCGAGATTGATGCCGCCATCGCCCATCTGCTGACCATGCGCAACAGCGGCGCAACCCATCAAATCAAAGAAGCCATTGAAGCAGCCGATGCTGTCAGTGGCGAGTTTGCAGCCCGCCGGATGGACGCCTCCATCCGCAAGGTGCTGACCGGACAAAACGTCAACAAGGTGTAATATGCCAAAACTGATCATTCTTCCTCATCCCGTACTCTGTCCGGATGGCGCCGCCCTCGAGGGGCAAAGCGGCGAGACCATTCTGGATGTGGCGCTGCGCAACGGTATCGAAATCGAGCATGCCTGCGAGAAATCCTGTGCCTGCACTACCTGCCACTGCGTGGTGCGCGAGGGCTTTGACTCGCTCGAGCCAAGTGACGAGCTGGAAGACGACATGCTGGACAAGGCCTGGGGGCTGGAGCCGGAATCCCGTCTCAGCTGCCAGGCAAAATTGGCGGACGAGGATCTGGTGGTTGAACTGCCCAAGTACACCCTGAACCTTGCCTCTGAACGCCATTAATTACACATGAGTGAATTGCACGTGCAGCATCCTGTGGTGCTTCAGTGATATGGTGGAAGGCCGTGACCCTCGGGGGCACGGCCTTTTTTGTATTCGTTATTCTCTCTTTGCCAATAAGCTCTTTCCCATAAAGAGTGCTTATACATAGTGCCAGTAAAAAGGAAGCAAACACGATGGCTGACATGATGAAGGTAGCGTTATCCACCCAGGCTGCGGCCGCTTATTGGGGCGAGGGCGCCCAGCTCAGTTTCAATGGCGACGAGGCACTGATCCATCTTGGTGCCGCCGGTCAGGAGAAGGATGTTCTGCGTACCGTTCAGCGCGCCGCCCGTCGCCTCGAATCGAGCGGGATCAAGCGGGTGACGCTGGTCGGTGAAGGCTGGGATCTGGAGCGTCGCTACGCGTTCGCCCAGGGGTTCTACGCCGCCAAGGGAGCGCGTGAACTGGATTTTGGCCAGCAGAGCGACGCGGAAGCCCGTGAACTGGATGCGCTGCTCAAGGCGGCTCGCTGGGTACGTGACATCACCAATGGCTGTCCGGAAGAGATCTACCCCATGAGTCTGGCGGAATCGGCCCTGTTGCTCATTCGTGGTCTGGCCGGGGATCAGGTTACAGCTCGCATCACCGCCGGTGAAGCGCTGCGCGAGTCCGGCCATATCGGGATCTGGTCGGTTGGCCGTGGCAGCGAGCGCGAGCCTGTGCTGCTGGAGCTTGACTACAACCCGACCGGTGATCGCAATGCACCCGTGGTGGCGGCGCTGGTGGGCAAGGGGATCACTTTCGATTCCGGTGGCTACTCCATGAAGTCCTCTGACAACATGCTGCCGATGAAGTCCGATATGGGCGGTGCCGCCATGGTGACCGGCGCGTTGGCGCTGGCTATCAGCCGCGGTCTGAACCAGCGGGTGAAGCTCATTCTCTGCTGCGCCGAGAACCTGGTCTCCGGCCACGCCTTCAAGCTGGGCGACATCCTCACTTACAAGAATGGGGTTTCGGTCGAGATCCAGAACACCGATGCGGAAGGTCGTCTGGTACTGGCCGATGGCCTGATGGCGGCCTCCGACAGCGGTGCAGATTATATCCTTGACGCAGCCACCCTGACCGGCGCCGCCAAGATGGCGCTGGGCCGCGACTACAATGCGGTGTTTGCCCTCGATGAGACCGAACAGCTGCGTGCGCTGGCCGCCGCCAAGGTGGAAAACGAACAGGCGTGGGCGCTGCCGCTGGAACCCTGGCATGCCAGCCAGCTCACCTCGGCCTTTGCCGATCTGGGCAACGTCGCCTCAGCCGAAGGCACGGCCGGTGCCACCACGGCTGCAGCGTTCCTTTCCCGTTTCGTACGTGATGAGGGTAAGGGGTGGGTGCACCTGGATCTGGCGGCCTCTTATCAGAAATCGGGCAACGATCTCTGGGCGACCGGCGCCAAGGGTCACGGTCTGCGTACCATAGCCCGCTGGCTGCAGGAGGTGACCGCATGAATGTCTGGCTGAGTCGTGAATTTGCACCGGCCGAGTGGGGGGAGGGGGCGCTGCTCTCTCACCGTGCCGACGGCATGGTGATCCATCTGGTGACGGCCAATCCTCTGCTCGATATCCAGCAGGCGGCCCGTCGCCTCTGCCAGCAGGGGATCCAGAAAGTGACTTTGGCTGGTCACTGGGAGCGTGAACAGCAGTGGGCTTTTGCCCAAGGGCTGCAAACCCCCAAGGCGGAGGTGCAACTGCAGTGGGCCATGTCCTCGGAAGAGGACAGAGAGGAGCTGGAAGCGCGTTGGCTCTGCGGCCGCTGGGTGCGCGAGATGACCAATGCCACCCCGGAGCAGTTGGGCCCGCTGGAGCTGGCGGTGGAAGCGGCCTCTTTTATTACCGAGCTGGCGCCGGACAAGGTGAGTCATCGCATTTTGAAAGGCGAAGCGCTGCAACAGGCGGGCTGGGTCGGCCTCTATCAGGTGGGCCGCGGCAGTGCGCGCGAACCGGTATTGCTGGAGCTCGACTTCAACCCGGGGCGTGACCCCAAGGCGCCGGTGGCGGCAGCGCTGGTGGGCAAGGGGATCACCTTTGACTCCGGCGGCTACTCCATGAAGAGCTCCGAGGGGATGCTCACCATGAAGTGCGACATGGGGGGCGCGGCGATTGTCACCGGTGCGCTGGCGCTGGCTATGCTGCGCGGGCTCGACAAGCGGGTGAAGCTGATCCTCTGCTGCGCCGAGAACCTGGTCTCCGGCCACGCCTACAAGCTGGGCGACATCCTCACCTACAAGAACGGCACCACGGTCGAGATTGTGAATACCGATGCCGAGGGGCGGCTGGTACTGGCCGATGGCTTGCAACTGGCGAGCGAGTCCGGCGCACCGCTGATCATCGATGCCGCGACCCTGACCGGCGCAGCCGTGATGGCGCTGGGTGGGCGCTACAATGCTCTGTTCGGCCTCGACAAAGGGTTGGTAAGCCGCGCAATGACCTATGCCGATGCTGAGCATGAGCCTGCCTGGCCGCTGCCGCTGGAGCCCTGGCACCGCCAGCAGTGCCCTTCCCATTACGCCGACACGGCCAACAGCCGTCCGGTGAAGGGGGGTGGGCCGGGTGGCGCCTCCAACGCTGCGGGTTTCCTCTCCCGTTTCGTTGCCAACGAAGGGATGGGCTGGTTGCATATCGATCTGGCCGCCTGCTTCAGTGACAACGGCGATGCCCTCTGGGCGCCGGGAGCTAATACTCTGGGGATGCGCACCATAGCGCGGGCCTTGCTGGCGGAAGCCAAATAGGCGAGACAAGGCACCTTCGGGTGCCTTTTTCATGCTGTTCGAATTGTGAACAAAAGATGGGGTTTTGGCGGCTTAAGGTAACTATCGTGCGCAAGCGCACATATTTTCCGGCTCTGCTCGGTCAAGATGAGTGTGGATGTTGATTGCAAGGGAGTGATGTTTAATAAAAAGTTGCTTGTTTGTGTGTTTTTCCGGTTTTTGTTTACGTATAATCGCCAGCGAACATGGATTCTAACAATAAAACTCTGTAGTTAAGGAAAGATATCAATGGCCATCGAACGTACCTTCTCTATCGTCAAACCGGATGCTGTCAGCAAGAACCTGATCGGTGCCATCTATAGCCGTTTCGAAAGCGCAGGCTTGAAAGTGGTGGCATCCAAAATGCTGCACATGAGCAGTGAACAGGCTGCCGGTTTCTATGCCGAGCATCAGGGCAAGCCTTTTTATGACAATCTGGTCAGCTTCATGACCTCTGGCCCTGTCATGGTGCAGGTGCTGGAAGGGGAAGACGCCATCCGTCGCAATCGTGAGATCATGGGTGCTACCAACCCGAAAGAGGCGCTGGCTGGTACCTTGCGTGCCTGTTATGCCGAGAGCATCGATCGCAACGCAGTACATGGCTCCGATGCACCGGCATCCGCTGCCCGCGAAATTGCCTACTTCTTCTCTGACAACGAGATTTGCCCGCGCGGCTGATTTTTGTTGATGATGACCCAAGGGAGCCTCGGCTCCCTTTGTTGTTTTCGCCGTTTACGCAATATCCCTCTATTCTCCAGGTGGAAAGCCAGACCCATTATTTGTACAATGCCGCCCCCTGACGTCGTCAGCCAATAATTGATGAAGTGTTTGAACTGAGGCCATTGATGAGCGAAACAAAAATCAACCTGCTGGATCTTGATCGGGATGCCATGCGTGCCTTTTTCGTCGAACTGGGCGAGAAGCCATTCCGGGCAGATCAGGTCATGAAGTGGATCTATCACTTTGGGTGTGATGATTTCGATCAGATGACCAACGTCAACAAGGTGCTCAAAGAGCGCCTCAAGGCGATCGCCGAGATCAAGGCGCCCGAGATCAGCCGCGAGCAGCGCTCTGCCGATGGCACCATCAAGTGGGCTCTGCAGGTGGGCGATCAGGAGGTAGAGACCGTCTACATCCCGGAAGATGACCGCGCGACCCTCTGCGTCTCCTCTCAAGTTGGCTGTGCGCTGGAGTGCAAGTTCTGCTCCACGGCTCAACAAGGCTTCAACCGCAATCTGAAAGTCTCCGAGATCATCGGTCAGGTGTGGCGTGCGGCCCGCGTGGTCGGTGGCAAGCGTCCCATCACCAACGTGGTGATGATGGGGATGGGCGAGCCGCTGCTCAACCTCGCCAACGTGGTGCCTGCCATGCGTCTGATGATGGATGACTACGGCTTTGGCATCTCCAAGCGCCGGGTGACCATCTCCACCTCTGGCGTGGTACCTGCGCTGGACAAGCTGGGTGACCAGATCGACGTGGCGCTGGCTATCTCCCTGCACGCTCCGAACGACAAGTTGCGTTCAGAGATCATGCCGATCAACGACAAGTACAACATCGAGGAGTTCCTCGCCGGTGTCCGTCGTTACCTGGCCAAATCCAATGCCAACGGTGGTCGGGTGACCGTCGAGTATGTGCTGCTCGATCATATCAATGACGATATGCAGCATGCTCACGAGCTGGCCAAGGTGCTCAAGGACACTCCGAGCAAGATCAACCTGATCCCGTTCAACCCCTTCCCGGGCAACCCTTACGGCAAGCCGAGCAACAGCCGTATCGATCGCTTCTCCAAGGTGCTGATGGAGTACGGTTTCACCGTGATTGTCCGCAAGACCCGTGGTGATGACATCGATGCCGCCTGTGGTCAGCTGGTGGGTGACGTGATTGACCGTACCAAGCGAACTATCAAAAATCGGATGCAACAGGATGGGATTTCCGTCAAAATGGTTTAAATGCTAAGCCATTGTATAGACAGGGAATGGATACACGTACATTGATCGTAGTGGCAGCGCTCTGCGCGCTGCCAGGCTGTGTGACCGAGACCACTTACGCTGGCCAGAACTCGACCCAGCGTGAAGTGGGTCCTGACCTCAAGGCGGCTGCCCAAACCCGCCTCGACCTGGGTATACAGTACCTGCGTCAGGGCAATGCCGAGCAGGCCAAGTTCAATCTTGACCGCGCTCTCCAGTATGACCCCTCCAACCCCCAGATCCAGATCGGCTTTGCCTACTTTTATCAGAAGGTAGGAGATTTCAAGGCAGCCGAGACCCATTACAAGAACGCCCTTGCCATGGATCCGTCCAATGCTGACGCAATGAACAACTATGGTGCCTTCCTCTGTGATCGCGGCAGGTATGCCGAGGCAGATCAGGCGTTCAACCAGGCTGTTATTCAGCCAGGTTACGTAAAAATTGCCGATACCTATGAAAATGCGGCACTTTGTGCGCTGCAAAATCGCAGAAATGATAAAGCAGGCGAGTACTATCGCCTGGCCTTGGGGTATAATCCCCGCAATCCAGGGTTATTGCTGGACTTGGCCGAGCTTTCCATGAAAGATGGCAAGCTGCCTGATGTGCAGTCCTACCTCGCCCGTTTTGCCGATGTGTCAGACGAGAACGAGGAGAGTCTCTGGTTGAGACTTCGGCTGGCACAGGCGATGGACAAGCCGGCATTACTTCACCAATTCGGGACTGAGCTGGTAAGGCAATATCCCACTTCGCAACAAGCCAAGCGTTATTTAGCCAATGACTATTGAACAGCAACACGATTTCCAAGACGACTCCCAGGCAGTAGGCCCAGGCCAATTGCTGCGCAACGCCCGTGAACAGCTTGGCTGGACACGAGAACAGGTTGCGTCCCGCATTCACCTTCGTCTGACCCTGATCGCCGCTATCGAATCGGATACCTACGACAAGCACACCTCCCATACCTTTATTCGGGGCTATCTGCGTACCTATGCCAAGCTGGTCGGGATCCCCGACGAGACCATTCTGGCTGCTTACGACAAGCTGGGTCTGACTCCTCCCGACAATATCGACATGCAGAGCTTCTCCCGTCGCTCCCGCCAGCAAGCCAACGACAGTCGGCTCAAGGTGGTGACCTGGCTGGTGATCCTGGTGTTGATTGCGCTCTCGGTCGCCTGGTGGTGGCAGAGTACTTCCCGTCGCTCCGCCGGTGATGAAGCGCTAGCAGCCACCGAGATGAGTGCAACCGGTTCGACTCCGGCTGAACCTGCCATCACGCCGCCCGATGCGATCAACACCGCTCCGGTGGAAGGCGCTGCCATCGCACCGGCCGCCACGGACGTGGCTGCCCCTGCGGTGGTCTCCGATGCGACGGCTACCCTGGCGCCTGCTTCTGCGGCTGTTGCCCCGAGCGATGTCAGCGCGGCTGTCGGCACTGCGACCGATGCAGCGGTATCCGGCGCCAATGGTACCGAATCTGAAGAGGCTGTCGTTGATCCGGCGACTGCGCCGCAACTGAAGATGAGCTTCACCGCCGATTGCTGGCTGGATGTGAAGGATGCCAACGGCAAGACCCTGTTCAGTGGTCTGAAGAAGGCCAACGACGAGCTGGTGCTGGAAGGCGCCGAGCCCCTGAAGTTCATCATTGGCGCGCCCATGGCCGTCAAGCTTGACTACAAGGGTCAGTCGTTTGATATGAGCCGTTACAACAACGGTCGTACAGCCCGCTTCTCACTGCCGCAGGAGTAATCTGTTTCCCATGTCTTCTCACGAATCACCCATCATTCGTCGTAAATCCAGACAGATCATGGTTGGTAATGTACCGGTTGGGGGCGATGCCCCCATTACCGTGCAGACCATGACCAACACCAAGACCACAGATGTCGCCGCCACCATCGAGCAGATCCAGCGGATCGAGCGGGTCGGTGCCGATATCGTCCGTGTCTCCGTGCCCACCATGGAAGCGGCGGAAGCGTTCCGGCTGATCAAACAGCAGACCCGCATCCCCATCGTTGCCGATATCCACTTCGACTATCGCATCGCCCTGAAAGTGGCCGAGTACGGTGCCGATTGCCTGCGTATCAACCCGGGCAACATCGGCAATGAGCAGCGGGTGCGCTCGGTGGTCGATTGCGCGCGCGACCTCAATATCCCGATCCGTATCGGGGTCAATGGCGGGTCGCTGGAGAAAGATATCCAGGAGAAGTACGGCGAGCCGACCCCAGAGGCGCTGGTAGAGTCCGCCATGCGTCACGTGGACTATCTCGATCGTCTCGATTTCCAGGACTTCAAGGTGAGCGTCAAGGCTTCCGATGTGTTCCTGGCAGTCGGTGCCTATCGCCTGCTGGCCAAGCAGATTGAACAGCCGCTGCACCTTGGCATCACCGAAGCGGGCGGTTTCCGTGCCGGCGCGGTGAAGTCTGCCATCGGTCTGGGCATGCTGCTTACCGACGGCATCGGCGATACCCTGCGTATCTCGCTGGCGGCGGATCCGGTGGAGGAGGTGAAGGTCGGTTTCGATATCCTCAAATCCCTCCGTATTCGCTCCCGTGGCATCAACTTTATCGCTTGCCCATCCTGCTCACGGCAGGAGTTCGATGTGATCGCTACCGTCAATGCACTGGAAGAGCGGCTCGAAGACATCATCACCCCGATGGATGTTTCCATCATCGGCTGTGTGGTGAATGGCCCGGGCGAAGCGCTGGTCTCCGACCTTGGTCTGGCGGGTGCCGCCAACAAGAGTGCCTTCTATGAAGGGGGCCAGCGGGTCGATCGGCTCGACAACAAGGATCTCATTCCAACTCTGGAGCGCCGCATTCGCGCCCGCGCCGCCATGCTGGATCCCGCTAACCGGATCCCGATGGACAAGGAGTGAGCGAAACAGGGCCACATTGGGTGGCCCTTTTTCCAGGTGACTGATTTTAAATCCCGCATCCGGATTCCCTGATTTTACCTTGGGGGGGAAAATCCCTATAATGCGGCCAAATTTTACCTCTTTTTCTCGAGTATCAACGTGGCAAAACAGATCCAAGCTATTCGCGGTATGAATGATTGCCTGCCGGAGCAGAGCCCGGTATGGCAGAAGGTTGAACAGATCCTGCGCCAGGTCGTTGCCAGCTATGGCTACAGCGAAGTGCGCATGCCGATTGTCGAGCAGACTCATCTGTTCAAGCGCGCTATCGGTGAAGTGACCGACGTGGTCGAAAAAGAGATGTACACCTTTGAAGATCGCAACGGCGACAGCCTGAGCCTGCGTCCGGAAGGGACCGCCAGCTGCGTCCGTGCCGGTATCGAACACGGTCTGCTCTACAACCAGGAACGCCGGATGTGGTACATGGGCCCCATGTTCCGTCACGAGCGTCCCCAGAAGGGCCGTTACCGCCAGTTCCACCAGTTCGGTGTCGAACTGTTTGGCATCAACGGGCCGGACATTGACGCCGAGCTGATCATGCTGACCCACCGTCTGTGGCGTCTGTTTGGCATCAGCGAGCATGTCACCCTGCAGCTCAACACCTTGGGTCAGAGCGCCGAGCGTGCCGCTTACCGCGATGCGCTGGTGGCCTATCTGGAGCAGTACAAGGAGCAGCTCGACGAAGAGAGCCAGCGCCGCATGTACAGCAACCCGCTGCGGGTGCTCGACTCCAAGGATGAAAAGGTACAGGCCATTTTGGCGGGTGCCCCGCGTCTGTTCGACCATCTGGGCGAAGAGAGCCTGGCCCACTTCGAGGGGCTCAAGCGCCTGCTCGAGTCTGCCGGTATCAAATACGAAGTGAACGAGCGTCTGGTGCGTGGTCTTGACTACTACAACCTGACCGTGTTCGAGTGGGTCACCAGCAGTCTGGGTGCCCAGGGCACCGTCTGTGCCGGTGGCCGCTACGATGGTCTGGTAGAGCAGCTGGGCGGTCAACCGACCCCGGCCGTAGGCTTTGCCATGGGCATGGAGCGTCTGGTGCTGATGCTGGAGACCCTCGAGCTCAACGCCGATATCCGCCCGGCGGTGGATGTTTATCTGGCGATGGTGGGCGAGGGGACCGAACAGGCTGGCTTCCAGCTGGCCGAGCGTCTGCGCGATGCCCTGCCGGACCTGCGCCTGATGAGCCACTGCGGTGGTGGCAACTTCAAGAAACAACTCAAACGTGCCGACAAGAGCGGCGCGGCAATCGCCCTGATCCTTGGTGAGACCGAGGTGCAAAACGGGGAGATCACTATCAAATATCTGCGTGGTCAGGCCGAGCAACAGACCGTCAAGGTTGACGCCGCCATTGCCCTGCTGGCAGCCAAAGGAGAGTAAGCTGTGGAAGTCTATACCACCGAAGAACAACAGGTTGAGGTTATCAAGGAGTGGTGGAAAGAGAACGGAACCTCGGTGATTGCCGGGACCGTGATCGGTCTGGTCGGTCTGTTCGGCTGGCGCTATTACAACCAGCACCAGCAAGAGACCATGGAGGCATCCTCCCACTCTTACAACCAGGTGATTGAGCAGCTGGCCAAGGGCGATACCGCCGGTTTCGAGCAGGCACAGCAGTTTGTCACTGCCAACAAGGGTGACTCCTACGGTGAACTGGCCGCGTTGCAACTGGCTGCCGCTGCCGTCAAGGCGGGCAAGCTGGATCTGGCTGCCGAGCAGCTGGAGCTGGTGGCGACCACGGGTGACGAGAGCATTCGTCCCATCGCGGCGCTGCGTCTGGCCCGTGTGCTGAATGATCAGGGCAAGGCAGATGAAGCGCTGGCCAAGCTGGCGACCATCCAGAATGACGCCTTCAAGGCGCAGGTAGCCGAAGCCCGTGGCGATGTGCTGCAAAAGCAGGGCAAGACCGAAGAGGCTCGTGATGCCTATCAGGCGGCGGCGGATGCCGGCGGCCTGCAGGGTAGCGCCGAGCTCAAGCTGAAAATGGACGATCTGGCCCTGCCGGCCGTTGCGACTGGTGAGGCACCGGATGCGTAATCTATTCAAGATGGTGGCGCTGGGGGCTGCGGTCTCCTTCGCTCTGCAGGGTTGCTCCCTGTTCAGTTCCGAAGAGGATCTCAACCCGATGGCGCCGCTGCCCAAGGTTGAATCTGCCTTCACTGCCGACACCGCATGGTCATCTACTGTGGGTGATGGCATCGGTGACTTCTACTCCCAGCTCAAGCCGGTGGTGGAAGAGGATCGTATCTATGCGGCGGCCCGCGACGGCGATGTCAGCGCCTTTGACCGTGCCAGTGGCGATCGCCTCTGGACTGTCGATCTGGCCGACCTGCCGGTCAACGCCGACAAGCGCAGCGCACGCCTCTCCGGTGGTCTGGTCTCCCGTTACGGCAAGCTGTTCCTCGGCTCCGAGAACGGGGTGGTCTACGCCCTGAACGAAGAGAATGGTGAAGTGCTGTGGCAGACCAATGTGCCCGGCGAAGTGGTGGCAAGCCCCGCGGTGGAAGATGGCCGCGTGGTAGTGCTGACCACCTCCGGTCGCTTGATTGCGCTCGATACCGATGAAGGCAAGATGCAGTGGTCGCTCTCCGAAGAGCAGCCGCCACTGACCCTGCGCAGTGCCGGTGCACCGGTGATCACCAACGGCGCCGTGATTTACGGTCGTGCCGATGGCAAGGTGGGCATCGCCCTGCTGAGCAACGGCCAGCCGGTGCGCCAGTCCAAGGTGGCTGATCCGCGCGGTGCCACCGAGCTGGACCGTATGGTTGACGTCGATGCCAGCCCGCTGATTGCCGGTGATGAGCTCTACGCCATCGCCTACAACGGTCAGCTGATGGCGCGCAAGCTGATGACCGGCGATGAAGTGTGGAAGCGCAAGTATTCCGGCTATCGCGATCTGGCGATGACCGGCAATGCCATCGTGCTGACCGATAGTCGCAGCCACCTGTTTGCCATCGACCGTCGCAACGGTCTGGAGCTGTGGTCCAACACCCAGCTGGAAAATCGTACCGTCACTGCACCTGTCATCTTCGGTGACTATGTGGTGGTGGGTGATGTGGAAGGATACCTGTATTGGCTTGATCGTACCGACGGTACCATCAAGGCGATGCAGCAGCTCGATAGCAGTGGTCTCTATGCCGCCCCGCTGGTGGATGGCGAGACCCTGTATGTGCAGAGCCGTGACGGCAAGTTGTACGCCCTCAAGCGTCCTTGATCGTCCGATAATGTGAATATCCGGCTCCTGGTCTTCGGACCCGGAGCCTTTGTCGTCTTGAGAATGAGGCTTTTATGACTCCTGTAGTAGCCCTGGTGGGCCGCCCCAACGTGGGGAAATCCACCCTGTTTAACCGCTTGACCCGTACTCGGGATGCCCTGGTTGCCGATTTTCCCGGTCTGACCCGGGACCGTAAATACGGTCAGGCGAAGTTGGGCGAGCTGGAATTTATCGTGGTCGATACCGGTGGTATCGATGGCACCGAAGAGGGGATCGAGCTGAAGATGGCCGAGCAATCCCTGCTGGCCATCGAAGAAGCGGACGTCGTGCTGTTCATGGTGGATGCCCGTGCCGGTCTGACCGCGGCGGATCAAGCCATCGCCGAGCACTTGCGCAAGGCCCACAAAAAGGTATTTCTGGTGGCCAACAAGACCGATGGTATCGACGGTGATTCCGCGGTCTCCGAGTTCTACGGTCTGGCGCTGGGTGAGGTCTACCAGATCGCGGCCGCACACGGTCGTGGCGTGCTGAGCCTGCTGGAACTGGCCCTGGCTCCCCATCTGGAGACCCTGGTCGACTCCGCTACCGATGAAGATGCGCAGGATGAGGAAGAGGAGGACTTCGACGAAGAAGCCCTGCTGCGCATGGTGGCTGCCGGTGAACTCGATACCAAAGAGGACACCAAGGAGACCCCGTTCGCCGACCTGCCCATCAAGTTCGCCATCGTTGGCCGTCCCAACGTCGGTAAATCTACCCTGACCAACCGCATGCTGGGTGAAGATCGGGTCATCGTCTATGACATGCCCGGCACCACCCGTGACTCTGTTTACATTCCGATGGAGCGTGATGAGCAGAAGTATGTGGTTATCGACACAGCCGGTGTGCGTCGTCGTGGCAAGGTGCACGAGACGGTGGAGAAGTTCTCCGTTATCAAGACCCTGAAAGCTATCGAAGATGCCAACGTTTGCCTGCTGGTGATCGACGCCCAGGAGACCATCACCGATCAGGACTTGAGCATCCTTGGCTATGTGCTCCACGCCGGTCGCTCCGTGGTGCTGGTGGTGAACAAGTGGGATGGTCTGGATCAGAAGGTGAAAGAGGATGTGAAGAACGAGCTGGATCGTCGCTTGGGCTTCATCGACTTCGCCCGCGTTCACTTCATCTCCGCCCTGCACGGCAGCGGTGTCGGCCATCTCTTTGAATCCATTCAGGAGGCTTACCAGTCCGCCACCCGTCGTACCAGCACGGCCATGCTGACCCGCATCATGCAGATGGCGCAGGAAGATCACCAGCCGCCGATGGTCAATGGTCGCCGCGTCAAGCTCAAGTATGCCCACGCCGGTGGCTACAACCCGCCGCGTATCGTGATCCACGGCAACCAGCTGAACGACTTGCCGGACTCCTACAAGCGGTATCTGATCAACTACTTCCGCAAGTCCCTCAAGATTATGGGCTCGCCAATCCGGGTCGAGTTCCAGGAGTCGGTCAACCCGTTTGAAGGGAAGAAGAACACCATGACCCTGAGTCAGGAACGTCAGCGCAAACGCCTGCTGAAGATGAAGAAGAAATAAGTCCTTGCGGCTGCCCTCACCGGCAGCCGCTTTGTTATCCTCGCCATGTTAAGGTGAGGAATAAGGGGAGGGGGATCTGCCATGGAACAAGACCATGGCAGATCCACTTTTCGAGGAGTTGATTATGGAAGCCCTGCTTTGTCCATCATGCCAGGCTGAACTGGATACCCGCAGCAAGGAGCAAACCTGTGGTCAGTGTCAGGCCAATGTCCACGTCACGGCCATCTGCCCCACCTGCCAGCAGGAGCTGGAGCGTCTCAAGGCGTGCGGCGCAGTGGATTACTTCTGCAACCACTGCAACTCGCTGATCTCCAAGCGGTCGGTACAGTTCAAGGCGGCGCTGGTATAAGACGATATTCAGGTGAGAAAGAAGATAAAAAAACCCGGCTAATGCCGGGTTTATGCTGTGTGCTCTGCAATAAGCAGGGTATAGGATCGATTTCTGCGCCACAGGTTGCGCTTGATGTCATTAAGCTTGAGTTTGCGTCTGGGGCTCCAGCTGCACTTCGCTTTTCTGACCAGACTGATTTTTCTACGTTTTTGCATCTTGGTCTCCTCCCAACTCAGGTGGCCATCCAGGCCTTGGGTCATTGATGGAGCCCATCCGAAATTGCTGTTATTTAATCTCTCAACATAATGAAAACAATGCGATTTCGGATAGGCTCCGATGTGAATCGATGGTAACAGAGAAGTTTGCGTGAAAACAGCCGAATAATGGCTGGTTAGCGCATGGTGATCTGATTGACCACTTCGGCGATGGCAGTGGGGCGCTCGGCCAGCTCGGGCTCGCTGTCGTTGTCGAGACTCTCCCGCTGATGTGCCTTCTGCTGCTCGTTGTCGAGCCAGAGCAGACTCTGGTAATACTGGCGCACGTTGTTGACATAGTTACGCGCCTCGCTGCCACGGGCATAGCCGTAACGTACCTTGCGGTGCCAGCGCGCCTGTTGCAGCAGCGGCAGCACCTCTTTCACGTCGCTCCAGGCGTCGGGATTCTTGCCGAGCTCTTTGGTCAGGCGGCGGGCATCCATCATGTGGCCGTAACCGATATTGTAGGCGGTGAGGGCAAACCACACCTTCTCGTCATCGGGCACCGAATCCGGCACCTTCTCCATCATCTGTTGCAGATAGAGGGAGCCACCCTTGATGCTCTCTTCCGGATGAAGCCGGTCGTTGACTCCCATCGCCTTGGCGGTGGGCTCGGTCAGCATCATCATGCCGCGCACGCCGGTGTAGGAGCGGGCCTGCGGGTCCCAGTGAGACTCCTGATAGCTGATGGCGGCGAGCAGACGCCAGTCGATATTCTTGGCGTGAGTCTGGAACAGCGGCTGGTACTTGGGCAGCAGGCTCTTGGCGCGCTTGAGGAAGGTGCGGGTATCGACAAAGTCGAAGTTCTGCACGTGGCCGAAGTACTTCTCGTCCAGCTTGGCGATGGCACCATCCATAAAGCGCTGACCGAAGAAGTCGATCACGCTGGCATAGAGGCTGTCATCGGGCAGTTTGCTCATGGCCCAGGCAACGGTTTGCTTCTGGGCCAGGGTCAGCCCCTCGGTGAGCTCCGGGTAGTAGCGCTGGGTACGGGCCAGCACGGTATCCTGCACTACCGTGTAGTCAATCTTGCCATCCACCACCTGCTTGAGCAGCTCCTCCACATCGGCGTTGTCGCTGGTGCTCCAGGCTAGTTTCGGATTCTCTTTGCTCATCTCTTTGAGCAGATCTTCACCGGTGGAGCCGGCGGCCACCACCAGCTTGCCCTTGATATCGTTCAATGAGGCCGGCTTGGGTTTGCCGTTGCGGTAGACCAGTTTGGGGGAGACCTGGTAGAAGCCCGGGCCGAAGCGAAACAGCTCGCGCCGTTCGGGGGTGACCATGATGGCGGCAGCCGCCAGATCGAGTTTGCCCTTTTTCAGCAGGGTGACCAGTTGGTCAGTGGTGTCGACCGGGATGATGATGAGTTTCACCCCCAACCAGTCGGCATAATTTTGCGCCAGCTCGTAATCGAACCCCTGGGCGAGGTCGTCACGCTGGTAATAGGAGGTGGGACCATAGATGGTGCCAACCCGGATCTCGCCTCGCTGGCGGATCTGCTCCAGCTGGCTGGAGGGGCTATAGAAGTCGCAGCCAACCAGCGTCAGCGTCAACAACAGCCCGATAAACAGTCGAAAAATGCAGCGCAAGTAGGTGAGTACCTTTGTTGAAAAAATCGGCATTTGTCAAAAAAGAGGCACCTTTATACCAGAGAGTGTGCGCAGAGTCACACTGCACGAAGTGAGAAAAACGTTTGTCCGCTGTGAGCCAGATCCCTATAATACGCGCGTCTCAATTCCCCCCCACTTTAAAACTTGGTGAGAAAGGTCATATGGATATCTTGCGTGGTGCCCCAGCACTGTCTGATTTTCGTGTCCAAAAACTGCTGCAACGCTTCGCACAGATGAGAAACGAGAGTGGAGTAGAGAGCGGAGTAGAGATAGAGGATGTCTATGCCGAATACGTGCACTTTGCCGAGCTGACAAGCCCCCTCTCTCCCCCCGAGCGAGCGACCTTGGGCCAGCTCTTGCGCTACGGCCCGACCATCCCCGAACACACCCCCAGCGGTCAGCTGTTTCTTGTTACCCCCCGCCCCGGCACTATCTCCCCCTGGTCTTCCAAAGCAACCGACATCGCCCACAACTGCGGCCTGAAACAGGTCAAGCGGCTGGAGCGTGGTATTGCCTATTACCTGACCATCAAGGGGCAGGGTGAGTTGAGTGCCGCCCAGCGCAGCGCCATTGCTGCCGTGCTCCATGATCGGATGATGGAAGTGGTGTTTGCCGAGATGAGTGAAGCTGCTGCCCTGTTTGCTCACCACGAGCCGCGCCCCTTCACCCAGGTGGATGTGCTGGGCGGTGGTCGCGCAGCCCTGGCCGAAGCCAACGTAGCGCTCGGTCTGGCGCTGGCCGATGACGAAATCGACTATCTGGTAGAGAACTTCACCAAGCTGGGTCGCAACCCCAACGACATCGAGCTCTACATGTTCGCCCAGGCGAACTCCGAACACTGCCGTCACAAGATCTTCAATGCCGACTGGACCATCGATGGCGAACAGCAGCCCAAGTCGCTGTTCAAGATGATCAAGAACACCTTCGAGCAGACGCCGGATCATGTCCTCTCTGCCTATAAAGACAACGCCGCCGTGATGGAAGGGAGCCAGGGTGGCCGCTTCTTCCCGAGCCCGGCCAGCGGCGAGTACCAGTATCATCAGGAGCAGGTCGACATCCTGATGAAGGTGGAGACCCACAACCACCCGACCGCCATTTCCCCGTTCCCGGGGGCTGCTACCGGCTCAGGCGGCGAGATCCGCGACGAGGGTGCCACCGGTCGCGGTGCCAAGCCCAAGGCGGGTCTGGTCGGTTTCTCCGTCTCCAACCTGCGCATTCCCGGCTTCGAGCAGCCCTGGGAGCAGGATTTCGGCAAGCCGAGCCGCATTGTCAGCGCCTTTGACATCATGCAAGAGGGGCCGCTCGGCGGCGCCGCGTTTAACAACGAGTTCGGCCGTCCGGCCATTCTCGGCTACTTCCGTACCTTCGAAGAGGAGGTGCCGAGCCACAACGGCGTCGAGGTGCGTGGCTACCACAAGCCCATCATGCTGGCAGGCGGTATCGGCAACATCCGCACCGAACATGTCCAGAAAGGGGAGATCCCGGTCGGCGCGGCACTGATCGTGCTGGGTGGCCCGGCGATGAACATCGGTCTGGGCGGTGGTGCCGCATCCTCCATGGCCTCCGGCCAGTCGGCCGAAGATCTCGACTTTGCCTCGGTGCAGCGTGACAACCCCGAGATGGAGCGCCGTTGCCAGGAGGTGATCGATCGCTGCTGGCAGCTGGGTGACGACAACCCTATCGTCTTTATCCACGATGTGGGGGCGGGTGGTCTCTCCAACGCCATGCCGGAGCTGGTCAACGACGGTGAGCGTGGCGGTCGCTTCGATCTGCGCGCCATCCAGAGCGACGAGCCTGGCATGAGCCCGCTGGAGATCTGGTGTAACGAATCCCAGGAGCGTTACGTCCTGGCGGTAGCGCAGGACAAGCTGCCGCTGTTCAAGGCCCTGTGCGAGCGCGAGCGCGCACCCTATGCCGTGATCGGTACCGCGACCGAAGAGAAGCATCTGACCCTTTCTGACGACCACTTTGACAATCAGCCCATCGATCTGCCGCTGGACGTGCTGCTCGGCAAGGCGCCCAAGATGCACCGTGACGTGGTGACCCTCCCAGCACAGGGCAAAGCGCTCCAGCTCGATGGCATCACTTTGAGTGACGCGGCCGAGCGGGTACTGCGCCTGCCGACCGTGGCGGAGAAGTCCTTCCTTATCACCATCGGCGATCGCAGCGTGACCGGTCTGGTCAATCGCGACCAGATGGTTGGTCCCTGGCAGATCCCGGTGGCCGATTGCGCCGTCACCGCTGCCACCTACGACAGCTATCACGGCGAAGCCATGTCGATGGGCGAGCGCACCCCGGTCGCGCTGCTCTCCCACGCCGCCTCCGCTCGCATGGCGGTGGCGGAAGCGCTCACCAACCTGGCGCCGGCCCACATCGGGTCGCTGAAGCGGGTCAAGCTCTCCGCCAACTGGATGGCCGCTGCCGGTCACCCGGGGGAAGATGCCGGTCTCTATGAGGCGGTCAAAGCGGTGGGCGAGGAGCTCTGCCCAGCCCTTGGCATCACCATTCCTGTGGGCAAGGACTCCATGTCCATGAAGACCCGCTGGCAGCAGGATGGCAAGGAGCACAGCGTCACCTCGCCGCTCTCCCTGCTCATCTCCGCTTTTGCCCGGGTCGAGGATGTGCGCAACACGGTTACTCCGCAACTGCGTACCGATCTCGGTGAAACCGACCTTATCCTCGTCGACCTTGGCAATGGCAAGCAGCGCCTCGGCGCCTCGGCGTTGGCGCAGGTCTATCGCCAGCTGGGTGACAAGGCGCCGGATCTCGACAATCCGGTCCAGCTCAAGGGCTTCTTCAACGCCATTCAGGCGCTGGTGGCCGATCGCAAACTGATCGCCTACCACGACCGCTCCGACGGTGGCCTGTTCGTTACCCTGATCGAAATGGCGTTTGCCGGCCACTGCGGCCTCGACATCCAGCTCGATCGCATCGGCGGCGAGCTGCTGCCGGCGCTGTTCAATGAAGAGCTGGGCGCCGTCATTCAGGTACGCCGTGAAGACAAAGAGGCGGTGATGACCCTGCTGGCCGGTCACGGTCTGGCGGCCTGCTCCCATGTGCTCGGTACCGTGCGCGAAGGGGATCTCATTACCCTGCAGCGGGGCGGTCAGGAGGTCTATCGTGCCAGCCGTACCGCCCTTCGCACCATCTGGGGCGAGACCAGCTGGCAGATGCAGCGCCTGCGCGACAACCCCGAGTGCGCCGACAGTGAGCACGCGGCCCGTCAGGACGCCACCGATCCGGGTCTGCATGCCAAGCTGACTTACAACCCGTCCGAGGATGTGGCTGCACCTTACATTGCCCGCGGGGTCTCCCCCCGCCTGGCGGTGTTGCGCGAGCAGGGGGTCAACTCCCACGTGGAGATGGCGGCGGCGTTCGATCGTGCCGGTTTCGCGGCGGTCGATGTCCATATGAGCGACATTCTCTCCGGTCGCATCAAGCTGGAGGAGTTCCAGACCCTGGTGGCCTGCGGCGGTTTCTCCTACGGTGACGTGCTGGGGGCGGGGGAAGGCTGGGCCAAGTCCATCCTGTTCAACGACAACGCCCGCGAGCAGTTCCAGCGCTTCTTCGAGCGCGGCGATACCCTCTCTCTGGGTGTCTGCAACGGTTGCCAGATGATGTCCAACCTGCGGGATCTCATCCCGGGTGCCGATCTCTGGCCGCGCTTTGTGCGCAACCGCTCCGAGCGCTTCGAGGCCCGCTTCAGTCTGGTTGAGGTGCAGGAGTCCCCATCGGCCTTCTTCGCCGGCATGGCAGGCTCGGTGATGCCCATTGCCGTTTCCCACGGGGAAGGGCGTGTCGAGGTGCGCGATGCCGCTCACCTGAGCGCACTGCAGCAGAGCGGTCTGGTAGGGCTGCGCTTTGTCGACAACCGCGGCAGCGTGACCGAGCAGTACCCGGCCAACCCGAATGGCTCGCCGGATGGTATCACCGCCGTGACCACCACCGACGGCCGCGCCACCATCATGATGCCGCACCCGGAGCGGGTGTTCCGCACCGTGGCCAACTCCTGGCACCCCGACAACTGGGGCGAGGACGGCGCCTGGATGCGGATGTTCCGCAACGCCCGGGTTCGTCTGGGTTAATAGAGACAGCGCCAGCGCATAAAAACAGAAACCGGCCAATTGGCCGGTTTTTTTATCCGTGTCGTTACGGCTTGCCGAGCGGTTGGGGGATAAAGTCTCCCCGGTCGAGGATCCGCAGACAGGCATCCACCACATCCGCATCGAGCTGATGGCCGCGCATCTGGATGATCTGCTCACGGGCCTGGGGAATGCCGAGGGCGGCGCGATAGGGGCGATCCGAGGACATGGATTCGACGATATCGGCGACGGTGAGGATGCGGGCCTCCAGCAGGATCTCATCTCCCTTGAGCCCCTGCGGATAGCCGGAGCCATCGAGATACTCGTGGTGCTGGTGGATCATCCGGGCGATGGGCCAGGGGAAGTCGATATCCTTGAGCACCAGATAGCCGATGGCGGGGTGCTCCTTGACCAGCTCAAACTCCAGTGGCGTGAGGCGTTCCGGTTTGGTGAGAATTTCGGCCGGTACCTGGATCTTGCCGATATCGTGCACCATGGCGCCCAGATAGATCCCCCGCAGCCGCTTCTCTTCCAGCCTGAGCTCCCGGCCGATGGCTTGGGCCAGCTTGGCCACATGTTTCTGATGGCCAGCGGTATAGGGATCGCGCTGCTCCAGCACGGCGGCGATGGCACCCAGCGCATCTTCCAGTGCCAGCTCCAGCTGGCGGGCATGGAAGATCTTCTCCTGTTGCGAGCGCAGATAAGCCTGCTGGGTATGGCGTGCCTGCAGGCCATAGGTGAGGTAGTCGGTCAGCTGGATGAAGAGCTGCTCCTCCTCCTGGCTGAACAACCGTGGCTGGTCGCTGTGAATGATCAGCGTACCGGCCTGATCCTCCTGCAGTGGCAAGGGGATCAGTAGACGGGAGCGCAACGGGTGGCGGCCGGTATGGGGCCGCTCGTGGAAGATCACCTGATTGAGGCGCCGCTGGTGGAGGATGGCCTGGGTGAGGGCCTCATCGTTCAACCACAGCGTTTGTTCCGAGGCATCGGCACTGCCTGCCTGCGCCACGATCCTCGGCGGTTGGGCGAGTTCGGGCTGGCCTTGCAGCACTGCCACCAGCGGAAAACGGTCATCGACGGCGATGGCATCGCAGATATCCTGCAGCAGTTGCGGCTCATCGCCCGGTTTGAGCAGGGCGTGGTGGGCGCGGCTGATCGCCTGCTGGGTCCAGCTGTACTGTTGCAGTTTCTCCTGCTGCCACTTCTGCTCGGTAATGTCTTCGAAGAAGACGCCGACCCCCACGATACTCCCCGCCTCATCACGCAGGGGAAACTTGGTGGTGCTGAGCCAGCGGGCTTCTCCCCCCTTCAGATAGGGCTCTTCGATGTGCTGGTGTATTCCCTCGCGCATGACTCTGGCGTCATCCTCCCGATAGCGTTGTACCAGTTCGGGGGGAAAGAAGTCGCAGTCATTCTTGCCCACCAGTGCCTCTGGTGAGAGGGCGAGATCCGCCGCCAGCAGGCGGTTGCCCGCGATGTAGCTGAATCGGGTGTCTTTGAGCAGCACCCGATAGGGAAGCTGATCCATCACCTGGGTCAGCAACAGCGCCGAGGAGGGGAGTGCATCGGTCAGTGGGTGGGGGAGTGCACAGGAGGTGAGGAGTTCGGACATCTTATCCCGCCTTGTCTGCAAGTTGACTGATGGGAGGACCGAAGTGGTAGCCGGTCTGCCAGAGCACGATACAGCTGTTGACCACTTTTTCATCGTAATGGATCCCGGCATAGCGGGTCAGTTCGGCAAAGGCGTCACTCAGGGGCATGGCCCGGCGGAACGGGCGATGGGAGGTCATGGCGATCAGCGAGTCGGCCACCCGGATAATGCGCGCCTCCAGGGTAATGGCGTTGCCCGCCAGCCCCTGTGGATAGCCGCTGCCATCGAGGTTTTCGTGGTGCTGCAGCACTATGGTGGCGATGGGCCAGGGGAAGTCGATCTGTTTGAGAATATCGTGGCCGGCCTGGGGGTGCTGCTTGATCAGTTCGAACTCCACCGGGCGCAATTCACGTGGGCGGGTGATGATCTCGGTGGGGATCTGCAGCAGGCCGATATTGTGCACCATGGCCGCCAGTCCCAGCGCATCCAGCCGCTCTTGCCGCAGTTGCATGGCCTGCCCGATGGCCAGTGCCAAATCGCGCACCCTCAGCTCATGGCCCGCACTGTTGCGATCCTTGTGGCTGATGGCGCTGGCGAGGGCTCTGATGGTCTGGAACAGCAGGTCACGCTGGTGGCGCTCGCTCTCCTTGAGGCGGGTGATGTCGACCAGGGTGCCGATGATGCCGGCAACCATCCCCTGATGGTCATAGAAGAGATCCTTGAAACAGATGACCTGATAGCGCATGCCATTGCGGTCATGCAACTGCTGTTCGATGCACTGGGGCTGGCGACTTCGCAGCAACTCGGCTTCCCGCATGCTGTAGGCCTCGGCAAGCCCGACTGGCAGCAGCTCCTCGACCCGTCGACCCAGCAGCGCCTCCTTGCCGATGCCGATCACCTGATTGAAGGCCTGGTTGCAGCCCAGAAACCGCCCTTCGATATCTTTGTAGAACACCGGGATCGGGATAGCCTTGAGCAGGGATTCGTTGAAGTGTTTCAGATCCTTCAGTTCGGCCTGCTGACGCAGGGCGAGCAGCTCGCTGTCCTTGCAGAGGGAAATGGCGCGGGCCAGGTTGCCGAGCACCGGGCTGAACAGATGGCAGACCGGTACGATCTGCTGATGTGGCTGGGGGGTGAGCAGCAAGATGAGATAACCCCCTTCAACCTTGAGCCGATAGGCAAAGTGGTAGGGGCGGCTGCCCGGCAGGGGGAGCGTCTGTTGCAGCAGGCAGTGCTCCTCCTCGCTGACCCACCCAGGCAGTGGCAGGGTGGTGCCGGTGTGCTGGCGCAGCTGCTCGTCGCCGATCACCTTGAGCAGCTTGTATCCCTCCTGTTGCTGCTGCAATACCGCGCCAACCGGCGTGGCGCAGTGATGCATAAAACGTTGTAGTACCTTGGTGAGCAGCGCATCCAGCGTGACTTCACGCCCGATGCAGAGCGCCAGATCGCAGACGATGGCCATGGCGTGGTCGTTGTTCATATCAATGTCCCGTTACAGAGAATGGCGCCGTTATGAAATTGGGGGTAATCCCCGTGGCGCACGCTGCCAATTTCGCCAAGGGAGAGGGCTCCTGCCAGATCGCCGGCCCCCGAGTGGGTCAGCAGGGTGTGCAGTTCGGTCACCGTCTGCTGGTCGAAGTGCAGCTGGCGTCCTGCGCAGTAGTAGACCTCCAACAAGTGTGCCCGGGTGAGGGTTTGTTGCTGGTTGAGGCGCCTGGCCAGTGAGCAGGCATGTTCGGTGGCACTCTCTGGCGCCTTCAGCAGGGTGAGGATGCTGTGCTCTGCGACCTCGCCGGCGCAGAGCAGGGCGCCGTCATCGTTTGCCTCGACGGGGATCCTGACAATTACATCCCCGTTGGCCCGCAGCAGGCCCAGTGGCATGTGCACCACGAAACGGTAGAGCTCCTCGCGCACCATAGTGTGCTGGAATTGCTGGCTGATCAGCCCCTGATATTTTTGAAAGGCCGGTTGCCAGTCGATGTAGGCAATCTTGTTCGCTTCACTGCTGGTGGCCAGCATTGGTTGGGCCGAGAGTTGGTAACCATGTTCCAGAAAGGGAAAGCTGTTGCTGGGCAGCAGCGTGCAGGTGACCCCGTAGGCAAGTTGCCGTTGATTGTCGAACAGGCAGGCAAGGGGGGTGAAGCTGCCGCTGCCTGCGTTGGCGCCGGCATAGTTGACGCGATTGGCCAGTTGCAGATAAAGCGCATCCAGAATGGAGGCGATATTGGGAATGAGGTTGTCGAAGGTCAGAAACAGGGTTGGTGGCGGCGAAGGGGTTGGCCAGGTGGCCAGCATGTTCTCCACCTGTTCCGCAATCCGGTGGGCAAGGGATACTGCGCTGGCCTGCGGTGTCAGGGGCAGCAGTGTGGCGTGATAGGGGTTGGCTCTGGGCAGTAGCCAGGCACCCTGTGGCAACAATCCTTGCGCACCGATCAGCTGGGGGAAGATGGCGCCATTCAGGGTGATGTTGAAGTCGCGGCACAACTGCTGCAACAGGGGAACCTGCGCGCAATCCTGTTCGGCCAGCAGTATGGTCAGCTTGCCTCCTTGCAAGGGTGCCAGCGTGGCGGCCAGTTCTGTCGGGTTAAATTGGCAAACGTAGTGTTGCTTCATCAATCTGAACTCCATTCCAGAATGTAACCAATATATCAATAAGGAATTCAAGAGGGTATGAGGATCTCGCCCGGTTCTGGTTGTATGGCAAAAACCATGATGGGTATCACCCTCGATGACTGATCTGTCATTTGCTGGCTCGCGGAATGCGTGATGCTGTCGGGCCGGAAATAGAAAACCGGCAGCCAAGGCTGCCGGTTTTGCGGGTAATGAGGGGTAGTAACGGTAAAGGTTACTGCAATACCACGTGCTGGAACCCTTGTACCAGGCTGATGACCGGCTGGGGATAGAGCCCCAGCAACACCACCAGCGCTGCAGAGAGCAGCACTACCACACCACCGGAGGAGAGTGCCCAGTCGGCGCTGGCATCGCGCTGCTGCATACCCGGTTCGCGCAGATAGAGGGTCACCATCACCTTGAGGTAGTAGTAGAGACCCAGTGCGCTGCCGAGCACGATGGCACCGGAGAGCCACCAGAGCTGCGCCTCGACGGTGACGCCGATGAGGTAGAACTTGCCGATAAAGCCGAGGGTCATCGGGATGCCCGCGAGTGACAACATCATCACCGTCAGTACGGCAGTCAGATAGGGGCGCTTCCAGAACAGACCACGATAGCTGTGCAGGGAGTCGGCATCCTTGCCGCGATAGGGGCTCGACATCATGCTCACCACCCCAAAGGCACCCAGGCTGGTGAACAGATACATCAGCAGGTAGACCCCGGCTGCTTCCACCGGCATCTGGCCGAATCGGCTCGCCACGATCACCGCCAGCAGGTAACCGAAGTGGGAGATGGAGGAGTAACCCAGCATCCGTTTGACGTTGGTCTGCACCAGCGCCAGCAGGTTGCCGACCAGGATGGAGATGACCGCCATGGCGGCCAGCAGCCAGTGGATCATGGGATCGCTCGCCGCCGGTACCGCCAGATAGAAGCGCAGCAGCACGGCAAAGACCGCCACCTTGCTGACGGTGGCGAGGAAGGTGGCCACCGGTGCCGGGGCACCTTCGTAGACATCCGGGGTCCAGAGGTGGAAGGGGGCCAGCGACAATTTAAAGGCAAAGCCAACCAGCATTAACCCCAAACCGCCCATCAGCAGCGGGTGGTGAGCAGGGCTCTCGGCCAGGGTCTGCCCCAGGGCGGCAAAGCTCAGGCTGCCTGCCTGTGCATAGAGCAGCGCCATGCCAAACAGCAGGAAGGCGGTGGCGGCGGCAGAGAGCACCATGTATTTCACCGCGGCTTCTAGCGAGTGGCGCTCGCGGTAGGCGTAGCCCACCAGACCGAACATTGGCAGGGTCAGCATCTCGATCCCGATGAAGAGGGAGGCGAGGTGGCGGGAGCAAGCCAGCACCAGACCACCGGCCGTGGCGATCAGCAGCAGCAGGAAGAACTCTTCCCGGTTATCCGGGTAGGCTTTCAGCCACGACTGGCCGAAGGTACAGGTTGCCAGCGCACCAATCAGCACCAATCCCATGTAGAAGACGGCATAGCCATCGACTTGCAGCAGCGGGGTGACCCCCTGATCCCCTTGCGCCATCACGATGGGCAGCGAGAACAGAGCAAGGTTGAGGCCAACAATGGTCACGGTAAAGGCGGTGGTGACACAGCGGCGCCAGGCGATGGCCAGCATCAGGGCCGCCATGGCCCCGGTGGTCAACAGCAGGGGAAGCAGTGCCAGCAGTTGGGAAGCGGAGAAAGTCATTGCAGAGCTCCAGCAGTCGGCAGCAGATACCAGTGCAGCACGTTGATAAGGCTGCTGCTGGCGGTGTCAATCACGGGTTGGGGATAGAGGCCAAGCAGAACCAGCAGGCCCGCGATCACCATCATCATGGTCAGCTCGCGGCGATCCAGCCCCTTGAGCATGCTCTCATCCTTGGCGGGGCCAAAGCAGGCACGCTGCAACATGATGAGAGAGTAGACCGAGGCCAGCACCAGACCGAAGGTGGCGACCGCCGTGATGACAGGGGCAACCTGGAAGCTGCCGACCAGGATCAGGAACTCGCCGACAAAGTTGCCGGTGCCCGGCATGCCGAGCGACGCTACCGAGAAGAAGAGCATCACGCCGGGCAGATAGCGCAGGCGTCCCCACAGGCCGCCCATCTGGCGCAGATCCCGGGTGTGCAACCGCTCGTAGAGCTGACCGCAGAGGATAAAGAGGCCGGCAGCCGAGAGACCGTGGGCGATCATCTGCACCACGGCGCCCTGCAGGGCCAGCTCGCTACCCGAGTAGATGGCGATCATCACAAAACCCATGTGGGAGATGCTGGTGTAGGCTACCAGCCGTTTGATGTCGGTCTGGGCAAAGGCCACGATGGCACCGTAGACGATACCGATCAGGCCAAGCACCATGGCGTAGGGGGCAAACTCGGCGGACGCCTCGGGGAACAGCGGTAAGGCAAAGCGCAGCAGACCGTAGGCGGCGGTTTTGAGCAAAATACCGGCGAGATCCACCGAACCTGCGGTCGGCGCCTGACTGTGGGCATCCGGCAGCCAGCCGTGCAGCGGTACCAGCGGCATCTTGACCGCGAAGGCGATAAAGAAGCCCAGCATCAGCAGCCACTGAACGCCCTTGCTCATCGGGGTATTGAGCAGCTCCAGATAGTTGAAGGTGAAGACTCCGGTGGCATGCTGGTGGGTCAGCACCAGCCCGATGATGGCCACCAGCATGATAAGGCCGCTCACCTGGGTGTAGATGAAGAACTTGGTTGCGGCGTTGATCCGTGATTTGCCGTCAGTGACCGAGTGGCCCCAGAGCGCAATCAGGAAGTACATGGGAACCAGCATCATCTCCCAGAAAAAGAAGAAGAGGAACAGGTCCAGCGCCATAAAGACCCCGAGCACGCCGCCCAGGATCCAGAGCAGGTTGAGGTGGAAGAAGCCGATGCGCTGTACGATCTCTTTCCACGAACAGAGAATGGCCAGTACCCCGATAAAGCAGGTGAGGATCACCATCAAGAGCGACAGGCCATCCACCGCCAGATGCAAAGAGATGCCGAAGCGGGGGATCCACGGCAGGCGCCACTCGGCGGCCCAGGCGGAGGCAGCACCAGAGACGCCCGCGCTGTCGAGGCCGGTCGTGGCAAGGGAGAAATCACCACTTAGCCAGATGGCACAGGATAGCAACAAGCTGGCGCTCATGGAGAGCAGGGCAACCCAGCGGACAAACTGCCCGCCGAGACGCTCCATCTGCCAGCAGAGCAAGCCGCCGATAAAAGGAATTAGCAAGATCCAGAGTAAGGTCACGGTATCAGCTCTCGTTCAAGTTCATATGAGATTGCGCTCCCTGTTCCATCAGGGAGAGCAAACAGCCTGGCTGTATGATTGTCCGGTTGTTCATCGCGTTACCCCAGCAGCAACAGCGCCAGCACTAGCACGGCGCCGATCCCCATGGAGGCGGCATACCAGCGCAACTTGCCGGTCACGGTCCAGGCCAGCAGCTGGTTGCCACGCAGGGCAAGCCAGGCGGGCAGGCCCATCATCCAGTCCAGCGGATCCTGCCCGACCAGACGGGTCGCCAGCAGATAGGGTTTGACCCACAGCTGGTCATAGAGCCAGTCAAAGCCCCAAGCGTTGAACCAGAGGGTGCTGAGCAGGCGGCCCGGCGCGCTGTTGGCAATGGAGGTGGCCAGACGGCGCTCACCAAGGAACAGAAACGCGGCCAGCGCAATGCCGGCAATGGCGATGATGCCGGAGGCTACCTCCAGTGCATGGCGACCCTCTTCGATATGGTCCCCCGGGCCTGCGGGTAGTACACCTGCCAGTGGCGGGGTGATCAGCGCGCCGATGCCGGTGGAGAGCACCAGCAATACCAGCAGCGGCAGATGGTGAGCCAGACCGTGGCCCGCATGGGCTTTGGTCTGCTCTTTGCCATGGAAGGCGATGAAGATCAGCCGGAAGGTATAGAGCGAGGTGAGGAATGCCCCCGCCAGACCGGCCCACAGTAGCGCGCTTTGGCCAGAGGCCTCTACTTGCCACAGGATGGCGTCCTTACTGTAGAAACCGGAGGTGACCAGCGGCAGCGCGGCCAGCGCCGAGCCCCCCACCAGGAAGCAGGCATAGACCAGCGGCAGACTCTTGCGCAGCCCGCCCATCTTGAAGATGTTCTGCTCATGGTGGCAGGCAACGATAACGGCACCGGCGGAGAGGAACAGCAGCGCCTTGAAGAAGGCGTGGGTCATCAGGTGGAAGATGGCCCCTTCCCATGCGCCGACACCCAGTGCCAGAAACATGTAGCCAATCTGGCTCATGGTGGAGTAGGCGAGGATCCGCTTGATATCGGTCTGAACCAGCGCGGCAAAGCCTGCCAGCACCAGGGTGATGGCGCCAACCAGCCCGACCAGATGGAGGATCTCTGGCGCCAGCAGGAACAGGCCGTGGGTACGGGCAATCAGGTAGACACCGGCGGTCACCATGGTGGCGGCGTGGATCAGCGCGGAGACGGGCGTCGGGCCTGCCATCGCATCCGCTAGCCAGGTTTGCAGCGGCAGCTGTGCCGATTTGCCGACCGCGCCGCCCAAGAGCATCAGGCAGGCCAGCGACAGGGCAGGGGAGCCCTCGGCAAACAGGGTCGGGGCACGAACCAGCAGCTCGTGGATATTGAGGGTGCCCAGTTCCCGATAAAGGATAAACAGGCCGATGGCGAGGAAGACATCACCCACCCGGGTCACGACAAATGCCTTGAGGGCCGCCGCTCCGTTCTTGCGATCCTTGTAGTAGAAGCCGATCAGCAGATAGCTGCACAGCCCCACCCCTTCCCAGCCGAGGTAGACAAACAGCAGGTCATCGGCCAGCACCAGAAACAGCATGCTGGCGATAAAGAGGTTGGTGTAGGTGAAGAAGCGGGAGTAACCCTCTTCCCCTCGCATATACCAGGAGGCGAACAGGTGGATAAAGAAACCCACCCCGGTCACCACCCCCAGCATGGTCAGCGACAGGCCATCCAGTGCCAGCGAGAAGCTCGGTGTAAAGTTGCCCACCGCCATCCATTGCCACAGGCGCTGGACATAGACGCCCCCCTCGGGCGGGTTGCCCAGAAAGTCGATGCCCACCCACAGGGTAGTGAGGGCCGACAGGCCAATGGAGCCTACCCCGATCAGCGCCGAGGTACGCTCACCAAACCGGCCGAGGGAGAAGGCCAACACCAGCCATCCCAGCAGCGGAAATAGAAAAGTCAGATATAAGAGGCTCATCCGCGCATCTCGCTCACAGTGTCCACGTTCAGGGTGTGGTAACGACGATAGAGCAGCAGTAACAGGGCAAGGCCGATACTGGCCTCCGCTGCCGCCAGAGAAATCACCAGGATATACATGATCTGGCCATCGGCCTGGGCCCAGCGGCTACCCGCCACCACAAACGCCAGTGCCGAGGCATTCATCATGATCTCGATACTCATCAGGATGTAGAGCAGGTTGCGGCGGATCAGCAGACCGCACAAGCCGATGCAGAAGAGCACCGCGGCCAGCAGGAGGCCGTGCTCCATAGGGATTCCATTCATTGCTGACCTCCTTCTTGTGCAGAGCGGGAAGCAGAGCGCGGGACGGAGAGCACTTCACCGCTCTTCTCTTCCCGACCCAGGTGATAGGCGGTTACCAGACCCGCCAGCAGCAGGATGGAGGCAAGCTCCACCGCCAGCACATAGGGGCCAAAGAGCTCGACACCCACCTGCTTGGCGGTCACCTCGGTCACTCCGATCAGGCCCCCGCTCACCCCGAGAATGCCGTGGGCCAGAAAGCCCAACAGGATCAGCGAGAGCAGGGCTGGGCCCCCCCAGGTCATGGGGGTGAGCCACTTTTTCTCCTGTGCCTGGGCACTCCCCAGGTTCAGCATCATCACCACGAACACGAACAGCACCATGATGGCGCCGGCGTAGACGATCACCTGCAGGGCGCCCGCAAAGGCGGCACCCAGGCAGAAGAAGATCATGGCCACGGCGATGAGGGAGATGATGAGATTGAGCAGCGCATGCATGGGATTGCTGGTACTGATCACCCGCAGCGTGCTGTAAATGGCCACCAGGGCCGAGGCATAAAATGCCAGTTCCATGATTGACTCCTCAGGGCAGCAGGCTCTTGACATCGATGGGCTTGGCTTCGTTTTCGGCATCCCCTTTCGGCTTGCCGTCGATGGCCATCCCGCTCATGCGATAGAAGTTGTAGTCCGGGAATTTGCCGGGCCCGCTGATCAGCAGATCTTCCTTCTCGTACACCAGATCCTGGCGGCGATACTCACCCATCTCGAAATCCGGTGTCAGCTGGATGGCGGTGGTAGGGCAAGCCTCTTCACACAGGCCGCAGAAGATGCAGCGAGAGAAGTTGATGCGAAAGAACTCCGGATACCAGCGACCATCTTCCCGCTCGGATTTTTGCAGCGAGATGCAGCCGACCGGGCAGGCAACTGCGCAGAGGTTGCAGGCCACGCAGCGCTCGTCCCCGTCGGGGTCACGGGTCAGCACGATGCGACCGCGGTAGCGGGGGGCGGCATAGACTGCCTGCTCCGGATAGTTGAGGGTTTCACGGGGCCGCCAGGCATGGGAGAAGACCATGGCCAGACTGCGTAACTGGGTGCCGACACCCTGAATAATGCTAACAATTTTCATATTGAGTGCCTCACTGCGTACTTATCAGTACAACTGCCGCGGTGACCAGCATATTGATCAGGGTCAGCGGCAAGCAGACTTTCCAGCCAAACGACATCACCTGGTCAAAGCGCGGGCGAGGCAGGGAGGCCCGCAGCAGGATGAAGAACACCATGAAACAGGCGGTCTTCAGGGCAAACCAGATGAAGGGGGGCAGCCAGGGGCCGTGCCAGCCACCGAAGAAGAGGGTCACGATGAGCGAGGAGATCAGCACGATGCCGATATATTCGCCCACGAAGAAGAGACCCCACTTCATCCCCGCATACTCGATGTGATAGCCATCGGCGAGCTCCTGCTCGGCTTCCGGCTGATCGAACGGGTGACGGTGGGTGACGGCGACACCGGCAAACAGGAAGGTGACAAAGCCCAAAATCTGGGGCACCACGTTCCACAAGTCTGCCTGTGCCTCGACGATATCCCGCAGGTTGAAACTGCCGGTCTGGATCACAATCCCCATCAGGGATAGCCCGAGAAACACCTCGTAGGAGAGGGTCTGGGCCGAGGCGCGCAAGCTGCCGAGCAATGAGTATTTGTTGTTGCTCGACCAGCCGGCGAACAGCACCGCATAGACCGCCAGCCCCGCGATGGCCAGGATGTAGAGCAGCCCCACATTGAGATCCGCCACGCCCCAGGTGGGGGTGATGGGCACCACCGCAAACGCCAGAATAAAGGCAGTGAAGGCGATGATGGGGGCCAGGATAAAGATCCGCCGATCAGCGAACGGCGGGATCCAGTCCTCCTTGAAGAACATCTTGATCATGTCGGCGGCCAGCTGGAGCAGACCAAACGGCCCCACCCGGTTGGGGCCGTAGCGATCCTGCCACAGGGCCAGCAGACGGCGCTCGATGAAGCTCATGAAGGCGCCAGCCCCTACGATCCCCACCAGCACAATCAGTGCCTTGCCCACCTCCAGCAACAGATCGATCAGCGACTCGCTCATGCGATCACCTCCTGCAGGTTAGTGATTGAGGCTTGTTGCAGGGCCGTCGGCAGGCCGTTCACCCCAAGGGGAAGCCCCACCAGACCGGCGCTCAGCTGCTCGCTAAGCCGCAGACGCAGTTGCCAGTGGCTACCGCCCCAGGAGAAGGAGACCTGACTGCCCCCGTGGAGGGCCAGACGCTGCGCATCAAGGGCATTGAGTACCAGCTCGGGTTCGTTCATCCGGGCTTGAATGACCGGGCTGCGAGCGGAGAGCTCCTCGCCGCCAAACAGCTGGGCATAATTGACCACTTGCAGCGCCTCTGCGGCCTTGAAGGGGGCGGGGATGGTGGTGAACCAGCCGAGCAGCTCCTTGCCTTCTGCCTGCGGGTCTGTTGCTTCCAGCAGACGGCGACCCGGATCGCCAGCACGCAGTTTGCCACCCACTTCATCCTGGAACTTGTTCCAGGCGGAGGGAGAGTTCCAGCCCGGTGCCCAGGCGAACGGTACTTGCGGCAGCGGCTGACGGGCTCCGGCATACCCTTCCATGGAGAAGTTGAAGGGGGAGTCGGGATCTTGCGCTACCCGTGGCTCGCTGACGTTCTGATCCGCCAGCATGGAGGTGCGACCACTGTAGCGGTGTGGCTCACGGGCCAGCCGCATGCCACGGATCCGCAAGCCTGCGTTGGGCGCCGCTTCCAGCATGGTAGCGAGCAGCGGATTGCTGGTGGCGCAGTCATGATTGACCTGGTCGAAGTTCTGCCAGCGCAGCGGCTTGCGTTCTATCGCCCCTTGCAGCGCCGCCAGCCAGCGCCACCCTTCACGCACCTGAATATCGGCGTTGTAGAAGGCGGGCGCATAGACCTGGAAGAAGCGCTGGGCGCGTCCTTCCATATTGACCAAGGTGCCATCGGCTTCGGCAAAACTGGCCGCTGGCAGCACCAGATCAGCCTTGTTGGCGGTCGGGGTCGCCTGATGGTCGATGACCAGCAGGTGCTGCAGCCGTGCCAGCGCAGCATCCACCCGGTTGCGTGGCGCGCGGCGGTAGAGATCGTTCTCCAGAGTGACCAGCGCCAACCCCTCTTCTGACTCGATACGCGCAAGGGCGGCTTCGAGTGGCTTGTCTGACAAGGTTTGAGCGCCCAGCATGGCCAGACCCAGCGAGTTGGCCTCCTGGCTAACCAGCGCGATGCTGGCTTCCAGACCACGTCCTTTCAGGGCGCGGGCAATGTTGCTGGCCGCCTCAAGCAGCGCCACATCGCGGGCAGTGGAGCCTGCAATGATGAGCGGCTTCTTGGCGTTGCCGAGCAGCTCGGCCCAGCGAGTCGCTTGTGCCTGCTGCTCGGGGCCGAGATCGGTCACGGCCGGTGCTACTGGGTCGAGCAGGTTGGCGATGGCAAAGCCAAGGCGCGCCTGATCGGCATAGGGGGCGTGCAGCTTGTCGGCCGCCACATCATCAAGACGGGTGGTGTCGAGGCTGGTGATGAGCAGCGGGTAGCGCTCGTTCTGACCCAGGGTCTGAACGGCGGCGACTTGCCACAGATCGACCTTCATCTTGCGGGCCAGCTCGCGAGCCTTGCCCTTGACGGCTTGGCGCAGCGCCAACGCGATACGGGCGGCGCTCATGGTGACATCTTCGCCGAGCACCAGAATGGCGTCAGCCTCTTCCATGTCCCGCAGGCTCGGAGTCGGCACGCCGCCCTGTTGCAGGATCTGCAGCATCTTCAGCTGACAGGCCCATTCGGCCTGCTCGACGCCTGCGTAGAAGTTGTCTTCACCCACCAGCTCGCGCAGGGCAAAGTTGCTCTCGAGCGACGCGCGGGGCGATCCGATGCCGATGAGGTCGCTGGCACTACGCAGGGCATCGGCGGCGCGGTTGAGGGCGCCATCGACTGTGATGGTCAGCTGGTCGTTGCCATCTTTGAGCAGCGGTTGGCGCGGGCGATCCGCCCGATTGACGTAGCCATAGCCAAAGCGGCCACGGTCACAAAGGAAGTAGTGGTTGACGCTGCCGTGGAAGCGGTTTTCGATGCGGCGCAGCTCGCCATAACGCTCACCCGGGCTGATGTTGCAGCCCACGGAACATTGCTGGCAGATGCTGGGGGCAAACTGCATGTCCCACTTGCGGTTGTAACGCTCGGAGTGGGTCTTGTCAGTGAAGACGCCGGTGGGGCAGACCTCCACCAGGTTGCCGGAAAATTCGCTCTCCAGGGTGCCATCCTCGACCCGCCCGAAATAGACGTTGTCGTGGGCACCGTAGACCCCGAGATCCTCGCCACCGGCATAATCCTTGTAGTAACGGACGCAGCGGTAGCAGGCGATGCAGCGGTTCATCTCGTGACCGATGAAGGGGCCCAGCTCCTGATTCTGGTGGGTGCGCTTGGTAAAGCGGTAGCGACGGCTGTTGTGGCCGGTCATCACCGTCATGTCCTGCAGGTGGCAGGCGCCGCCCTCTTCACACACCGGACAGTCGTGGGGGTGGTTGGTCATCAGCCACTCCACCACGCTTTTGCGAAACTCTTTTGCCTCTTCATCCTCGATGGCGATATAGCTGCCATCGGTGGCCGGGGTCATGCAGGACATGACCAGACGACCGCGTTTGTCATCGGCATTCTGATACTGTTTGACCGCACACTGGCGGCAGGCGCCAACGCTACCCAGCGCCGGGTGCCAGCAGAAATAGGGGACGTCCAGACCCAGCGACAGACAGGCTTGCAGCAGGTTATCTGCTCCGTCTACCTCGTACTCTTTGCCGTCTACATAAATGGTTGCCATACAACTTCCCTGAAACCTGTTTTGTGAAATCTGTGGTGTCGTTACCAGCGCTCGCCCAGCAGATTGGGCTGGATCCCTTTGACCGGCTTGCGGTTGTCGCCGCTGCCTTTGATCCCGGCCTCGAATTCGGAGCGGAAATATTTGATGGCGCTGGCCAGCGGCTCGACGGCGCCCGGTGCGTGGGCGCAGAAGGTCTTGCCCGGGCCAAGGAAACCGCAGAGTTGCTCCAGGGTCGCCAGATCGCCGGATTGCCCTTCGCCACGTTCCAGTGCCCGCAGCAGCTTGACGCTCCAGGGCAGGCCGTCGCGGCAGGGCGTGCACCAGCCACACGACTCGCGGGCGAAGAACTCCTCCATGTTGCGCAGCAGGGAGACCATGCTGATGGAGTCATCCACCGCCATGGCGAGGCCAGTCCCCATCCGGGTACCTACCTTGCCGATACCGGCGGTATACATCTGGGCATCGAGGTGCTCTGGCAGCAGGAAGCCGGTGCCCGCGCCGCCCGGTTGCCAGGCTTTCAGGCGATAGCCGCTCTTCATCCCGCCGGCGTAATTTTCAAACAGCTCGCGGGCGGTGATGCCAAAGGGCAGCTCCCAGACCCCGGGGTTGTTCACCTTGCCGGAGAAGCCCATCAGCTTGGTGCCGTGATCTTCCGAGCCCGGCAGCGCCAGAGCGTGATACCAGGCGACTCCGTTGCCGATAATGGCGGGCACGTTGCAGAGGGTTTCTACGTTGTTGACGCAGGTGGGTTTGCCCCAGACGCCGGAAACGGCGGGGAAGGGGGGCTTGGCGCGCGGGTTGGCGCGGCGCCCTTCCAGCGAGTTGATCAGCGCCGTCTCTTCACCACAGATGTAGCGACCGGCGCCGGTGTGGACGAACAGCTCGAAGTCAAAACCGGATCCCAGAATGTTTTTGCCTAGCAGACCGGCGGCCTTGGCCTCTTCCACCGCGCGGCGCAGGTGGATGGCGGCATCAACGTATTCGCCGCGCAGGAAGATATAGCCGCGATAGGCCTTGAGCGCCCGGGCACTGATGATCATCCCCTCGATCAGCAGATGGGGCAGTTGCTCCATCAGCAGGCGATCTTTCCAGGTGTTGGGCTCCATCTCGTCGGCGTTGCAGAGCAGGTAACGGATGTTCATGCTCTCGTCTTTGGGCATCAGCCCCCACTTCACACCAGTGGGGAAGCCCGCACCGCCGCGCCCCTTGAGGCCGGCATCCTTGACGGTACTGACAATCTCGTCCGGGCTCATCTGGCCGAGCGCCTTACGGGCGGCTTCATAGCCCTGTTTGGCCTGATACTCCTCCAGCCACACCGGCTGGCCGTCATCCCGCAGCCGCCAGGTGAGCGGGTGGGTCTCGGGGGCTCGCGGGGTGCGATTGGGGGTGCCAAGAGAGGCGAGGATCTTGTTTTGCGGCAGGCTCATGGGTAAGCCTCCAGCGTTTTCAGCAAGGTCACCGGATCGAGGCCGCCATAGGTGTCGTCATCGATCATGATGGCTGGCCCCTTGTCGCAGTTGCCAAGGCAGCAGACCGGCAGCAGGGTGAAGCGGCCATCCGGGGTAGTTTGACCGGGGCCGAGGTTCATCACCTCCTTGAGACCGGCCATCAGCTCTTCATGGCCATTGATGTAGCAGACCATGCTGTCGCAGACGCGGATGATGTGACGCCCTACCGGCTGGCGGAAGATCTGGCTATAGAAGGTGGCGACCCCCTCCACGTCGCTGGCGGGAATGCCGAGCTCGGCCGCGATGGCGTGAATGGCACCGTCGGGTACCCAGCCTCTGGCCTGCTGCACGATCTTGAGCGCTTCGATGCTGGCGGCGCGGGGATCTTCGTAGTGGTGTTTCTCGTGTTCGATGGCATCGCGTTCAGCCTGGCTCAGAACGAAGTCGTCCTGTTTGCTGCTGCATGCCCCTTGCCCCTGTGGGGTCTGATTATTGTGACACTGACATTGCTGGCTCATGACTTGACCTTTGGTGGCTTGTCCTTTTACTGCTCGTCCGGCGATCCCGATTCCCGGCCAGGGCCGGGAGGGCGGATCACTTAACGGTCCACATCCGACATAACGAAATCGATACTGCCCAGATAGACGATGAGGTCCGACACCATGCTGCCCTTGATCACCGAGGGGATCTGCTGCAGGTGAGCAAAGCTCGGGGTGCGGATCCGGGTCCGGTAGCTCATGGTCGAGCCGTCACTGGTCAGGTAGTAACTGTTGACCCCCTTGGTCGCCTCAATCATCTGGAACGACTCGGCAGCGGGCATCACCGGGCCCCAAGACACTTGCAGGAAGTGGTTGATCAGGGTCTCGATGTGCTGCAGGGTTCGCTCTTTGGGCGGCGGGGTGGTGAGGGGGTGATCCGCCTTGAAGGGGCCCTCCGGCATGTTCTTCATGCACTGCTCGATGATCGACATGCTCTGGCGGATCTCCTCGATCCGCACGGTGGCTCTGTCGTAGGCATCGCCATTGCTGCCGACCGGCACTTCAAAGTCGAACTGATCGTAACCGGAGTAGGGGCGCCACTTGCGCACGTCGAAGTTGAGGCCGGTGGCGCGCAATCCGGCCCCCGTGGTGCCCCAGGACAACGCCTGCTCGGTGGTGTAGGCAGAGACGCCTATGGTTCGACCGCGCAGAATGCTGTTGCGCATCGCGGCTTTCTCGTAATCCATCAAGCGCTTGGGCAACCAGCTCAACAGGTTGTCCTGCACCAGCCGCTGCCATCCCTTCGGCAAGTCGTGGGCCACACCGCCGATGCGGAACCAGGCCGGGTGCATGCGGGCACCGGTGATCGCTTCAATGATGGTGTAGATCTTCTGCCGGTCGGTGAAGGTGAAGAAGACCGGGGTCATGGCCCCCACGTCCTGGATATAGGTTCCGAGGAACAAGAGGTGGCTCTGGATGCGAAACAGCTCCGCCATCATCACCCGGATCATGTCGACCCGCTGCGGCACCTTGATGCCGGCCAGCTTCTCGACCGCCAGCACATAGGGGAGGTTGTTCATTACCCCGCCCAGATACTCGACCCGGTCGGTATAGGGAATGTAACTATGCCAGGATTGGCGCTCGCCCATCTTCTCGGCACCACGATGGTGGTAGCCGATGTCGGGCACGCAGTTGCGGATCTCCTCGCCATCGAGCTGCAACACCAACCGGAAGGCACCGTGGGCAGAGGGGTGGTTGGGGCCGAGGTTGAGGAACATGTAGTCCTCGTTCTCGTTGCCGCGGGCCAGGCCCCACTCTTCCGGTTTGAACAGCAGGTTCTCCTGCTCCATGTCCTGTTTGGCGGCATCGAGCATGAAGGGATCGAATTCGGTGGCGCGCGCGGGGTAATCCTTGCGCAGCGGGTGACCCTGCCAGCTCTTGGGCATCATGATGCGGGTCAGATGGGGGTGGCCATCGAAGGTGATGCCCATCAGATCCCACACTTCCCGCTCGTACCAGTTGGCATTGGGGAAGTGGTTGGTGATGGTGGGCAGATGCAGGTCACTTTCGGCCAGCGCCACTTTCAACATCACATCGGCGTTACGGTCGATGGAGATGAGGTGATAGAAGACGGTGAAATCGCTCTGGGGCAGACCGTCGCGATGGCTGCGCAGCCGCTCGTCGGTGGCGCTGAGATCAAACAGCATCACAAACGGGGAGGGCACCTTGCGCAAAAAGCCCATCACATCCTGCAGCAGTTCGCGGGGAAGCCAGACCACCGGCACGCCGGTGCGCGTGGTCTGCACGGTGAAGTGCTCGGCCCCGAAGTGGGCAAACAGTTCGCCAATGACTTTGGCATCCTTGTGGTCGCTGGGCTGCCACTGGGCCATGGCGTAATTGCTGGGAAAATCACGAGTCAGTTTCATGGTCAGATCTCATCCGGCGTGCGCAGGTTGGTCACATTGATCCGTTCGCCGCGCTTGCGCTCTTTTTCGGCCTGCATCTGGGGACGGTAGATCCCCTGATCGCCCACCACCCAGGAGAGGGGGCGGCGTTCTTTGCCGATGGAGTCCTGCAGCAGCATCAGGGCTTGTAAAAAGGCTTCGGGACGGGGCGGGCAACCCGGAATGTAGACGTCGACCGGCAGGAACTTGTCCACCCCCTGCACCACGGAATAGATGTCATACATGCCGCCGGAGTTGGCGCAGGCCCCCATGGAGATCACCCACTTGGGTTCGAGCAGCTGTTCATACAGGCGCTGGATGACTGGCGCCATCTTGATGAAGGGGGTCCCTGCAATCACCATGAAGTCGGCCTGACGGGGCGAGGCTCGGATAACTTCGGCGCCGAAGCGGGCCACATCGTGGGGGGAGGTGAAGGCGGTACACATCTCCACGTAGCAGCAGGAGATGCCGAAGTTGTAAGGCCAGAGGGAGTTTTTGCGGCCCCAGTTGACAGTGTCTTGCAGCACCTCCTCGAGGCGGCCCATCATGATGCCGCGCGTCGCTTCTTGCGCCAGTGGGTCATCGACGGTCTGGCGCTGCTCCTGGGGGTAGCGCTCAACGGGTGCATCCGGGTCAATCCGGGTCAGGGTGTACTTCATGGTGCAACCTCAAGGAAAGGGTCTGTGGTTCAATCACTGTTTTTGTTGTTCAACTGCGGTTTGCGCGGTGACCAGTCCAGTGCGCCGATGCGCCAGAGGTAGATCAGGCCGATAAGCAGCAGTCCGATGAAAATGGTGGCTTCAATAAAGCCGACCCAGCCGCTCTCCCGCACGGAAACAGACCAGGCAAACAGGTAGAGCGCCTCGACGTCGAAGATGACGAAGAACATGGCGACCAGATAGAACTTGGCGGAAAAACGCAGGCGGGCACTGCCGACCGAGTCGACACCAGATTCAAATGGCTTGTTCTTGGTGCGGCCGTAGGCACGACCTCCCAGCAGGGCAGCGAGGCCTATCATCACCAGACAGATGGTGATGGCACCGATGACATAAATGGCAAAAGCCCAATGTTGAGCAGAAATATCAGCAAACATAGAGGTTTTTCCTAACCAAATTAATCAAGCGACTTAACAATAATGTTACGCATTATGACACTTTCGCACTGATTTACATGTCATTTTTACGGGTTAATTATTAATCGGTTAACCGGTAATTAAATTTTGTTAAGAAGCGCACTTTTTTGTTGGTTATGGCGGGCGAGAAAGGCCTGGAAAGCGCAGAGAGCTGCTCCTCGTCATCACCTGAAAGGGGTAAATTCCGCGTGCGAAGCAGGATCAGGCCGGTATCGCGGGCAGGGGGCGCAGGCGGGAGAAGAGCGTGATGGCGGGTGAGACAGGGGGGATGGCAAGAGCAATAAAAAGAGAGGCTTTCAAGCCTCTCCTGTCATCGCGTTCCGGTTTCGAGCGTGGGGCGGTCAGGGTTTATTGGCGACCAGCAAGACCTGATCCGGGTAGGCGCCAATGGAGCGAAGACCGATATCTCCCGAGGTGATGTCCAGATACGCCCGCTGACCATTGGCGGAGGTTACCGTGCTGCTCATCAGATAGACATAGCCCTCATTGACCTCTTTACCGCCCCCCGCCATGGCACGCGGGAAAATGGCTTCATTGAGAGAGGGCTTGTAGCAGGCATGCTCGACCAGGGTCGCCAGCTCCTTGATGTCGGGCAGGCGCCACTGGCTGATACCGCCGAAGTGATAGAGAGCATGGCTGCTGTCACTGCGGATCCGCTCCGCCACTTGCAGCCCCTGCTGCCAGTAGTAAACGGTCGGTTCCCCCAGGCAACTGCTGCCACTCCATGTCTGTCCCAGTTTGCAGCGCATCCAGGTGAGGCCGGTGTGTTGATCCGTGACGGTGCCGTTGCCATGGTCAAGAAAACGGGCAGAGGGGGCGGTGCGATCCATGGTGTCATCACAGATGGCAGCACCGTGGGCCAGGGGGGCCATCAGTGCCAGCATGGCGAACGAAAAGCGATAAAGGCTCATGATATTCCTCGGATTATTGGGGAGTGGCGACCAGTCGTACCTGCATCAGCTCGATATAGGTATCTTGCTGCACCAGCGCGGGATAGGTGGTGCCCGCATCTTCTCCCAAGAGCAGGACTGTGCGTTTGCTGATGGGGCCACCGGAGAAGCGCTGGGCGGTGTTGCTGGTGGCGCTCCAGTAGTAGCCATGGTAGGTGTCATCTTCCGAGGAGGCGATATCCGGGAAGTAACGGGTATCCACGATGATGCGTTGACCCAGCGGGTCCTTGGCCAGGCTGCCGTAGTGCATCAGTGACATCAGCTCACCCATGGTGGGCAGCCGCCACTGGCTGATGCCGCAGCGTTGCTCGCCATTGAGCCACTGCTGATACGCGCGGGTGGTCAGCATGGTGGTCAGCGCCTGTGCCCGGGCTAGGGCCGCCAGATCTCCTTCGGCGGTGAGCTGTTCGATCCTCTTATGAATATGCTGGTAGGCCGCTTGCTGCTCGCCTGCGGTCGCCTTGAACTGCTCATCCTCATAGGCAAAGGGTCTGCTTTTCCAGGCCGGGCTCAAGGGATCGTCCGATTTGACCTCCCACACCAGACCGGTATTGAGATCCTTGACGCACTGCCAGCTCGGCGCGTTGTCGGGGAGCACCTGACCGCGATCATCGAGTTTGCGATAGGCAAGCTGGGGACGAGTGCGATTCCAGCTGGCATCTTGTCCCGGATAGTCGGCGGGTTCCTGTTCCAGCAGCGGGTCGTTGCCATCGCTGAAGGTGGTGACGCCGGTGACGGTTAGCAGGTTGCGTGGCTGCTGCTGCACCAGCAGGGTCAGTAGCTCTCTTTGTGTCTCTTCAGCAAACTGGCCGTTGCGCTGCCACTCCTGAGCCAATTGCTCCAGCATCAGACTGATGGCGCGATAGCTGGTGGTGAGCAACTGGGTCTCCTTGGCGGTGGCAAGGTGTGTGCGGGCCTGTTGTTGCAAGCTGATCGCCACCTGCTGCAGCGCCTGATCAAACTGGCCGAGACCCGCGAGGGCCGCGCGATCGCTGCCCGGTTGCAGCGGCGCGAGATCGGCCAGCAGCTGCGCCAGTGCGCGATCGGCGGCCACCCCTTCGGCAATGCGGCTCTGCCACAGGGTACTGAGCAGGGTCGGTTGCAGCCGTTGTGGATCCCCTTTGGCGGCCGGATGTGCCAGTAGCAGGCCTCCGCTCCTCGGTACGAACAGCAGGGGCGAGTTGACGATGTTGGCCGAACGGCTGACCAGGGCCACAGCTCCTTCGCCGCTGACGGCAGGATCGGCGGGATCACATTGCCAGTTCTGATCCAGATCGGCGCACAGGGTACCGGCAGTCGGCAGAGCGACATCGACCCGGTAGTCCGGGATCGCCAGTGGTGCGTTATCTTCCCCGCCGCCACAGGCGCTGAGCAGGGCTGAGAGGGTTGCAATAACCAGTACGGATGGTTTCACTTCACATTCCTTGATTCGGTCACAGGTTCACGGGGGCGGTAACCCCCGTGGTACAGGATTCAACGGCGCGGGGTGCTCCGGCGCCAGAGGCGGGGCCAGAGGGCCAGCAACAGCAGCAGGGGGGAAGTCGTGCCGCCACCCCCTTCATCCTGCTCAAGGGGAATGATGCCGGTGTTGGGCAGGGCTTCATCCTTGTCGCAGCGGGCGCCGACTTGCTGGGCTACACGCCAGTTGCGCAACTGACCGGTGTCACCGGCGCTGGTGTCGTTGATCTCCAGCAGCCAGCGGCCAGCGAGCGGTTCGCCGTGCAGCTTATCCAGCGATTCGAACGGTACCAGTTCACGGGGGAACTCCCCCTTGAGCCGGGTATGGCTGGCGTAACCCTTGTTCCACAGGCTGATCCGGGTACCGTAAGGGGAGGTGAGCCAGATCTCCAGCTGCTCCAGCTTGCTGTGCTCCAGATCGAGGGCAACCACGAATCCACTGTCGATGCGGGCCTTGCTCTCGGGCAGGGTGAGAGTGAAGCGGGACAGGCCGTGCCGTTCATCGCTCACCGCATCCTTGATCTGGCCACCCTGGCCGATGGCCCGCTGCCAGAGCGGTTCACCGATCGGCAGTTGCAGGTCAAGGCGGGTCTGGCGCTCGGTGGGGCTGGGCAGGGTGAGCTGGAACTGCAGCGGCAAGGTGACTGCCTCGCCACAGGTCAAGTTGCTCGCCGCTTCCAGCGGCAGGGTCCAGCGGGCGGTGCCATCGGCGTTGAGCTCTCCTTGCCAGTGATCGTCACCCATGAGCCCCTTGGTCGGGAGCAAGCTGGCGTCAGCCACGGTCAGGGGGCGGTCGCTCTGGTTGGTCAATTCGATGGCGAGGCTCTTTTTCTCCCCGGGCAACAGGTAGCTGTCATCGGCAAGGCGGGCCGCGATGGGGGTGGGCAGCAGGGCGTGGTGGCGGAAGGCCTGCTCCAGCAGCTTGCCATAACTGCGGTCCGGATAGAGGCGGTTGGCGGTATCCACGGTGACCCGCGCCAGCTGGGGCATCCGCACCTGCGGGCCGAGGCCGAAGTGGGATTCAATCAGCAGGGTATCGAACTCGTCACGGGCTACCTCGCCATACTGTTCAACGGCCTGGCGCAGCGCGGTGAAGAGCGGAGTGCCCCACAGCTGGTCGCCGTTGCTGCCGTTGATGGTGAGGTGAGCTGGATAGAGGAAGCCCGGATGATAGCGCGCCCGCAGATCATCGAGCTGACGGGGCGTTCGGCCGCTGATTCTGGCATCCCAGTTGAAGACCATGAAAGGCTCGAACTGGCGAGCCTCTGGACTACGCTGGCGCCAGCTGGCGGCCAGATAGTCGCTAAAGCCCTCGCCGATGGCGCCCCAGTCACCCTCTTCTCCCATGTCGGGCAGGATATGGTGCTGCACCGCATGGCCAAACTCGTGCCAGATCACCATGGGATCTTCCGCATCGGGTACCCCGATCCGGCCAATTTCCAACCGGCGCAGGAAGGGGTCATAGAGGGAGTTGTCCTGCTCCCCGGCATCGGTATCGATGGCCAGGGGGCCGCCCATCAGCGTCGGGTAGCCAAGGGATTCCACATGGCGCTGGGCCAGATCCAGATGGTAGTAGCCATTGATATCGAGGAAGGCTGGCTGCTGGTGATCCAGCAGGAAGCCATCGGCATCAGGGCTGCTAAAGGGGGCAGTTTCCGGCGCCGCGCCATCCACGACCCGGGCGCGAGGGCCACTCAGCTGGTAGGTGTCATCCACCTTTTGTACCGTGAGCGGGACGGTGCGATAGGCCCCGTTGTCCAGCACCAGATCGTGGCGCCACAGCAAATTGCCATCTTGCAGCTGAGTGCGTGGGTCGAGGGCAAAGATGCGGGCCTGCACTGTGGCCGTTTCCCCTGCCAGCGGGGCCGTTTCGGCACGGGTGTTGGCCTCTTGCAGCGTGCGCCCCAGCAGGGCGCTGCCATCGCAGGTGACAAACAGTTGCCAGTGGCTGCTCTTGCTGTTGCCCGGCTGGCTTTCCACCGCCAGCAGACGCCAGGCCGCAGTCAGGGTGTCGCCATCCTGCCAGTACCAGGGCTGGGCTTCGTCACTGCCAGCGAATTGCCACACCGTACCATCCAGCGTGGCGGTATAGGCATCCACCCCGGCGCGGCTTGCTTCATCACATGGCGCCGCCTGTGCCTGCATCAGTCGGGTATTGTGATAGAGACGCCACGGGCGACCCTGCTCATCGAGACTGACGGCGGCCATGAGACCGGCGATCGGTGCGCCATTGAGCTGCTGGCGATAATGCAGATAGTGGCCCAGCTTGCCTTGGCGCTGGTAGGCCGGGGCATCACTCAGGGTGACGCCGAGCTGCTGTTCGAGCCAGAGGCGGGTATTGGCCGAGGCGTCCTGTTCAACAAAACGCAGTTCGGCGGCCTGAGTGGAAAAGCCAGCCAGCCCCAGCAAGAGGGCGGGCAACAGGGGTTTCATAGTGGTACTCCCAATCAGCGGCAGGGTCATTGATTGATCCCCGCCAGATGCAACAAGAAGGCAAATTCACGAGCCCGATCGCCGCCACCAGCGCGGTGGCCACCCTCCAGTTCGGTCAGCAGCAGGTAGGGTCCGGAGCCGGTGCTGTGCTCCCGCAGGCGAGCCAGCCACTTGACCGGCTCCCAGTAGGGGACCTGGCTATCGTGCAGGGCGGTAGTGACCAGCAGGGGCGGGTAGGGGGCGCGGTGCAGGTTGTCGTAGGGGCTGATGCGGCGCATCGCCTGATACTCTGTGGGCTTGGCCGGGTTGCCCCACTCCTGATACTCCTGACGGGTCAAGGGGAGGGCAGGATCGCTCATGGTGCCGAGCATATCGACGAAGGGAACCTGCAACACTGCGCCACTAAAGAGTGTCGGTTGCTGGTTTAGGGCCGCAGCAACCAGCGTGCCCCCCGCGCTGCCCCCCATGGCAAACAGGGGCAGGGGAGCAGAGTCGGACGACCAGTGGCGCAGGGCGACACCGGCTGCGAGAAAGTCGCTGATGCCGTTCTGCTTGTGGATGCCCCGCCCGTCGCGGGTCCACTGCTCCCCCAGCATGCCGCCGCCGCGCACATGGGCGATGGCGTAGACAAAGCCCCGATCCAGCAGGCTTAACAGCTCTTTCTGGTAGTAGGGGCGCATCGGCGTGCCATAGGCGCCATAGCCGTAGAGCAGTACGGCGCGAGGGGCCAGATCCTTGCGCCACACCAGCGAGACAGGTACCCGAGTGCCATCGGCAGAGGTGATCCAGCGCCGCTCGCTCTGATAGGGCAATGCTTTATTGCCTGCGGTGTGCTGGTCGTTGATCCACTGGCCGCTGTTTAAATCCAGCCAGCGCTGGCCGGGGGGCTGGCTCAAGCCCTGACTGCGCACCAGAATGCGGTCGCTGGCCGGGTCATGTTCTCCTTGCAGCCAGCCGGTTCCTGCGCCACTGGCCAGCGGCAGGCGCTGGCGTTCATGGCCGTTGCGATCGAGCAGGGTGAGCCAATCCTCCCCCTGCTGGCGAAACTGCACCACCAGATGGCGATCAAACAGTCGCCACTTCTCGGGATCGCCGAGATCTTCCCCGGCGCTGGGCCAGAGGCGCTGCCACTCACCGAGCGGCGTGCTGGCTGAGTAGAGGGCAAATGCCCCCTCCCGGTTGCTCTTGATCACCCAGCCGGATTGGCTGTCCAGATAGTATTCCACCCCGCGCTGGCGGGGTTTGATCTGCTGCGGCTTGCCCGAGTCGAGCAGGTACTGCTCCGAGCTGTCGTGGTTGTTGCCCTGCAACACCAGATGCTGGCCATCCGTGGTGCGATAGAGGCTGAGCAGCCAGGCGGGATCCTGCTCCTCATAGAGAGTCTGCTCCTGGCCATCCTGCCAGCCGCGCAGCTGCCAGGGGCGCAGGGTGTAACGCTCGTTGGCGATGCTGTAGAGGGTGCGACCATCTTGTGACCAGGCGAGATCAGCGCTGCGCTGCGCCAAACTGGCCAGCGCCTTGCCGCTCTGGAGATCGAGCAGGGTAACTTGATAGTCGAGATCGCCGCGCCTGTCTTCGGCGATGGCCAGTGTGAGGTTATCCGGGCTCAGGGCCCAGCTGCCCGCTTCGTAATAGCCCTCACCCGCTCTGGCGGGAAGCCGTTGCTGCACCTTGCCCCCGTGGCGTTGCCAGAGTGAGCCATCCGGGCGCAGCTGCCATGCCTGATCGCCGCGGACAAGCCAGTTGTCTGGCACAGATTCCCCCACCGGATGACGGGCAAACTCGGCGCGCAAGGTTGCTTCCAGCGGCTGCTGCGCGGCGAGTTGCTGCTCGCTCCAGCGATTTTGCTGCTTGAGCAGGGCGAGAATGGCCGTGTTGCTGCGGCTCTCATCCCGCAACCAGAAGTAGGGGTCCTGGCGTACGGGATTGCCTGAAATCAGGTGTGGCTGGGACGGGATCGGGGGTGGCAGGGCCTCTTGCGCCCACGCCAACGGGACGGCCAACAGGGCCGCCATGATTGCATGATGCTTCATCACATCCCCACGAAACGGTAGCTGAGGCTGGCTGACAGGTAGCGGCCGCTCTGGCTGTAGAGGGAGGTGTCGCTGCCAGCCGGGAGTCCGGCCACATCCTGATAGCGGACATAGCGGGTATCGAGCAGGTTGCCGATGGTGGCATTGACCTTGAGCGTCTCGGTGATCTGCCAGTCGCCGGTGAGGTCCAGACTGAACCAGCCTGCGCTGCTCTGGCAGGCACCGTTGTAGCCAGTCTGCGCATTGGCGCACTGGGGCACCTTGGTCATGGCGGCGGCATAGTTGCCACTGAGCTCAACCCCCCAGTCGAGCTGTTGCCAGCGCAGGGTGGTGTTGCCTTCCAGCGGTGTCTGGGTGCGCAGCGGCTCACCGCGGTGATCCTTGCCATCCATCCAGGCCAGATTGGTCGAAAGCTCCCACTCGTCGCTCAGCCAGAGGCTGGCGGCCAGCTCGGCGCCCCAGGTTTCTGCTTTGGCGACGTTGCGATACTGGCGCAGGAAGACACCGTCATCGAGGCGAAAACCGGTCTGGCGCCAGTCGATGAAGTTGTAGTAGCGGTTGTAGAAAACGGCCGGTTTGACGCTCCAGTTGTCGCTTTGGCCATTCACTCCCCACTCCAGACTGTGGCTGGTCTCCTCCTTGAGGTTGGGGTTGGCAATGATCTCGAACGGCGGCATGGCAAAGTAGTGGGGAATGTTGCCGTAAACCTGATCATAAGCGGGGGCACGGAAGCCGTTGGCATAGCTGAGCCAGCTGCGCCATGTCTCGTTGAAGCGGTAGCTGGCCGCCACACTGGGGGAGATGTGGTCGCTGTGGTTCTGTGCCAGATTGCTGTCCGGTGCGCGCAGGCGCTGGCGGTCAAAGCGCAGGGTCGGGGTAAACTGCCAGCTGCCCAGATCGATCACATCGCTCAGCCAGATGCCATCGCGGCGGGTCTCGGCCTTGCTGAAGGGGGCTTTCTGTCCCTGGGTGGTGATGCCATCTTCCAGGTTCAGATTGCTGACCGGTCGCTCGTGGTTGGCCTGCTCCACTTCCACACCGTAGCTGAAGGTGTGATCCAGTGAGCCGGTGCTCAGCTTGCTCTGCAGCTCCAGCTCGCTGCCAAGGCGCAGCTCCTCGAACGTGGAGAGGGTGCGCTGGCTGCGATATCTGGGATAGCCGCTCAGGGCATCGTTGCGCAGCAGCTGGCGCTGGTTGGCTTCGTTGCGTGACTGGTTGCCAAACAGGCTCCAGTTGAGGGTATCGACCATGCCCAGATCGCTGGCTTCCCAGCTGAACTTACCGCCCTGGGTGCGCTGATCGCCATCTTCCTGAAAACCGACCACGTCCCAGCTGCCATCGGGTTGGGGCACCGCTTTGGGCCCCATCTGGCGTTTGGCGTGATCCTCGTAGTAGTCCAGCTCCAGCCGCAGAGCGTGATGGGCATTGAGGGGGAGGCGGCTGCTGGTGGAGGCACTCATGCCATCCAGATCCGCCGGAATGCGGCTCTCTTCAAAGTTGGCGGTTTCGTTGCCGCGCCAGCCGGAGAGGCGCAACAGATGTGCGCTCTCCAGTGCCCGTACCGCGCCGGTCATGCTGAGCTTCTTCTTGTTGCTGTCGCCACCGTAGAGAGTCTTGGCCGCCAGATAGCTATCTTGCTGTTGCAGATAATCTTCCGGCTGCTTGGTATTCATCACCACGGTGCCGCCGATGGCATCGGAGCCATGCAGGGAGGAGCCGGCTCCCTTGGCCACCTCAATCTGCTTGATGTCATCGAGATCGAAGTTGAAGCGACCCACCTTGTCATTGATGTTGTCGGCGCCAAAGCCGTCGCTGACGCGTACCCCATCCTTGATCAGCAGGATGCGGTTGCCACCGATGCCGCGCACGCTGATGTTTTGCGGTCGTCCAGCAGAGCCGGTGACCGAGACACCGGGGATCTTGCGAAACACATGGGTCAGCTCGCTGGCGACCTGACGGTCCAGCTCTTCCTGGGTGATGACGGTGATGGAGCCGGAAACATCGGAGAGTTTCTGTTGTACCCGTTGCCCGGTGACAATGATGGTGTCGTCGCTGCGAGCCTTCTCCACAGGGGGAAGATCGGCCGCGCCAGCGGAGGCACACAGGAGTGCCGGCCATGCCTGAAGCAGTTTGTTCATAATGATAATTGTTTTTATTTAAGCCTGAAGGACGGCATTATTGCAGAGGCCTGACCACTTGACAATAAATGGCAATCATTATCATTAAGATCTTATGGTGTTGATATTATTGAGTTATTTGTTTTTAAAAAGAGGCTCCCGCGCGAAGCGGGAGCGGAGGGGATCAGGGCTTGAGCAGTTGCAGCGACTCTTCTGCGGCCTTGCCTTGGGAGAGGGTGATATCGACCCGGCGGTTCGCCTGGCGATGTTCGGGGGTGTCATTGGCAAAGCGGGGTTGGGTGTCGGCCACACCCTGAGCGATGACTCGTCTGGCATCCAGCTGGGGGTTGGTCAGCATAGTCTGCACGATGGAGGAGGCCCGCAGCACCGAGAGCTCCCAGTTGTTGCGATAGAGCTCCACCGGCGCCTGGGAGTTGTCGGTATGACCGGTGACCACTACCTGCCCCGGGATATTGGCCAGAATGCCGGCGATCTTGTTGACCAGCGGGATGAACTGGGGCTGCAGGAACGCCGAATCGGAGGGGAATAGCGCCTTCTCGCCGATGCGGATCACCAGCTGACTGCCAAGCTGCTCGACCTCCAGATCCTTCGATTCAATCTGGGCCTTTAGCTGCTGCTCCAGCTTCTGCTTGGTCACCTGCACCCACTCCTGCTCCTTGGTCTTGTGGGGCCAGGCTTCGGTGGCGCTCGGTTTTTCCGAGGCACCTATGGTCTCGTTGAAGGGGTCCGATGCCGCCATGGGGGCATCTTTTTCCAGTACAGTCTCTTCTTTCGGGCTGCTCGGCGTGGTCTTCGATTCCGGCTCGAGAATCCCTGTTCCCCCCTGCATCAAGGGTGAGCCGGCAGGCGGGGAGATGAGGCCGATTTTACCCAGCGACTCGATAAAGCCCTGGATAAGCACCCGGGTTTCGGACTGCTTGGCCATGGCAAAGGAGTAGAGCACCACAAACAGGGCGAACAGCAGGGTCATGAAGTCGGCATAGGAGACCAGCCAGCGTTCGTGGTTCTCCGGTGCTTCAGCCTTTTTCTTTTTGGCCACCGTGACCTCCCAGATAAGGTTCGAGGGTAACTTGCAGGCGCGCTTGGGATTCGCCATCCACGATGCAGAGAATGCCGGTCAGGGTCATCTCCTTGTAGTGGCGGATCTGGTGGGCAAACCCTTTGTAGCGGTTGCCGAACGGCAAAAAGATCAGGTTGGCGGCGGATACCCCGTAGATGGTGGCGATAAAGGCCACCGCGATGGCGCCACCCAGTTTGTCGGGGGCATCAAGCAGACCCATGGCGTGGATCAGGCCAAATACCGCCCCGACGATCCCCATGGTCGGGCAGTAGCCGCCCATAGCTTCATAGAATTTGACCGTCTGTTCGAGATCTTCCTGTTCAAATTCGATCTCGTTCTCCAGCACCTCGTGGATTTTGGCCTTCTCGTAGCCATCGACCATCATCTGCACCCCTTTCTTCAGGAAGGGATCCTTGATCTCCTCGATCATCCCTTCCAGCGCCAGCATACCGCTGCGGCGGGCGTTGCCTGCCAGGGTCTCCAGCAACTGGGCCTGTTCATGCATGTCGAGCTTGAGGGGGGAGAGCAGCCATTTGAAACGCTTCATGGTGCTGCCGACAACGGAGAACGGGAACTGGGTCAGCGCAGCACCTATGGTGCCACCTATCACGATAAGAAATGCGGGCAGATCGAGCAGTGCACTGGGATGACCACCCTCGATCATGTTGCCGCCAAGGATGGCGATCAACGCCAGTACCAAGCCAATCAAGCTCATCTTTTACACGTCCCTGCATGTTGATAATGGCTAGTGTAGCTACTTAACTATCAGTTTTTCAAAATGAAATCCAATCGCTGAGCAATTAATGGGCGCTGGGTAACGTCCATAAAAGAAGGCGTGTTGCGGCCATAAGATGGCATTGCAATCATCTTGTTGCTCCTGTTGTGACAGGAAGGAGCGCTTGTTGGGTGGGGCAATCACAAAAGCAAGGTAGGGGGCGGGAGCTGGCAATACGAAAAGCGGTGATGTTCCATCAGGGCTTTGCAAACTGGGGGGGAGCGCGTGGATGATCCGCCACTGCGTGGCTCTGGCTCACTTGTCGGCATAGGTGTTTGCGTTGCCGGAAAGCAAAAAACCGACCCTGAGGTCGGTTTTTTAAATTTGGCGGTGAGGGAGGGATTCGAACCCTCGATACGTTGCCGTATACACACTTTCCAGGCGTGCTCCTTCAGCCACTCGGACACCTCACCAAATTTTCGTTCGCTGCGCTGTTGCGCTGGAACGGGGCGTAATTTAGGGGAAAGGACTGTGTGGGTCAACCTCTTTTCCCCTTATTTTTCATAATCTTTTCCGAATGCCTAACCCTTGCGCAGAATGCCGGTTTTTTAAACCGGATCAGGGCTTGTCGAGGATGATCAGACTGTCCGGCAGCTCGTTTTGATCCCGGGTGGCCGGGAAGGCATCGGTCAGAATGGCGCTAACGCGCTCTACGCACTCCAGAAAACCCTGTTCGATCTCCTTGTTGCGCACTCGTGCCACGAAGTCGTCGATGATCTCCTGCCACTGGCCGTTGTCGATATGCTGGGCGATGCCGTCATCCACCAGTATTTCTACATAGTGCTCGGCGGCCGAGACGAAGATCAGCACCCCGAGCCGGTCGCGGGTGCGGTGCAGCCCCTGTTCGACAAATTGCAGGCGAGCCATCAGGGCCGCCCGGTGCTGGCGAACCTTCTTCGGGATGAGCCGCATTTTTATTGGGGTCCAGTGGAACAGCAGGCTCAGCAGCAGCCAGACCGACCACTGCACCAGCAGGATTTCGTACCAGCCTAGCCAGAAGCCGAGCTGGAACACCAGCAGCGGGGTGAGCATCGCCAGTAGCGCCGCCCAGAGGGTGGGAATGTAGCGATAGCCATCGCTGGCCGGGGCCAGCACGGTGACCAGTTCAGCATCAGTCTCTAGCTCCGCTTCGCGCACCTTGGCCTGAAGCGTGTGGAAGAACTGTTTAGAAATCATGATTCGTCTCTTTACTCCTGTTACCAGCCACCGGAGGCTCCGCCGCCGCCAAAGCTGCCGCCGCCACCGCTGAATCCGCCGCCGGAGCGACCACCAAAGGAGCCGGCACCCAATCCACCAGCCATGTAGGCCGACCGACGTCGTCCTCCTGGCCCACCGCCACCACCGCCGCGCAGGTTGTGGAGCACGATCATCGCAATCACCACCAGAATAAACAGCCAGGGGCCGCCACCGTTGTCACTCTTCGGCTGCTCGACCGGCTGATATTCCCCGGCGAGTGCCTTCATGATGCTCTGGCTGCCCGCCATGATCCCGGCCACCATATCGCCGCGCTTGAAGGCGGGCAGGATGCGGCCATGGATGATGTTGGCGGCGATGGCGTCGGGCAGGGCACCTTCCAGCCCATATCCCACCTCGATCCGCACCTTGCGCTCATCCTGGGCGATCAGCAACAACACGCCATTGTTTTTGCCTTTCTGGCCGATCCCCCAGTGGCGACCGAGCTGGTAGCCGTACTCCTCGATAGTCTCCCCATCGAGGCTGTCGACAGAGACCACCACCAGCTGGATACCACTGCGCTTTTCAAAGGCGGCCAGCTGTTGGGTCAGTTGATGGGCCTGTTTGCGGGACATCAGACTGGCTTCATCCACCACCCGTCCGCTCAGCGTCGGGAAGTCCGGTGCCGCTTGCAGGGCACTGGCCCAGAGCAGCAGGCAGGGAAGAAACCAGCGCAGCATCATCTTCATTGGAAGCTGACCTTGGGCGCCTCATCGGCACCGGGTTTGGCACTGAAACTGGGTTTGGCCTCCAGATCCGAGTAGAGCAGCTTGGACCAGATAACGCCGGGGAAGGTGCGGATCTCGGTATTGAACTGGCGCACCGCCTCGATATAGTCGCGGCGAGCCACCGAGATGCGGTTCTCGGTTCCTTCCAGCTGTGCCTGCAGGGCAAGGAACTGCTGATCCGCTTTCAGCTCGGGGTAGCGTTCTACCACCACCATCAGGCGGGAGAGAGCGCTGGAGAGCTGGTTCTGCGCCGCTTCAAACTCCTTGAGCTGGGCAGGATCGCTCACTTGCACGCTGCCGACCCGGGCACGGGCATCGGTGACCGCTTTGAGGGTCTCCTGCTCATGGCTGGCGTAGCCCTTGACGGTTGCTACCAGATTGGGAATGAGGTCGGCGCGGCGCTGATACTGGTTCTCCACCTGCCCCCAGCTTGCTTTAACCTGCTCATCCAGGGTCGGAATGTTGTTCATGCCGCAGCCGGTCAGGCTGAGCAGCAAGGTCAGGGTCAACAGGCTCTGCGTGGTTTTGCGCCAGAGTGATGTGGCCATCTTGTTGTTCTCCTTTGGTATTTCGAGTCGATAGTGCGCCATGGATGGTGTACGACCAAGAGTGCATCACCATACCAGCTTGGGGTCAGTTGCCACAACGCGCAGGTAGCTCAGGTCGCTTGTTGATGCCGGAGACCTTGGGCAACTGGGGCTTGTCTTTTAGCCAGGATGCCAGCTCTTCCCCGCAGCCATTGCCGGGCGGAATGGGAGCCTGGGGCTCGCAATCTGGGCTGCCCACCGGGCAGCGCAGCCGTACGTGGAAGTGGCTGAAGTGGCCCACCCAGGGGCGCAGCTTGGCGACCCAGGGCTCGTCACCAGCCTGTTGGCAGACCGCGGATTTGATTACCGGATTGACGAAGATGCGGGCCACCTCGGGCTTGCTGGCCGCCAGCCGCAGCAGGGTGAGCTGCTGGGGGCCAAAGCGACCCGGCAACATCTTGTAGCTGGGTTCGTCGATCAGCGACCACTCCTTGGGGGCATCCTGCTCCCATTTGCTGATGGGACGGTTGGCCATGCGAAACCAGATATCGGCATCAAGGCCAGTCTGGTGGCTGCGATGGCCAGAGGTAAAGGGGCCGCCACGGGCCATCGCCAGATCAGCGATGTAGAGATCTGGCAGCCCGGCCATGCGGGTCTGGTTGGCCAGCGCTTGCAGATAGTGGATGAGGTCGGGGTGGCCGTAGTAGCGCAGCCGCTTGGTGCGGATCACCTTATAACCAGGCCCTTCAAGGGGCAGGGATACGCCGTTTTTCAGGCAACCGGCGGCATAACCACCGATGGCTTCCGCTTGCAATACAGTCGCCAGCAACAGGGACGTCAGCATGTGCGTGCTCCTTGTCTTGCTTCGAGTCGGCTCAGCAATACGAACAGACTCAAACATATAAATAAATAGGCCGCGGCCACCAGCAGCCAGATCTCGTAGACCAGTCCGCTGGAGTTGGCCATCTCGGTGCCGACGAAGGTGAGCTCCTGCACCGAGATAAGGGAAACGATGGCGGTATCTTTCACCAGCGCAATGAGCTGGCCGGTGAGGGGGGGGAGCATCAGCAGCATGGCCTGCGGCAGGATCACATGGCGCAGCCGCACCCAGGGGGAGAGCCCGAGGCTCTGCGCCGCCTCCCACTGGCCACGGGGGATGGCGGCCAGCCCGGCGCGGACGATCTCGGCGACGAAGGCTGCGCTGATCATGCCAACGCAGAGGGTGCCTGAGATGAGGTTCTCCCAGCGGGCAGGTGGGCCAAACAGCGCCTCTTGCCACGGGGAGAGTGATACGGTGCCGAGCCAGCGGGAGAGGCCGCTCGCAGGCAGCAGCTGGTTGGCGATAAAGAAGTAGAAGATGAAGATAAAGACCAGCGGCGGCAGATTGCGGATCAGCTGGATAAACAGGGTCGCTGGCATCACCAGCCAGGGGCGGCGGCTGAAGGCGGCTACCCCCAGCGCAGTACCGAGCAGCAGCGCCAGTACCATGCCGAGCAGGGCGATGCGCAAGGTGGTGAGCAGACCGCTGAAAAAGTAGGGTAACTCGCCGTGAGGGCCAGGGGTGAACAGCAGGTCGAAGGCTTCATGCCAGCGCCACTGATAGGCCACCCCGATGTGCAGGCGGCTGGCCAGCCAGAGGCCAGCCAGCAGCAGGATCAGGGCGATCGCCCCATCCAGCCAGTTGATGTTCCGACATGGCTCACGGATGATGCGCCGGATGGTCTCTTTTAGAGCAATCAGCATCAGGGGTTGGCGACCTGCGCTTCCCACGCCAGCGACTTGAACCAGTAGTCATGGCGCGCCTTGAGCCAGCCATCGGCTTGACGGGCGGCGATCCACTCGTTGAACTGCTCAGCCAGCGCGTCATCCCCCTTGCGCAGGGCAAACCCCTCATCGCCCTGAGCCAGCTGCTTGGCAAAGGGCATGAACAGGGCATCGGGGTGGCGCTGCGCCTCTTGCTCGGGTTTCGGGGAAGAGGAGAGGGCGCCGTGGGCGCGGCCGTTCAGCACCTCCTGAAATACCTGTGACTCGTCATCAAACTGGCGCAGGGTGGCCTTGGGGAAGTGTTCTTTTGCCACCTGTACCGGTGAGGCGCCACGACGTACCGCCAGGATCACCCCGCGCTGGTTGAAGTCCGCCACGGTTTTCTTCTCTTTGGCCAGGGTGCTGGAGGCGGCCAGCTGCACCCCCGAATGGGAGTAGGCCTGGGTGAAGCGCACGCTCTTCTCCCGCTCGGGGGTGATGGTGAGGCCGCCGATGATGACGTCATATTTTTTCGCCAACAGGGAGGGGATGATGCCATCCCAGGCGGTAGGCACGAACTCTACCTGCCAGCCGTTATCTGTGGCGAGGCGACGGGCCACGTCAATCTCGAAACCGATCAGGGCCCCCTGCTTGTCGCGCATCGCCCAGGGGGCGAAGGTGGACATGCCGACCCGCAGGGTACCGCTCTGCTCGATCTGCGCCTGGGTGTCGGAGGGGGCGGTTTCTGCCAGTGCTGGAGTGAGCAGGCTTGCCAGCAGCAGGGCTGCGCCCGACAGGGTGGTCTTGAATGACAGAGTCATGGTTAGCGTCCTTGTTGATCCGGATTCAGGTGACGGGCCAGCGCCCGCGAACAGGCTGACAGCGTCAGGGTTAACAGCAAATAGAGGGCAGCTACGGTAAACCACACCTCAAAGGTCAGAAACGTATCGGCAACCAGAGTACGCCCTTCGTTGGTCAGATCGAAGATGGCGATCACACTCACCAGAGCCGAATGTTTGATAAGGGAGACCAGCTCGTTGGTCAGCGGCGGCAAGGTGATGCGCACCAGCTGGGGCAGGATCACCTTGCGCAGGGTGATGGCCCGTGACAAGCCAAGCGACTGGGCTGCCTCCCACTGTCCTTTGGGAATGGCCTGTACACCTGCACGCAGCACTTCGGCGGTGAAGGCCCCCTGATAGAGGGAGAGGCTCAACACGGCGCAGGCAAGGGGGGCCAATCCCAGCATGGGGCCCAGCAAGAAATAGAGAATATAGAGCTGCACCAACTGGGGCGTGGTGCGCACCAGCGCCAGATAGGCGATGGCGAGCCAGGGGCCGAGCCGGGAGGGAAGCAGCCGCAGACTCACCACGCAGATCCCGACCACCAGCGTACCGAGCAAACTGAGCAGCGCGACCTGCAAGGTCACCAACAAGCCGTTTAGCAGGGGGCCGGCATAAAAGGTTCCCTCATCCCATTCGCCGAGAAAGGGCAACACCCGCGGCCACTGCCACTCATAGCCCATCTGGCGAGCGCCGCTATAGAGCGCCCAGCCCAGTAGCGCAGAGAGCATCACAGTGCCTGACAACCAGCCAAGCAGGCGGGGGCGATTGAGCCTAGCCATGATAGCTGAGCACCTGTTCGAGAAAGGCCCGGGTGCGCGGGTGCCGGGGGGCGTTGAACAGCTGGGCGGGCGGGGCCGACTCGATGATCTTCCCCTCATCCATAAAGAGCACCCGATCCGCCACCTGACGGGCAAAGCCCATCTCGTGGGTGACGCAGATCAGGGTCATCCCCTCGTCAGCCAGCTCGCGGATCACATCGAGCACTTCGCGGATCATCTCGGGGTCGAGGGCGGAGGTGGGCTCGTCAAACAGCATCAGCTCGGGTTGCATGCAGAGGGAGCGGGCGATGGCGACCCGCTGCTGCTGGCCGCCGGAGAGCTGGTGGGGGTACTTGTCGGCCTGTGCCTGAATGCGCACCCGCTCGAGCAGCCCGAGCGCCCGGGCTTTGGCCTCCTGAGGGCGCAACCCCAGGGTATGCACCGGCGCCACCATCAGGTTTTCCAGCACCGTCATATGGGGGAAGAGGTTGAACTGCTGAAACACCATGCCAACCCGACCTTGCAGGCGACGCAAGTAGGCGGGGGTTACCGGCTCGCCAAACAGGAACAGCTGGCCGTCGTCGATCCCCTCCAGCCCGTTGATGGTGCGGATCAGGGTCGATTTTCCCGAGCCTGACGGGCCACAGATGACCCACTTCTCTCCCCGTTCAATGGTGAGATCGATGTGATGAAGAGCCTGAAAGTCGCCATAGAATTTGTCGACGCCACAAAAGCGCACACAGGGTTGCGAGCTGGTCAAGAAGCGGGTTCCACTGAGAATCATTTACGCCATGGTATTGATTTTATAGGGGGATGACAAAGAAAACCCCCTTGTCAGCATCCTGATGGCTATTCACAATGGCGCCATTTCGTGATGACAGGAGCTTTTCATGCGTATTACATCCTTGCTTGCCGGTTCGCAGGTGCAGCTGTTGATGCCGCCAGCGGTTCGCTATCGCTGCGTCATTTTTCTGCTGTTGCTGGTGAGTTGGGGCGTGGTGGTGGCCTCCTTGTGGGATGGTTGGGGCGCCATGGCGCTGCTCAACTGGGTGGGAGTGGTCTTTGGTGGCATCACCGGGATCATGGTGTCGCTGCCCCGCAGCTGGCAGCCATGGCGCCTGGCGGAGCTGGGGTGGGATGAACAGCATATCTATCTGCTTAATGGCAACAAGGACGAAGCGCTGGCACTGCCCCGCAGCCAGCTGGTGGCGCTCGAGCGGGAGCGGCGAGTGGGTCACGACGGCCAGTGGCTCGACTTCAGCCTCGATCTGCAACTGAGTGAAGAGGAGCTGGCGGCGGCCATGGCCTTGCTGGATCTCAAGGCGGGGGAGCTCCATCTGGTTAGCCCGTCTGTCTATCGCTTCGGCTTTAAACGGGCCTGGCACGGTCGCCGGATGTTGGCGCAACGGTTGTCAGATCTGCAATCGGCCTGAGTCGACTATTTTCTCGACAATTCCCGGCAAAGCTCAGATACTGCCAGTGACTCGAATTGATCTTGTCTGCACTGTTAACCCAAGAGATCAATCACTTGACGACAGTGTGGAGAAGGCCACGGCATGAAGCCATGGCAGGTCCGGCATAGGGGTTGTGCCCTTACCGTTATGCTGGGAATTGCATAGAGAAGGCACCTTGAATCGAGAGTGGATGGCATGAAGATTTACGTAGGAAATCTGTCGTACCGGATGACGGCCGACGAACTGAAAACCCTGTTCAGCCAGTTTGGACAGGTCGACAAGGTTGATATCATCATCGACCGTGATACCGGCCAGTCAAAGGGGTTTGGTTTTATTGAAATGCCGGTCAATGGTGATGCCGAAAAGGCCATCGCTGGTCTGCATGGCACAGAAGTCGGTGGCCGTACCATCACCGTCAACCAGGCCAAACCGAAGACAGATGCTCCCCGTGGTCGCCCGCAACAGCGCCACCGCTAGGTGCCTCGGCAATAAAAAAACGGCATGGGTTTCCCCCATGCCGTTTTTGTTTCTGGACGTTTTGCTGTTATCAGGGGACGTCGTAACCGAGCGCCGCCTTGCGGATGCGGAACCACTGCTGGCGATTGAGGACGATGGATTCGGTGGCCACGGCGGCAGCAATCCGCTCTCGTTTGCCGGAGCCAATCAATGGCAGCGGCTGGCTTGGCAGCATCATTACCCAGGCGTAGACCACCTGCTCGATAGTCTGGGCGCCCACTTCCTGACGGACCTGCTCCAGTTCGGCACGCAGCGGGGCATAGGCGTCATCGCTGAACAGTCGGCCGCCGCCGAGACATGACCAGGCCATCGGCTTGATGCCAAGCTGCTGGCACTGATCCAGGGTACCATCGAGGGTCCCTTCCTGATGAAGCGGCGAGATCTCCAGCTGGTTGGTGACCAGCGGGAAGGGGAGGCGCGATTGCAGCAGCTCGAACTGCCGGGCGGTGAAGTTGGATACCCCGGCGTGCTTGATCTTGCCCGCCTGTTTCAGGGTGATAAAGGCGTCGGCCACTTCATCTGCGTTCATCAGGGGATCTGGGCGGTGGATCAGCAGCAGGTCCAGATGGTCGGTGCCGAGCTTGCGCAGCGAGGCTTCGGCGCTGGCGATGATATGGTCCTTGCCGGTGTTGTAGTGGTTGAGAGCATGCTCCGGCTTGGCGGTGAGGGCGATACCGCACTTGGTGACGATCTCCATCCGGCTGCGCAGGGAAGGCTCGAGGCGCAGGGCGTGACCAAAGGCCTCTTCGCACTGGTAGCCACCATAGATATCGGCGTGATCGATGGTGGTGACCCCCAGATCCAGATGATATTTCATCAGATCGAGCAGAGCGGCCGGAGAGAGCTGCCACTCCATCAGGCGCCAGTAACCCATGATGAGGCGAGAGAAGGTGGGACCTTGCGGATGCAGGGCGACACGGGATACAGACATGGTTGACTCCTTGAAAAACACGATGCGAAAACGATGTGCAACATAGATGACTGCGGGCATCTTGGCCTCATGTGGCTGGCAAAGCAATAATGGGCAGTGGCATGATTCGAACTTTGGTTCTGATCGCTGAGTAGGAGAGAGAGTTGGATGGAAGGATTTGCCGAGCGCTTGCAGAGCCTGATCGGGGAGATGAGCGTGAGCGCGTTTGCCCGCAAGGTGGGGCTCAGTGAAGCGCTGATCCGCAAATATTTGAAGGGAGCCGAGCCTGGCCTGGCGCGGGCCAACCAGATCGCCATGGGAGCCAACTGCTCGCTGGAGTGGCTGGCAACCGGCTGCGGTTATCTCTACCGTCAGGCGGAAGTGGTCGACAGGGAGGCGCTGGCAGCGGCGCAGCTACTGCTGGGCGAGCAGCAACCCGGGGTGGGGCTGCCCGATGAGGAGGCACTGGTCACCCTGCTTGCCTATTACCAGTTTTTGCGCACCCACAAGAAAGCGGACGGTTTTCTCGACTTGGCGCTGGCGCGGGAGTTTGGTCGCCATCTGGGGGAAGCGTGATGAGGGGCATATTACCCTTTGGTCGTGTCACGGCCGGTTGATTATTCTGATACGCTCTAAGCAAGATAAGTCTCCATGGAATGGGCGATGAGCTACTTGATCCTCGGAAGCGGTGCGCTGGGCTCGGCGCTGGCAAGAGAGCTGATGGCAAGGGGGGAGTCCTTCCTTCTGGCCGGGCGCACCTATCCAAAAGGGATCGAGATGGGGGCTTTCTTCCCGCTGCAAGAGGTGGACGCCATCTCGTTCGACGCCCTGTTTACCCTCTACGACACCGATCCGCTCCCCACTGTGGTGATCAACACCATCGGCCTGTTGCACGATGTCAGCTTTATGCCAGAGCGGCGGGTCGAAGAGGTGCACCCCAAGTGGCTGTGCGACAGCCTGCTGGCCAATGCATGGCCAACGCTGGCGCTGGCTGCCCGTTTCAGTCGGTTGATGGGCAATGACCATCCGCTGTGGCTCTGTGCCATCTCTGATCTGGCGGGCTCCATCACCTCCAATCTGGAGGGGGGACGTTACAGCTACCGGATGAGCAAGGCGGCCCTCGACATGGGGGTGAAAACGCTGGCTCTCGAGTGGGCGCAACGTTTCCCGCAAGCGGGGGTGGTGGCGGTGGCGCCCGGCTTGATGGACTCCCCGATGAATACCCCCTTTCTGAGCGAGTTGCCTGCGGAGCAATTGCAGGAGCCTGCCGAGGTGGCGGTGAAACTGCTCAATCTCATCAAGGGGTTATCGTTGACCCAATCGGGTCAGCTACTGGATATCAACGGTCAGCCTCTGCCTTGGTAAATCCCGCCTGCGGGTTCTATGGACGTCTATTGGCTTCACATTCTGCTCATGCGCCCCTTGCCAAGCGAGGGGCGCATAGCTAACGTCACTCTCCTGTTTCAGGAGGGATCTCATGCGCTATATCGATTTACGAAGTGACACCGTCACCCAGCCTACTGACGCCATGCGTCAAGCCATGCTCCACGCCGAAGTCGGTGACGATGTCTATGGTGAAGATCCGGGCGTCAACGCGCTGGAGGCCTTTGGGGCCAGATTGCTGGGCAAACAGGCGGCGCTGTTTGTGCCGTCCGGCACCATGTCCAATCTGTTGGCGGTGATGAGCCACTGTCAGCGCGGTGAGGGGGCCATCCTCGGCAACGCCGCTCACATCTATCGCTATGAAGCGCAGGGGAGTGCCGTGCTGGGCTCCGTAGCCCTGCAACCCTTGCCGATGCAGCGTGATGGCACGCTGGCATTCGATGATATCAAGGCTGCGCTGGCCCCTGATGATGCCCACTTCGTCCAGACTCGTCTGATCTGCCTTGAGAACACCCACAACGGCAAGGTGCTGCCGCTCTCCTATCTGCAGGAGATGGGGGCATTCGTTGCCGAGCGCGGCTTGAAGCTTCATCTCGATGGCGCCCGGCTCTTTAACGCCGCCGTGGCCAGCGAGACCCCGGTCGAGGTGATCGCTGCACCGTTTGACAGCATCTCGATTTGTCTCTCCAAGGGGTTGGGCGCACCGGTGGGCTCGCTGCTGGTGGGCAGCCACGACTTCATCGCCCGTGCGCGCCGACTACGCAAGATGCTGGGGGGCGGCATGCGTCAGGCGGGGATTCTGGCGCAAGCCGGTCTGTTTGCCCTTGAGCAGCATGTGACCCGCCTGGCCGATGATCACCGCCGTGCCAAACGGCTGGCCGAAGGGTTGGCTGCACTGCCGGGCATCGAGCTCGACCTCTCGCTGGTGCAGAGCAATATGGTGTTCCTGCGGCTGCGTGAGGGGGAATCAGCCCCTCTGCTCGCTTTTATGAAGGAGCGGGGGATCCTCTTCTCCGGTTACGGCGAGCTGCGGTTGGTGACCCATCTGCAGATCAACGATGACGATATTGAAGAGGTGATCGACGCCTTCACCGAGTATCTCGGAGCGCGTTGAGACGGCTGGTGAGGTAGAGGTCATACCGAGACCTGTTCATACCTAAATAACAGAGGGCGCCGCGGCGCCCTCTGTTATTTGCAGCAAGCTCACGCCTGCCGCTGACCGCTCATCAGCATGGCCTCATCGGTGGCATCGTAGATCATCACCGCAATGTGGGTCACCTGACCACCGAAATCGGCCAGTGGCACCAGCGTCAGGTTCTGGAACATGTGGGGGGCCGAGCCGGTAATGGGGCGGTAGTTGGAGAAACGTAGCAGATAGGGCTTCTGCTCCCAGGTGCTGAAGGCGCGGTTGTTGAGCTTGAAGACCATGTTGGCCTTGCGCTCGAACCAGGCTCTGTCCACATCGGGAAAGAGCTCGAACAGCACGCCGTCGCGTACTTCACCGGCCAGTCGGCCGCTGTGGCTCTCCATAAAGCCGTTCCACACCTGAACCTTGTATTCCTTGTCGAGCACCACCAGGCCTACGTCCAGGTTCTGGACTATGTTCATCAGCCAATGAAATTCACGGATTTCCATAGTCACTCCTAGAGCATGTGCATGATTTTGTTGTTCATGGTGGCGATGGAATCTTCGGTAAACAGCAGCAGCAGATCACACTGTACCGCGTAGTCCTGGATCCGGTAGTTGATCTCGATGGCGAGCGTGCGGCGCCAGCGACTCTTGTTGGTGTTGATCAGCTCGTTGATGGGTCTGTGCTGACCGAGTACTACTGGATGACCCTGACTGAAGGGTGTATCGAGCTGGTTGGCGTAGCCACGCAGGAAGGCGCCGATCAGCACGTTGGCGGTATCCATCAGCAGCTCCAGTTCGGCGGTGCGATCCAGCGTTCCCTGATGGTTCATCAGCTTGGCCAAATCTTTGAAGCTGGAGTCATGGAACAGGATCAGCGCTTCACCGGCGATCCCCGCTCCGATAAACCCCTGACAGACGGCGGAGAGGGTATCTGAATCCGCAGCGGCCGAGAGGGCCATGTGCAGCTCGGAAACCTCCAGCACGTTGACGTTGGGGATGGGCAGCACCACGAAGGCGTTGAGCAGACGGGCCAGTAAGTCGGCGGCCTGACCCATGGAGACGTTGGCCAGCTCCTGATAGACATCGCGGATTTCGGGGGTGATCTTGACGCCTGCATCGGCTACCACGCCGTTTGGCTGCTGCTCGGGGGCGCTTGGTTGACCGCTCGGGGTGGCACTCCAGAAATCATGCTTTTTGAGCAGGGCGAGCAGGGTCTCGGGGGCGGCAGGTTTCTTGATGAAATCGAGCGCCCCCAGCCCCATGACCCGTTGATAGGCCTCTGGCTGGATATCCCCGGAGACCACGATCACCTTGTTGCGTAGACCCTCCCGTTGGAGGGTCTCCAGCACGCCGTAACCGTCCATTTCCGGCATGGTCAGATCGAGGAAGATGAGATCGCCATGACCCATCAGTACCTGTTCGATCCCTTCGAGACCATTGGCTGCGTAGTGCAAATCGACTTTCCAGTCGGCCGGGAGCGCCCGCGCCAGCTGTTTGCGGGCGAACCCGGAGTCATCACATATCAATACATTCATGGCGTTAGGCAGGCTCTGTTGGCAAGGGATGCTATAAGTGTGGCCCGCTAACGGTCAGATGCAATGGGTGAGGCTATCACCTTGTGAAAATTGGTTGTCCCACTGCCGATTGCGATAGCGTGCTGAGTATTTTTCAACAAATTCAACGAACATCTTAACACGCAACGGAGCGAACTGGTGCTGGCAACACAACATGTAGAAGGGGCGATTGCCGGTTTGCCAGTCGGTCAGTACCGGCACCAGCTGCTCGTCATGGAGGAAGCTGCTCAGATAGTGCAGCGGGGCATTGACGATCCCCAGATGACGCCGGGCTGCGCGTACCGCGGCCTGGGTCTGGTTGACGGTCAGTTTGGCGCTGCGTTTGATGCAGACGCTCTGGCCATCCTTGTCGGTTAGCTGCCAGTGCTGGTGAGGCCAGCAGTAGATGAGATCGTGCTCTTCCAGCTGGTTGGGATGGGAGGGAGTGCCCTTCTTGGTCAAATAGAGTGGTGAGGCAAACAGGCCGTACTCGATATGGCCGAGACAGATCGCATTGGGCAGCGACTGGGGCAGCTCACCGTTGAAGAACACCAGATCCCGATCATTGTCGAACAGGTGCTGGTGATCATTAGTCTGGGTGATATCGAACTGTACCTCGGGATAGTGCAGCCCGAATTCGGCCAGCATATCGATGAGGATGGTGTTGGAGAGTGCGATCGGCGCAGCTATCCGGATAAGCCCGGTGATGTCGGCCTCTTGACCCTGGATCTCGCTGGTGGCCTGCTCGATTTGTGCGAGTGGCGTGCAGAGACGTTCGTAGTATCTGAGGCCATCATCGGTAAGGCGGAGCTTGCGGGTAGAGCGATGTAGCAGGGAGCAACCCAGTTGCTCTTCCAGCTGGGAAATGCGTCGACTGATGGTGCCTGTTGGCATGCCCAGTGCGGCTGCAGCGTGGGAGAATCCTCCCTCTTGCACCACCTTGACGAACAGGTAGAACTCTTCGATGTGCTTCATAAACGCTGTTCTGGGTGTAACAAGGGGGCAACCATAAAAAGAGCGTTCCGGGTTGGCAAGGGTAATTCAGCGTTTAATTGATCTGGATTCGATTTCTGTTGATACCAGTTCTCCATCTGCCAGTCATCTCAGTTTCCCCGAGCTGGTGATTATTCCGGCACGATGCCAAATGGTGCTGCGGCAGAGATGTTTGCCATATTCCCTGATTTGTTCCGCGATAACCGCGGGCGAAGGCCGATATTGCAACCTGATGGAAGGGCGCCGGGGTGCTCTGCGTACTCAGCCGGGGGTGGTTTGCCATCCACAGCCAATGTGATGCAGATCATATATTCGGGTTTTGCTCATTGCCTGTTGAAAAATGAATTTGGGGTATATCAATTCCGCCTTAGTGAACTATTTTTGTCCGTTTTGGCGTTTTTTTGGCTGTTTATCCATCCGCTTGGTTAATTAATGGAAGCTTTGTGACAGAGAGTGATGACTATTTCCACCATTGATTTAAATGTTAATAACAAATTTATCGCAGCAAATATGCAATTGCTCTTTCAAGGTCTCGAGTGGATAGCTCTTAGTGCTTGTTTTTACTGGGGAAAAAAGTTAAAAATCGACTATATGATTTGCCTGGATTAACAGGGTCCTTGGCTGAGTCCTTTGTAGTATTGCCGTACAGGCTGCCCTGTTGTTGATATCTGAAATAGTTTTGTCCGCTCTTGGCTATGTGAAAAGGGATAATGGCCGAGAGGTATTTGCACCTTGCATTCTGCAGCTAGCGGTTTGCCAGATCTGTTTTCCGGTTAACCAGTGACCATCCAGCATGAATGACCTTGACCAGATGAATACGCTTGACGAACGGTTACTGAAGACGATGGATGTTCTGCATACCCCGATCTGGGTTTATGACATCGAGCATCACCATATTTTCTGGGCAAACAGCGCCGCGCTCTCCGTGTGGGAGGCGACGTCTCTCGACGAACTCTGCTCCCGCGACTTCTCTGCCGATATGGCAACCGCCATCGATCTGCTGCTACAGCGCTATCTGGGTGATTTTCAGCAGGGGCGCAGTTACAACGAGTGGTGGACCCTCTCCCCAAAGGGGGTCAAGAAGCAGATCTATCTGCGCCTCTCCGGTATTCAACTGGCTGGCCGGCTGATGATGATGACCGAAGCGGTGCTCGACTCCGATACCCTCTATCAGGAGTCCTCGCTGGCAACCGGCGATACCCTTGCCTGCCTGTTCGATAGCCATGGTGTGTTCGAGAGTGGCAACTATCACTTCGAAATGTGTTTCGGCCACCAGATCGCCAAGCTCTCCCAGGTTTTCTCCGGAAATGATGACAGCTTCTACCAGAAGCTCTCCCGTCTCGATGAAGTGGTGACCGAGGGGGAGTGCCGTACCCTCAAGGGGATGCGCTGGTTCCAGTATCAGTTCCGCTATATCCAGCAGGGGGCCCGCATTTTGCTCACCATGCGGGATATTACCGATCGCAAACTCGAAGAGCTGGAGCATCGCCACCTCGCCTGGCACGACTCCCTGACCGGCCTGCTCAATCGGTATGGCTTGATGAAATCCCTTGAGGCCTATTGCGGGCTGGGGGAGCGTTTCGCGCTGGTGTTCATGGATCTGGACAACTTCAAGCTGGTCAACGACAACTACGGCCACAAGGCGGGAGATCGCCTGCTGGAGCGGGTCGCCGGTCGCCTCAAACAGATCTGCCCGCGGGATGTGGAGCTGGCTCGCCTCGGTGGCGACGAGTTCACAGCGCTGGTGCCGCTGGGCAATCAGGGGGATCGGGCGCAAGAGGTGGCCGACCAGATGCTCTCCCAGATGACCAAGCCGCTGCAACTGAGCGGGCTGCCGGAGGTGACCATCGGTGGCAGTATCGGTATCGCCATCTATCCCGATGATGCGGATGACGGGGACAACCTTATCACCCGTGCCGACATGGCCATGTATCAGGCCAAGCAGATGGGGCGGCTGCGCTGGCAGCGTTTCACCCCCAGCATGCAGCAGACCCTGCAGCGCAAACTCAATCTCAAGCAGTTTCTGGCCAAGGCCATCGGCCGTCAGGAGCTGAGCCTCTGTTACCAGCCGCAGGTCGATGCCGCCAAACGGCGTCTGATCGGTTACGAGGCACTGCTGCGCTGGTACAACCCGGTACTCGGCCATGTGTCGCCGGTGGAATTTATCCCGCTGGCCGAAGAGATGGGGCTGATCCGCGAGATCGGCAGCTGGGTGCTCTCCACCGCGCTGGCACAGGTCGCCAGCTGGCAGAAGCGCTTCCATCAGCGGGTGCCGGTCTCCGTCAACCTCTCCGGTTTCCAGCTCTCGTCGGCGCTGCCCGGGCAAGTTCGCCAGCAGCTGGAGCTGCACGGGGTGGATGCCTCCCTGTTGACGCTGGAGCTGACCGAAACCGTGCTGATGCTCGATATGAAGGGGTGCCTCGGCATTCTCGATGATTTGAGCGAGCAGGGGATCAAGATTGCCATCGATGATTTCGGTACCGGCTACTCCTCGCTGGCCTATCTCAACCGGTTGCCGATCAACAACATCAAGCTGGATCGCTCCTTCGTGGTCGGTCTCAACTTGCCGGTGATCCGGGCGACTGCGGCCATGGCCACCAATCTGGGGTTGGGGATCATGGCGGAAGGGGTGGAGGAGCCTCACGAGCTGGCCGCCCTGCAGACCCAGGGGTGCCATGTGTTCCAGGGATATCTGTTCAGCAAGCCGCTGACGGTGGCGCAAGTCGAGGCGAGCGGTTTTGTGGTGGATTGCCAGGTCGGGCGTTATCCACTGCTAGATGCCGTGATGGCAGAGTAACAAGTGTGCGTTAGGCCACAACTTGGGATTTTATTCCGCAATATTTAATCAAAATTAATCATTCTTTTGCGATCGGTCATGAGACGGATTGACTGGAATTGCTAGCATGCGACCTCGTTTCTAGGGAAAGGAGTATCGCAATAATGAGTCATGCTGCTGTCAATGACCGTCCGGCCAGCCCTCCCAAAGGTTGGCTGAACCGTTTCCTCAATGGCGTCGAGAAAGCCGGGAACAAATTACCCGACCCCGCCATGCTGTTCCTCTACGCCTTGCTGATCGTCTGGGTCGGCTCCTGGGTGTTGTCACAATTCCAGTTTGATCTGGTCAACCCCCGTACCGGGGAGGCGGTAGTGGTCAACAACCTGCTGACCGGTGCCGGTCTGGCCGAGTTCCTCTCTACCATGGTCACGACCTTTACCGGCTTTGCCCCGCTGGGGATCGTGCTGGTGGCCATGCTCGGGGTCGGGGTGGCCGAGCAGTCCGGTTTTATCAATACCGGTCTGAAAAAGTTGCTGAAAGTGACGCCTGCCCGTTTTCTCACTCCCATGCTGATCCTGGTAGCGATCGTCAGCCACACCGCCGCAGATGCGGGTTATGTGCTGGTGATCCCCATCGGTGGCATCATCTTCCACGCTGCCGGACGCCATCCGCTGGCGGGGATCGCCGCTGCCTTTGCCGGCGTTTCCGGCGGTTTTGCCGCCAACTTCCTGCCCTCCGGCGGGGATGCGCTGCTGCAGGGTTTTACCCAGTCCGCCGCTCAGTTGCTCGATCCTGACTACATGGTCAACACCCTGTGCAACATCATCTTTACCGGTGCCTCTTCGTTGCTGATCATCTGCGTCGGCTGGTTCATCACCGAAAAGGTGGTGGAGCCGCGCCTCAAGCACGTGGCGCTCAACGAGGATCTGGAGAGTGCCGACGAGATGGGGCGCTACAGCGCGCAAGAGAGCCGGGCCTTCAACTGGGCCGGGTTTGCCATGCTGGCGGCTATCGTGCTGCTGGCGCTGGCGCTCTCCCCGAGCGACTCACCGCTGCGTGCTGCCGATGGCTCCCTGACTACCTTCGCCGCGCCGGTGATGAAGTCCATTGTGCCGCTCATCTTCCTGCTCTTTATCCTGCCCGGGATTGTCTACGGCTTTGTCGCAGGCAGCTTCAAGAGTGGCAAGGATGTGATCGATGCCATGTCGGCCACCATGAACAAGATGGGCTCCTACATGGTGATGGCCTTCTTCTGCGCGCTCTTTATCAAGGCGTTTGGTGACTCCAATCTGGGCACCCTGCTGGCCCTCTCCGGTGCCGAAGTGCTCCATGCGCTGGCGCTGCCAGGTGAGGTGACTATCGTCGGGATGATCCTGCTCACCGCCAGCGTCAATCTGGTAGTCGGCTCGGCCTCCGCCAAGTGGGCGCTGATCAGCCCGATCCTGGTACCCATGTTGATGGCGGTGGGGATCTCCCCCGAGCTGACCCAGGCGGCCTATCGGGTCGGGGATTCCGCTTCCAACATCATTACCCCGCTGATGGTCTTCTTCCCGCTGGTGGTGGTCTATTGCCAGCAGTATGTGAAGAGCACCGGGATCGGTACTCTGGTCTCCATGATGTTGCCCTACTCGCTTGCCTTCCTGGTGAGCTGGACGATTTTCCTGCTGCTCTACTGGGCGCTCGGCTTCCCGCTCGGGTTGCAAGCCCCTTACGTCTATCCGGCCCCTTAAGCTGGGTGTGCGAGGGAGCCTTGGGCTCCCTCGTTTTTTTCGCTATGGTGTTACCTCATTTTGGAGGTGCCATGAATCAGACCATCGATCTTATCCTTTCCCATCGCTCCATTCGTCAGTTTACTGCCGAGCCGATCGCCCCGCAGCAGCTGGATGCCATACTCGCCGCCGCCCAGTCCGCCTCAACCTCGAGCTTTTTGCAGGTGACCAGTATTGTGCGAGTCTGCGAGCCCGAGGCGCGTCAGCAGTTGGCCATGCTGGCGGGCAATCAACCCTATGTGGTGCAGGCGGCCGAGTTTCTGGTGTTCTGCGCCGATTACCACCGCCACATCCAGATCGTGCCCGAGGCCCAGACCGGCTATGCGGAGCAGTTGCTGATCGGAGCCATCGACGGTGCCCTGATGGCGCAAAACGCCTTGCTGGCGGCGCAGTCGCTGGGGCTGGGCGGGGTCTATATCGGCGGCATTCGCAACCATCCGGCCGAGGTGAGCGAACTGCTCGGCTTACCCCATCAGGTGATCCCGCTGTTTGGCCTCTGCCTTGGTCATCCTGCCCAGCAGCCGGAGCAGAAACCCCGTCTGCCCAAGGGATTGGTGGTGCATCAGGAGCGCTACCAGCACGAGCTGGATCGCGACCTGCTGGCCCGGTACGATCAGCAAATCGCGGACTACTATCAGGCCCGCAGCAGCAACAACAAACAGCAGACCTGGAGCGGTCAGATCCGCGCCATTCTGGGCAAGGAGTCCCGCCCTTTCATGCTGGGATTCCTGCAATCGCGGGGCTTTAACCTCAAGTAATAGCGCTGATGGGCGATACTATGGGGAGGTGACCGTCATGGTCATCATCCCCTGATCCTGCAATCTCTCCCTGAGACCGGGGGCACAGCTTGGTGACAAATCGTGGGCAAGGGGGGATCTGCAGGCTACCTTAAGTGGGTAAGCTGTTGTAGGATCACGCAATTGGATAGGAACAGGGGTTTGGACATCCTATGATTTTAACTTTGGTATTGCTGTCTATTGGCGCACTCCTGTTTTTGGTTATCGCCTATAACGTGGTGCAGCAATATAAGCAGAAGGCAGAGGCGGACAAGCGTCACGCCGTTGCCAGACACAAGACGGTGGCTGACGAGACCGAAGAGGTGTTGCTGAACGTCAATCTGGTGCCTTTCTCCAAGAACATGGTGTTGCTGTTGCAGCACCGGATCCTCGATGCCTATCGCGCCATCGCCCAGGTGATGCCGAATAATCAAATCAAGCAGCGCATCGTTGATGTGCAGACCCAGATCAAGAATGTGCAGGAGAACTACAGCGTTCAGGATGAGGGGCAGTTCAAGACCCCGGAGTCCGATCGTCAGGCGATCCAGATGCTGCAGCTGGTCAAGAAGATGCGGGCTGTGCTGCGGGTCGAGCACAACAAGGGCAAGATTGACCCGCAAGGGTTTGCCCAGGAAGAGCGCCGCCTCGAGCTGATGCAGCTCAAGATCAATATCTCCAATCTGGTCAAGCGGGCGATGGATGCCCGCATTCAGGGCCAATATGGTACATGCCGCCAGCTCTATACCAAGGGTCTGTCGGCCATGGCGAGCGTGGGCGACAAGGATCCCTATCTGCTGGCCCGTGAAGAAGATATGCGTCAGGGGCTCAAGGAGCTTGAAGAGCTGCAGCAGCAAAACAGCGCGCAGGATCTGCAAAACATCAAGGACAAGGAAGCCGACGAGCTTGATGTCCTGTTTCAACCCAAGAAGAAATGGTAAGCATGTCCCACCCACTCGATTCCACACTGGGGCCAATGGCCCCATTTGTTTCTCAGCTGTTGGCCGAACTGGCCGCCAGTGGCGTCACAATTTCCCGGCCAACGGTCGATCACCTCTGTTATCGGGCGGCTACCCTGCAGGAGTACCGCGCGCTATGTGCTGTGCTGGCTGAGGCAGGTACCTTGCTGGTGGAGGGTATGATTGGCGGACGTCCCATCGCCACTTATCAGTTGCATCAGCCGCTGTTGGCTGGTGAGGTACAGGTACCCTGTATCGAGCTGGCTGCACCGAAACCGGGTCGCGTCCATCAGGCGGGGCTGGAACATATCGAGCTGGTGGTCACTTCACTGCAAGATCTGGTAGCGTGCTATCCCGAGCTGCCATTCAAAACCGGCAACATGCAGGATACCCGCAACCCCGATATTGGCCTGATGTTGCCTTCCGGCCAGATCAAGTTTCATCTGCGCCCGCTGGCTGAGGTGATCGCCGAAGAGGTGGCGACCGGTGCTGTGGTCGCGGTGCCTGCGGATTATTTCGATCAGGAGTGATCCTGCGCTCAATGCGGTGCGAGCCTGACAGGCTCTTGAATAACGCAGCAAAAGGGGTCACCGGTGTGACCCCTTTTGTTATCTGGCGGTGCTGGGTTGCGAGAGCGCCATCTGCTCGTGGGTGACCCTGTTTGCGCTGAGCCCGTTACCCGTGTCGGTGGGGTTGCTGGGCGGGCAGTGGCGATTGGCTTCGCTGCTTGAGACGGCCGAGCCAGAGGCTCAAGCCCGCCGTCAGGATGAGGACCAGTTCAATCCCCATGACCAGACCGCCCAGCTCACCCTGCTCCCAGAAGGGGTGCAGGTAAAGTCCCCCCAGACTGGCTCCCAGATAGTAGGCCACCAGATAGAGGGAGGAGGCGAGGGCGCGGTTGTGTTCGACATGATGACCGACCCAGGCACTGGCGCAGGCGTGTGCCAGGAAAAAGCCGAAGCTGGAGATCAGCAAGCCACTCAGGATCCCGGGCAGGCTAGCTTGCAGCAGCCACAGACTGCCGAGGGCCATCAGGGCGATCCCGACCAGCAGCATGCGTTGTGCCCCCCAGCGATTGGCAAATCGGCCGCTCAGAGAGGAGGCCACCGTCCCTGAGAGATAGGTGAGAAACAGCATGCCGAGCCACTGGGTGGGCAGGGAGAAGGGGGGCTTGGCCAGCAAGAAGGTGAGATAACTGAACTGGTTCAGAAACACCATAAAGTTGAGCCCGCCGATAAGGTAAGCCCCTACCAGCAAGGGATTGGTCAGGTGTTGTTGCAAGGCGCGGGCAAATTGGCCGCGAACGGGGGCGCTCGCCACAAAGCGGGTCTGATGGGGCAGCAGCCAGAAGACCAGCGGCAGCAGTAACAGGCTGATTACACCGATCCCCAGAAAGGTATGCTGCCAGTCGCCAAACCAGCCCGCCAGCAGGCCGCCGACCACTCGACCGGCAATGCCACCGAGAGAGTTGGCGGCAATATAGACCCCCACCGCCGAGAGCAGCGCCCGTTTGCTGAACTCTTCCCCCATATAGGCAATCGCGGTCGCGGGCAGTCCTGCCAGCAGCGCGCCCTGCAGGATGCGTAGCAGCAGCAGGGTGCCAAACTGCTCAACCAGCGGGATTAACAGTGAGAGCAGGACCGCCAGGGTGAGGGTACCCAGCATGACCTGCCGACGGCCATGGCGATCCGCCAGTCTGGCGCAGATCAGCAGGGAGGCGGCGAGGCCTGCAGTGCATCCTGCCAGGGTCCAGCTGGCCGAGAGGGAGTTGACCGAGAAGACCTCGGCAATCAGGGGTAACAGGGGATGGGTCTGGTAGAGGTTCAGAAACACCAGAAAAGAGCCCAGGCTGAGGGCCAGGGTTGCACGTATCCACTCGCGACTTCCAACTTCAATCATTGCGTATTGTCCTGACTACTTTTGGTCAGGGTAGAGTCCTTGCGGTTATAAATATAATATATTTAAGTTATCTATCCCATAAGATGAATTGATACATGGATCTGAAACAGCTCACCTATCTGCTGGCGGTCAGGGATGCCGGCTCATTTACCAAGGCAGCTAACAGTCTGCATGTGGCACAACCGGCCATCAGCATGGCCATCGCCAAGCTGGAGCAGCAGCTCGAATTGCGGCTGTTTGATCGACAGGACCGGGCGGTACGGCTCACCCCTGAGGGAGAGGTGCTCTGTCGCCATGCCGAGCGTCTGTTGCTGCAGATGCATCAGGCCGAGGCCGAGATGGCCGAGCTCAAGGGGCTGGAGCGGGGGGAAGTGCGGATCGGGATCCCCTACATGATGGGCTCCTACTATTTCCCCCCTCGTCTGATGGCCTTCAAGCACCGCTACCCCGGCCTCAAGATCCGGGTCGAAGAGGCCGGTACCCGCGAGCTGCTCAGCCGGATGGTGGATGGCTCCCTCGATCTGGCCATTCTCATCACTAGTGATCTCCCCCCTGCCATCGAGGGGGCACATCTGCTGAGCGAAGAGATGTTGATGGTGGTGGGGGACGATCACCCCTTGCGTGGCGCATCGGCCGTCACCCTCTCGCAGTTTTTCGCTCAGGAGCTGGCGCTATTTCGCCGTGGTTTTTACCACCGGGAGCATATGGAGGCGCTGGCCCAGAGCCTGGGCGTTGAACCCGATATCGCCTTCGAGAGCAATCTTATCCCTCTGCTCAAGGCGGTGGTGCGGCAAGGTTTTGCGGTGACCACCTTCTTGCGGATGGTGCTGGAAGAGGAGCCGGATCTGAGTGGCGTGCCCTTCGACCCGCCCATCTACCTCGACCTCTGTGTGGCGTGGCGGCGTGGCGATCCGCTCTCCATGGCCAACCGTGCCTTGCGCGACTTTCTTCTCAAGGAGCGCCCGGCCTGATGGCGGCGGGTCATTGCTGAAAGTTTGTTACTATTAACGGTGGGTTCGCTTGAGGGCTACACCATGAAATTGCAGCAATTGCGCTATATCGTCGAGGTGGCGAACCACAGGCTGAATCTGTCGGCCACCGCCGAGAGCCTCTTTACCTCCCAGCCGGGGATCAGCAAACAGGTGCGGATGCTGGAGGATGAGCTGGGGATCCAGATCTTCGAGCGCAGCGGCAAACACTTGACCCAAATCACTCCCATCGGTCGGGATGTGATCAAAGTGGCCGCGGAGGTGCTGGACAAGGTCGCCACCATCAAGGTAATGGCCAGGCAGCATGTGCATCCGGAGCAGGGAACCCTCACCATTGCCGCTACTCATCTGCAAGCCCGTTATATTCTGCCCGCCATCCTCAAGGGTTTCATGGCCCGCTTTCCCAAAGTTGCCGTAACTGTGATGCAGGGGAGTGCGGCGCAGTGCCGCGCAGCCGTACATGATGGCGCTGCCGATCTGCTGCTTGTCGATGAACCGGAGGAGGGGAGCGATCTGCTCATGCTTCCTTCTTTTCAGTGGCAACGGGGCTTGGTGCTGCCCAAGGATCATCCGTTGGCCAAAGCACCATCGCTGACCCCGGCCGAGCTGGTGGAGTTTGCGCTAGTGACTGACGGAAGGGCGCTCTCTGCCGCTTATAGCACTGATTGCGCTCATGCCGAGAGCCGGATCGCCTGCTGTGCGAGCGACAGCGATGTGCTCAAGACCTATGTCAGACAAGGGATGGGCATCGGGGTGATGGCAACTTTTGCTTGGGAGCCCCAGCGCGATGGCGATCTGGTGCTCAAAACGGCGCCCTGGCTACCAGGCGGTGTGGCCACTATCGGGTTGCGCAGAGGGGCATTTTTATGCGGCTATCTCTACGATCTGATTGAACGTCTCGCGCCGCAATTGACCCGCGAGCGGGTCGATCAATACTGCGCGGCCCGCACTGGTGAAGAGCTTGAAGAACTGTTGGCCAATCTGACCGTACCACAGCGATAGCCAGGGTTGATGTGTGGTCGTCCCAAGAAAAACGCCTCCGAATTGGAGGCGTTTGAACATCTTTCATTCGTCAAGTCAGGCTCATTTTTTGAGCATGTGATCCAGCTTGTTGGCCTTGGTCGACAGATAGAACTCGTTGTGTGGATTGCGCCCTTCCTGTAACGGTACCCGTTCGGCCACCGGAATACCGAAGGATTCCATGGCTTTCATCTTGCGCGGGTTGTTGGTCATCAGTTTGAGAGACTTGACTTCAAGCTGCTTGAGCATATCGGCGCAGATGGTGTAGTCGCGCATATCGGCGGCGAAACCAAGGGCCACGTTGGCTTCCACGGTATCGGCCCCTTGATCCTGCAGGTGATAGGCGCGGATCTTGTTGAGCAAGCCGATGCCACGACCCTCTTGACGCACATACAGCAACACACCACGACCGGCTTTGGCGATATTCTCCATGGCCGCCTGCAACTGGAAACCGCAGTCACAACGCAGGCTGAACAGGGCGTCGCCGGTCAGGCACTCTGAGTGGATCCGGCCCAGCACGGGCTCTTCACCGGTAATGTCACCCATCACCAGTGCGGCGTGATCTTTGCCTGTGCCGGTTTCCTGAAAACCTACCAGCGTGAAGGTGCCCCAGGGGGTTGGCAATTTGGATTTGGCCACGAGGGTAACGCTGCTCATAGGTTGCTCCTTACTACTAACGGCTCAAAAAAGGGGGCCAGTTTAGCGCGCCTTGTCAGGAACGACCATAAGAACAAGTCCCTGCATTGCTTAATGAAATTTCCAAATGAGATACAAGCACAGCTGCCCGCCGAGGTTTTGGCCCTTTGTGCGGATTGATGACTGCCAGGCTCACCACATTCGGGTATAATCGGCGCCCATTAACCCACCCCTTCGGGATGGGAGCAACACAGTGCAGGAGAGAAGTTATGCCTCAGATGGCCCCCGTAATGACAATTGATGGCCCCAGTGGTGCAGGTAAAGGCACCTTGTGTCAGCTGCTTGCCGAGAGGCTGGGTTGGCACTTGCTGGACTCGGGCGCCATCTATCGGGTGTTGTCCCTGGCCGCTCTGCATCACGATGTAGAGCTGGATAGTGAAGCCTCACTGGTGCCGCTGGCCGCCAATCTGGATGTGCAATTCCAGGTTGAAGGGGATCTGGTCAAGGTCATTCTGGAAGGGGAAGATGTCTCGCGCACCATCCGCACCGAAGAGGTGGGTAATGCCGCCAGTAAAATCGCCGCCTTCCCCCGTGTGCGCGAAGCCTTGCTGCGCCGCCAGCGGGCATTTCGTCAGGCCCCGGGTCTGATTGCCGACGGTCGTGACATGGGCACCGTGGTTTTCCCCGAGGCCGAGGTGAAGATTTTCCTCGACGCCAGTGCCGAAGAACGGGCCCAGCGTCGCTATAAGCAGTTGCAAGATAAGGGCTTTGATGTTAACTTTGAGCGTCTTTTAACCGAGATTCGGGAACGTGACGATCGCGACAGAAATCGCGCCGTAGCGCCCCTTAAAGCGGCAGAAGATGCTCTGGTGGTAGACTCTACCGCCATGACCATAGATGAAGTGCTGGCAACAGTGCTCGCCTATGCAGAGCAACAACTTGGTGATGCCAGCGCAAGCTGACATCCGGTCGTCTGCACCAAGGATGGCGCAGATTATTTAAAACAGCCCCGCTTGTGCCGGATTGCAAGTGGATGTTTCATTTGTGACATAAACAATGATCGAATCTTTTGCTCAACTCTTTGAAGAGTCCCTGAACGCCGTTGAAACCCGTCAAGGTTCCATCGTCAAGGGTACTGTCGTTGCTATCGAGAACGGTTTCGTACTGGTTGACGCCGGTCTGAAATCCGAGTCCGCTATCCCGGCTGAAGAATTCAAGAACGCCATGGGCGAGCTGGAAATCAACGTCGGCGACACCGTTGACGTGGCTCTGGACTCTATCGAAGATGGTTTCGGCGAAACCAAGCTGTCCCGCGAAAAAGCCAAGCGCCACGAAGCCTGGCTGCAGCTTGAGAAGGCTTACGAAGAGCAAGCTACCGTTATCGGTATCATCAACGGCAAGGTCAAGGGTGGTTTCACCGTTGAACTGAACGGCATCCGTGCCTTCCTGCCGGGTTCTCTGGTTGACGTGCGTCCGATCCGTGACACCGCTCACCTGGAAAACAAAGAACTCGAGTTCAAAGTCATCAAACTGGACCAGAAGCGCAACAACGTTGTTGTTTCCCGTCGTGCCGTGATCGAGACCGAGAACACCTCCGAGCGCGAAAGCCTGCTGGCTAACCTGCAAGAAGGTCAAGAAGTTAAGGGTATCGTCAAGAACCTGACCGACTACGGTGCATTCGTAGATCTGGGCGGTGTTGACGGCCTGCTGCACATCACCGACATGGCGTGGAAGCGCGTTAAGCATCCTTCCGAAATCGTCAACGTTGGCGACGAGATCGCTGTCAAGGTTCTGAAGTTCGACCGCGAGCGTACCCGTGTATCCCTGGGTCTGAAGCAGCTGGGCGAAGATCCCTGGGTTGCTATCGCCAAGCGTTACCCGGAGACCACCCGTCTGTCTGGCCGCGTGACCAACCTGACCGACTACGGCTGCTTCGTTGAAATCGAAGAAGGCGTTGAAGGCCTGGTACACGTATCCGAGATGGATTGGACCAACAAGAACATCCACCCGTCCAAAGTTGTTAACGTTGGCGACGTGGTTGACGTGATGGTTCTGGACATCGACGAAGAGCGTCGTCGTATCTCCCTGGGTCTGAAGCAGTGCAAATCCAACCCGTGGCAGCTGTTTGCCGAAACTCACGCCAAAGGCGACCGTGTTTCCGGCAAGATCAAGTCCATCACTGACTTCGGTATCTTCATCGGTCTGGATGGCGGCATCGACGGCCTGGTTCACCTGTCTGACATCTCCTGGAACAACCAGGGCGAAGAAGCCGTGCGTGAATTCAAGAAAGGCGACGAGATCGAAGCCGTTGTTCTGCAAGTGGATCCGGAGCGTGAGCGCATCTCCCTGGGTGTCAAGCAGATCGAAGAAGACCCGTTCAACAAGTACCTGGCTGACAACAAGAAAGGTGCTATCGTGAAGGGTAAGGTTACCGAGGTTGATGCCAAAGGTGCCGTTATCGAACTGGCTGACGGCGTAGAAGGCTACCTGCGTGCCTCCGACGCTGCTCGTGACCGTGTAGAAGACGCCACTCTGGTGCTGTCTGTTGGTGACGAAGTTGAAGCTAAATTCATGGGCGTTGATCGTAAGAACCGCACCGTAAGCCTGTCTGTCCGTGCTAAGGACGAGGCTGATGAGCGTGTTGCTATCGATAACCTGAACCAGCAAGAAGAAGTTGTGTTCAGCAATGCTATGATGGAAGCGTTCAAAGCCGCCAAGGGTGAGTAATCCTTGATGCAAGAAAAGGGCGGCATTGCGCCGCCCTTTTTTATCCTGGCAAAATGAATATTGCATGTGATCGGGGAAGGAGATTTAACGTTATGACCAAATCAGATCTCATCGAACAACTGGCAGCCAGCCGCATGCATATGCCGGCCAAGGATGTCGAAGCCGCCATCAAGGAGATCCTTGAGCAGATGGCGTCGACCTTGCAAAACGGCGACCGGATTGAAATCCGCGGATTTGGCAGTTTTTCACTGCACTATCGTGCGCCCCGTGTGGGCCGCAACCCCAAGACTGGGGACAAGGTTGAACTGACCGGGAAATATGTCCCGCACTTCAAACCTGGCAAAGAGTTGCGCGAGCGCGTCAACATCATTGAATAATGCAGAAATGGGCATACCTCGGGTATGCCTTTTTTCTTTTTGGCACCGATTCCTGTGCCAATCGTCTTGTTTCTTAAACTCTTTTCCCATTCACTCTAGAGTCTGCCTGCGATTTTAAGGATAATCAGCCTCTCATTAGATACTGACAGGGAGCTCTTATGAAGCGTATTTTGGCCCTCATTCCGCTGGTGCTGGTGTTTGTTCTGACCCTGGCGCTGGGCTCACAAAATGGCCAGCTGGTTCAGTTCAATTACCTGATCGCTCAGGGTGAGTTTTCGCTTGCCATGCTGTTGGGCTTCTTCTTCGCTGGCGGTTTTTTGCTGGGCTGGCTGGTATTCGGCCTGCTGTTCCTGCGCCTGAAAATGCAAAACCGCACCCTCAACCGCACCATGCGTCGTCAATCCCGCGAGTTGGAGCTGGCCCGGTCACCGGGTAAGGAATAATGTTCCTCAATGCTTGAACTGCTTTTCCTGCTGTTGCCCATCGCCGCCGGTTATGGCTGGTACATGGGCCGCAGGAGTGTTCGCCAGGACACCCAGAAACAGAGTAACCAGTTTTCCCGCCAGTATGTGGCGGGCCTCAACTATTTGCTGTCCGATGAATCTGACAAGGCGGTGGATCTCTTTATCCAGCTGCTTGAGGTGGACAGTGAAACCATCGAAACACACCTCTCCCTCGGCAACCTGTTTCGCCAGCGTGGGGAGGTTGATCGTGCCATCAAGATCCACCAGAACCTGGTAACCCGCCAACTGACCCGGGAGCAGCGTCAACTTGCCTTGCAGGAGCTGGCGCGCGACTTTCTTGCTGCCGGTCTGCTCGACCGCGCTGAAGCGCTTTGGAATGAGTTGTGTGACGACAGCGACTATGAAGAGACGGCGCTGGCACAGCTGTTGATCATTCATCAACAACTGCGGGATTGGGACAAGGCCATCGATGTGGCGGTGCGTCTGCAAAAATTCCAGGGCAAGAAGCTGGCCGACCCCATTTCCCATTTCTATTGCGAGCAAGCTGAAATCGCGCTGCGTGAGGGCAATAAAGGGGAGGGGCTGGCCAAGCTCAAACGGGCGCTCAGTATCAATCCGGCATGTGCCCGGGCCAGTTTGCGCCTCGCTGAGCTTGCCATGGCGGAAGGGGAGTATGAGCAGGCCAGCAAGGAGCTGCTGCGGGTGTTCGAGCAGGATATCGACTTTGCCTCCGAGGCAATGCCCAAATTGCTCGAGTGCTATCAGCAGTTGGGGCGCACGCCTGCGTTGATCCCGCTGCTTGAGAAGGCAGTGGAAGATCACGCCGGTGTCAGCGTGACCCTGGCCCTTGCCAAGCTGGTTGAAGAGCGTGATGGCCTGAGCCAGGCCCGTTCGCTGGTGTTGCGTCAGCTGCGTCGTCATCCGTCGATGAAAGGTTTTTACCAGCTGGTGGGTTTTCAGCTGGCCAGTGCGGAAGAGGGGCCTGCCAAGGAGAGCCTCGAACTGCTGCAACAACTGGTCGGCGAGCAGATCAAAATCAAGTCAACCCACAAGTGTCGGCAGTGCGGCTTTGCCACTCACTCGCTGTTCTGGCAGTGCCCGTCTTGTCGCCAGTGGGGTTCCATCAAGCCGATCCGTGGTCTGGACGGTGAATAACAAGCAATAGGATGTGAGATGCAAGATCCCAAAGTACTGGTAGCGCTGGATTATCAGCACGAGGCAGATGCCTTAGCGTTCGTTGAACGTATCTCTCCGGCCCAGTGCCGTCTCAAGGTAGGCAAGGAGATGTTTACCCTGTTTGGCCCGCAGTTTGTACGCCAGCTGGTGGCCAAGGGATTCGATGTCTTTCTGGATCTGAAGTTTCACGATATTCCCAATACCGTTGCCAAAGCCGTGGCAGCCAGTGCCGAGCTCGGTGTCTGGATGGTCAACGTGCATGCCAGTGGTGGTGAGCGGATGATGCGTGCCGCCAAAGATGCGCTACTGCCTTATGGCGACAAGGCCCCCCTGCTTATCGGCGTGACCGTGTTGACCAGCATGGAGCAGTCCGACATGATCCCCCTCGGGTTGGATGTGAGCCCGGCCGAGCAGGTGATCCGGCTGGCTACCTTGACCAAAGCATCCGGTCTGGATGGGGTGGTCTGCTCTGCCAACGAGGCCCATGAGTTGAAAGCCTTGCTGGGTGATGAGTTCAAGCTGGTGACCCCGGGTATTCGCCCGACCGGTTCAGCGGCCGGGGATCAGCGCCGGGTGATGACACCGAAAGCGGCGGTCGAGGCGGGGTCCGATTATCTGGTTATCGGTCGCCCCATTACGCAGGCTGCCGATCCGGCCGCCATGCTGGCCAGCATCAATGCCGAGTTGGCTGGCGCGTAACAGGCTCACCCAGTGATATACGGTGCAGGCCGAGCAACAGGCCTGCACCGGCCCCGATAAGATGAGAGCCGATGTGTATCCTGGCATTGATCAGGGTAGCGATCGGGCTCTCTCCTGCGTTGTAGAAGTCCATCACCAGCTTGAGCCCCATCCCCGCTAGCAGCAGCCAGCCCGACGTGCGGCGTCCGTGGCGGATATCCTGCATTGCCCCCCAGACAAACAGGCCATGCAGCGAGCCGGATAGCCCCATGTACCATTGGGTCTGCGGGCACCACCACCAGATCCCCAAGCCCACTGCCAACCAGAGCAGCAACATCAGCAGCGGCAGGCGAGCTCCACCCAGATAGTCGCGAAACAGGCTATAGAGGATGGCGAGGCCGCCCAGATTGAGCAGCAGGTGCCACAGATTGGTATGAGCCAGATTGCCTGTTATGATCCGCCACCCTTCGCCCCCGGCGATCAAGGGCCGATCGAAGGAGAGCTGAAGATTGGGAACGGTAAAGAAGAGTAGCAAGCTGGTGAGAGAGAGCGTGATAACCCAGAGCAATCCAGATTTGTCTGACAACATGAAACAGTCCAACGACAAGAACAGTCGATACTGTACACGTTGCACCCGAGCCCTCAAAGCCTGCCTGTGCGATTATATTGTGCCGGTTGACAATCACACGCCCCTCTACATCTTGCAGCACCCCAACGAGGTGGCACATCCCAAGGGGACCGCGGCACTGCTGGCGGCCTCTTTGCAACAGTGCGAGGTCCATGTGGGGGAGGACTTTTCCCGCGATGAGTGGCTCAATGGGTTGCTTGCAGATCTTTCCCGTCGCTGCTATCTACTCTGGCCGGATGAGGATGCTATTTCGCTGACCGATCTTCGCCAACAGTGGGAGAGTGAATCCTCTGGCTCCGCATCCGTCGCCTTTATCTTGCTTGACGGCACCTGGCGCAAAGCCTATCGCATGTTGCAGAGCAACCCGGCACTGGCCCGCTTGCCCCGCATCGGCATTGGTGCCATTGCCGGTCAATATGCCATTCGTAAGAAACCCTTTCCCGATGCCCTCTCTACCATAGAGGCGGGCTATCACCTCTTGTCCCGGTGGGAGGGGAGGCCGGAGCGCTATGCGCCCTTGCTGACCCTGTTCAATCGGTTGAATACCCAGTGGCAGGACTTTGCCGAAGGCCGCCGCGCGTGACAATTCAAGGAGTTATCAAGATGAAAAAAGCAGTCGTGGTTTTCAGCGGCGGTCAGGACAGCACTACTTGTCTGGTGCAGGCATTGGCCCGGTATGATGAAGTGCACGCCATTACCTTCGACTATGGCCAGCGCCATCGGGAAGAGATCGACACCGCGCGCCGTCTGGGCAGTGCACTGGGGATTGCCGCCCACAAGGTGATGGATGTAACGCTGCTCAATGAGCTGGCGGTCTCTGCCCTGACCCGTGACGACATTCCTGTCAGCTGCGAGCTGCAGGATAACGGGCTGCCCAACACCTTCGTGCCGGGCCGCAATATCCTGTTCCTGACCCTGGCTTCCATCTATGCCTATCAGGTGGGCGCCGAAGCGGTGATCACCGGTGTCTGCGAGACCGACTTCTCCGGCTATCCCGATTGCCGTGACGAGTTCGTCAAGGCCCTCAATCAGGCGGTGTCGCTGGGGCTGGATCGCGGCATCCGTTTTGAAACTCCCCTGATGTGGCTCGACAAGGCCGAGACCTGGGCACTGGCGGATCACTATGGCCACCTCGACACGGTGCGCCAACAGACCCTGACCTGCTACAACGGCATTGCCGGTGACGGCTGCGGCACGTGTCCTGCGTGTGAACTGCGCAGTCGCGGTCTGAACAACTATCTGGCCGACAAGGCGGGCATCATGGCCAGACTGTTTGAGAAAACCGGGCTGGGCGAGAAAAGCGCAGAGTGAGCCTGCGTCTTGCCGTGGCTTGGGGTATAATCCGCGACTTTTGCAACAAGCCGTGATCGAGATGCACTACCCAATCAACGAGATTTTCCAGACCATCCAAGGGGAGGGCATCTTTACCGGCCTGCCCGCCATCTTTGTTCGCCTGCAGGGTTGCCCGGTGGGCTGCCCCTGGTGCGATACCCGTCATACCTGGGTTGTTGATCCGGCTCGTGAAGTGGGCAAGGCGGCGGTGCTGGATCGCTCCAATGAATCCGATTGCTGGAGCCAACTCAGCACCACGCAGATTATCAAGAGCTTTACCGATCTGGGTTATCAGGCGCGCCATGTGGTGATCACCGGTGGCGAGCCCTGCCTCTACGATCTGCACGAACTCTCGTCAGCCCTGCTGGCGGCGGGCTATCAGGTGCAGATTGAAACCAGTGGCACCAGCGAGATCAAGACCCATGAGCAGACCTGGGTGACCGTCTCCCCCAAAATTGGCATGAAAGGGGGGCTGCCTGTGCTGGTCTCGGCGCTGGAGCGGGCCAACGAGATCAAGCATCCGGTGGCCACCGAGCACCATATTGAAGAGCTGGATACGCTGCTCGCTACTGCTACCCTGCGCCCTGATGTGGTCATTGCCTTGCAGCCGATCAGCCAGAAACCACGGGCCACCCAATTGGCGATGGATACCTGTATTGCGCGTAACTGGCGACTCTCAATCCAGACTCATAAATATCTGGATATCGATTAATATGGATTGGCTATCCGACGAACAGGTGCTGCTGACTCTGACCAACAAGATGCCTTACGGTAAATATCAGGGGCGGCGTATCATCGATATTCCCGAGCCCTATCTGGTGTGGATGGCGCGCAGCGGTTTTCCGGCGGGTAAATTGGGCCAGACGCTGGCGTTGGCTTACGAAATCAAACTCAATGGACTCGAGTCCATGATTATTCCCATTATTAACAGGATGTCGGTATGAGAATATATACGAGGCAGGGCGACAAGGGCATGACCCGGCTGGCCGATGGTATCCAGTTGCCAAAGGATCATTTGCGGGTCGAGACCTACGGTTATATCGATGAGCTCAACTCCCATATTGGCTTGCTGATTTGTGACGTCCCGTCGCAAGAGGTCGGCTTATTGGCTGATTTACAGCTGTTGCAACAGGAGTTGTTTGATCTGGGGGGCGAGTTGGCATTCTCTAGCGACGCCCAGAATGAATCAATTTGGCAAGTTAATGCCGCATGGACCACTCGCCTTGAACAGCAGATAGATCGTTATAGTGAGCCATTGCCGCCGCTGCGCCAATTTATATTGCCCGGTGGTTCCCGTGCCGCGGCGCAAGCGCATGTGGTGCGCACTCTGGTGCGTCATTGCGAGCGCTTGCTGCTGACATTGAGCCGGGAAGAGCGGGTCAATCCCGAGGTGCTGCCCTATCTGAACCGGATGAGTGACTGGTTCTTTACCGTTGCCCGCTATCTTATCTGCGTGGCAGGGGATCGTGAAGTGCTGTGGGTCAAGGCAGCAGATCGCCCGCAATCGGCTATCTGATATGTCACGTTTAAGCGGCAATAAAAAACCTCGCCAAGGCGAGGTTTTTTATTGGCAACGCAAGAGCCGTCAGATAGCAAAATCTTCCAGTGATTTGCCTGCTGCCACTGCGCTGGCAATAGCCGAAGGCATACGGCCCTGGCCGGTCCAGGTTTTCTCTACGCCATTATCCTGATAGCGATATTTGGCCGGACGTGGCGCCCGCTTGGCTTTTTCTGATTTGCCGGGGTTGGTCGCGACAGCGCTTACCAATTCTGCCGGGTCAATACCGGCTGCTTTCAGCATTTCGCTATATTCGTTGATTTTACGCAGATGCTCTTCACGGGCCTGACGCTCGGCAGCTTCATCCTGCTGACGTTCAGCAACGATCGCAGAGAGTTTTTCCAGTGCCTCTTCCAGTTGTTCCAGAGAAAGCTCGCGGCAGGTCGCACGCAGACTGCGGATATTAAGCAGTACCTTTAAAAATTCATTCATAGGAGTTACCACGTCGAGTCAGAGAAAAATATTATGTTCCAGCTGATTCTTGCTTGGTGATTTAAATAAGTCAAGCCGGGTTAAATATTATATCCGTGGGGAACATCAATACAGATATTTAATATGGCCACAATAGGCTTGGTGATTGGATGCCAATGAAACCGCAGTAGGTGAAAATAGCGTCAAAGCTGGCGTTGTTGCATCATTTGACTACCATTTTCCGACCTAGATATGTTTATCGTGACTATTTAATCAAAAAACTTGCTATAAGCTGCCATCTCGATAAAATGTGCGGCGAATACCTTTAAGTAGAGGCGCGCTGCCTATGAGTATTTGTGCGGAGGGTGATGCCTGTGATGCACAAGGAAAGGAGTCAGCGCCGAAGTGGCCAGGCCATCATACCGGGCTGCTGGTTCTGCATCTAATAGGTGCAGGACTGCCATAGTCATCCACTATGGAGCGCTACCTGAAGGGGCTGAGGAGTATGACCTCCCCATAGGTTTTGTTTCTTTAGATCCTCTCGGTAGATCTCCACCTGTAATCTTTAGGTGCAAAGAGATCATGGACATTAGTCATTTCGCCGACTCCGGTTGGTCCGTTCTTCCCCCCCTGTTGGCTGTCGCGCTGGCGATCATGACCCGCCGCGTGCTGCTGTCCCTTGGTGTGGGCATCGTCACCGGCAGTTTGCTGCTCAATCAGTTTTCGCCCCTCGAATCCCTGCATTACATGTTGAATACCGTGCTCAAGATCTTCTGGGTCGATGGCGCGCTCAATCGTGACAATGTCAACATGATCCTGTTTATGCTGCTGCTGGGTGGCCTCATCAGCCTGATGAGCGTCTCCGGGGCGACCCGTGCCTTTGCCGAGTGGGCCGAGCGTCGTGCCAAGACCCGCAAGGGCGCCAAAGCCCTGACTGGCATGATGGTGTTTGCCTTCTTTATCGATGACTTCTTCCACAGCCTGTCGGTGGGGGCCATCTGCCGTCCGGTGACCGACCGCTTCCAGATCTCCCGTGCCAAATTGGCCTATCTGCTGGACTCCACCGCGGCGCCGGTCTGCGTGCTGATGCCCATCTCCTCCTGGGGGGCTTATATCATCGCCCTGGTTGGCGGCATCATGGCGGCCCACGGTCTGACCGAGCAGAGCCCCATCGCGGCGTTTGTCGAGATGATCCCGATGAACCTCTACGCCGTCTTCACCCTGATCATGGTGCTGGTGGTGATTGCATTCCAACTCGATATCGGCCCGATGCGTCAACACGAAGCGTGGGCGCTGGAAGGCAAGTTGTGGGATGAGTCCAAGGGCCGCCCCATTGGTCTGGATATGGAGAGCCCGGAAGAGAGCAACGGCGGCATGATCGACATGGTCCTGCCGATCCTGACCCTGACCGCTGCCACCATCTATTTCATGATCGATTCCGGTGCGGCGGTGCTGAGCGAGAAAGGTCTGCCGTTCAGCGTGCTCGGCTCGTTCGAAAACACCAATGTCGGCTCTTCGCTGGTATACGGTGCCCTGTGCAGTCTGGTGGTTTCCATCGGTCTGGCGATGCGTCTGAAGCTGGGTGCCAAGAACTGGATCAAGGCCGCGCCGCAAGGTGTCATGGCCATGCTGCCGGCCATCAACATCCTGCTGTTCGCCTGGACCATAGGTGCCGTGGTGCGCGACGTGGAGACCGGCAAGTACCTAGCTTCGCTGGCTAACGGCAACCTGCCGATCGAAGTGCTGCCTGCGGTGGTCTTTATCCTCTCCTGTGCCATGGCGTTTGCCACCGGCACCAGTTGGGGTACCTTCGGCATCATGCTGCCGCTGGCCGGTGACATGGCCGCCGCCAGCGACATCAGCCTGATGCTGCCGATGCTGGCCGCGGTACTGGCTGGCTCGGTGTTCGGGGATCACAGCTCGCCCATCTCCAGCACCAGCATCCTCTCTGCTACCGGTGCTGGTTGCCATCACATCGATCACGTGATGACCCAGCTGCCTTATGCGCTGGCCATCGCCTTCGGCGCGGCCATCGGTTACCTGGCGATGGGTTTGATGCACTCCAGCCTGGCCGGTTTCAGTGTCAGTGCCCTCTGGTTCGTGCTCTTTACCGGCTATCACCTGAAAAAGGCCAAAGCGCGGCCAGAGCTGGCCACCGCGTAACATTTATAGAGCAAGGGGCCCGCGGGCCCCTTGGTTTTGTCAGGGGCTTTGGTTAGCATGCGCCCCATAAATTCAGTTTCGGAACAGTATCATGGCTTCACTGCACTACAAATTTGCCACCATGAATTCAGGCAAATCCACCCAGCTCATTCAGGCGCACTTCAACTATCTGGAGCGGGGCATGCATCCTCTGGCGATGACGCCAGCCATCGATGACCGTTTCGGGGTCGGGGTGATCAGTGCCCGGGTTGGCCTTGAACTGAAGGTGGACGTGTTCAGCGACAGCTGCGATCTGTTTGAAATGGTGAAAGCGCGCCATGCGAAGAAACATATCGATGTTTTCATCGTGGACGAGGCCCAGTTCCTGACCCGTGAGCAGGTCTACCAGTTGGCCCGCATCGTCGATGAGCAGGATATTCCGGTGATGGCCTATGGCCTCAAGACCGATTTTCGCGGCGAGCTGTTCCCGGGCTCCTACCATCTGCTCTGTCTGGCCGACAAGTTTGAAGAGCTGAAGAGCATCTGCTGGTGTGGCAACAAGGCTCACATGAACTCCCGGGTCAACGAAGCGGGGCAGGTGATGCGTGATGGCGAACAGGTGGAGATCGGCGGCAACGATCGCTATGTGTCGCTCTGTCGCAAACACTATCTCGAAGGTCGGGCTTACAAGTAATTCGGCTGCGATATTTGAATCGTCGAGCAGGGCGCCAATCTGGCGCCCTTTTTATTTTCCCCAACTTCGATCGCTGTGGTTCAGTCGATCTCGATATCCACCGGCGCAATGATGGGGTCGGCCACCGGCAGGCGTTGAAACAGCTGGCGAAAATGGTGCTGTACCCGGCCTATATCGACCAGTGACATGCCGGAGGCAAAACCGAACCAGACATAGAGGCCGGTGAGATCGCGAAACATCGGCGGCAAATAGCGGGGAGCGGCGATCAGCCCCTCCAGATAGTGCTGATAGAGCACCGGAATGTCATCCAGTGTCACCTTGCCGACAAACAGCATCGGCAGGATCTCGGGCACCCCTTCCAGCACGGCGCTGCGGATAAAGTTGACCGTCTCCACATAGCCACGCACGTAGGAGAGATCCTTGGTAAAGCAGGCACCGCCGCCCACCATGCCGCCACGAAAGACCCGCTGGGTGATCTTGTAGGCGTCGTGCTCGCTGGTGCCCTGCAGCACGAAGTGCTGAAACACCTCGATAAAATCGGCGCCGCGCTCGGCCATGTCGATGGCCATCACCCGATCGGAGATACGCTTGGCCCGATCCGGAAAGGAGCTGAAGGTGAGGGTCTCTATCAGGACGGCCAGCCCCTCCTGACAGGCGGTGATCCGCGGTGAACCGGCGCTCAGCCAGGTGGCATAAGGCTGCTGGCGACCGTTGAGGGTGGTGCCGACATGGACCCACCCCTCGTGTACCTCCAGCACTTGCAAGTCCAGCTCGGAAAAACGGGCGTGGGAGTTGAGCTTGATGTAGTCGCCACCGGCAGCGGCATCGGAGACGATGCCATCGCTCAGCTTCACCTGCACAGTGCCGTCACTGAAGTAGCTCGACAGCTTGCCCTGCAGTTTGGCGACCGCGGCTTCTCCTTCGAACTCCTTGGGGTAGGGGCGCACCAGATGGCGCGCGCCGGGCAGGGAGAATATATCGCACAGGCGGGCGCCCAGCTCCTTGAGGGTCTTGCGATCCCCACGCAGGTGATCGCTGGCAGAGCCATAAAGCAGCTGGCTGTAACGCTGAAAATCGGGTTGGCCGCGCTGGCGCAGCATCTCGATCACCACCATGTACTGATCGACCGTCTCTTGCAGGATCCGGCCAAGATCGTCCTGTAGCCCCAACTTTCTGCGGATCCTGTCCCGCAGCTCCTTGAGCTCCAGATACTTGTTGCGCGGATCGAAGCCGAGGGGGAGGGCATCATAGAAGTGCCTGTCGATAGCGGGCAGCTCCCTGCCACCGCTTGCCAGAAAGCGATCCTGTAGATGGCGTGGCCATTTGATGGCATCCAGAATGCGGATGGGTTTTTGCAGGGTGAGCAGCTCATCCGAGAGTGATTTCAGATGAAGGCGATACTTTTCTTGGATTGTCATGGGGCCCCCTGTGGGGCAAGCGTCATCGTGGATTTGGCTGAGTATATGCATAGCGCTTGCCAAAAAGAAGCGAGCCGCAGGGTTATCGGGTTGGCGTGCTTTTTGTTGATAGCAAATTGGTTTAGACTGCGCCCCTTGATCCCAATCTTGTCGTGGAAATGATGAATATCCCCAGCTCCGAAATGATAATGCGTTGGTTGCAACAGGCTCGTATCGAGCACTATGTCTGCGACCAGTGTCACGGTATCCACATTGTTTCTTTGCAGTCGGTCGATGGTATTCAGGAGAGCCGGATCTTCGTGGAAGAGGAAGGCCTGCTGTTCTCCTCCGAGCTGGAAGTGCGCCCCTCCGCAATGCTGCCGCTGGTTGCCGAACTGGGCCGACTCAATATGCAGTACCCCTCCCTCAAGGTGTTCCTCGATATCATCGATGACAACCTGCCGCGGCTGGTTGTCGGCCACACCGTCTTTACCAAGGCCGGACTCAGCGTCGAGCAGTTCCTGCTGTTCGTGCAAAGCACCATCGCCGCTACCCACGAACTGGTTGCCGAATGCGAACGTTCCGGCTTCCTCAACCTGCCGGAAATCCAGGTTGCACCGGAATCTGTGCATTAAGTGTTCGAACGGTTCGCCAGGTGAAAAAAGCCGTTGACGCGGGCGGGGCTTTCCCCTAAATTACGCCCCGTTCCAGCGCAACAGCGCAGCGAACACCGTGTTGGCTGAACACGTTAAACCACAGACTAAAATTTGGTGAGGTGTCCGAGTGGCTGAAGGAGCACGCCTGGAAAGTGTGTATACGGCAACGTATCGAGGGTTCGAATCCCTCCCTCACCGCCACATTGCAAAGCCCTGATGGAAACATCGGGGCTTTTTGCTATCCGCGTTTTTAGCGGGCTCTGTGGGCAAGCCGATGGCGATGGGCGGCGGGCTCGGGTATAGTCCTGCGCCAATGGCGTTATCCTGTTTTGCTGACCCGTCGTGGCCCTGGTGGTGGCGAGGGGCAGGCCTGTGTAAGGAGTGTTATGAAGTTCAGTCCCCTGCTCGATGAGATGATGAAAGCCCTGCAGGTATTGCCTGGGGTGGGGCCCAAGTCTGCCCAGCGGATGGCCTTTACCCTGCTCGAGCGTGAGCGCAGCGGCGGTTTGCGTCTGGCCCAGTTGCTCTCTCGCGCCCTGACCGAGATCGGTCATTGCAGCCACTGCCGCACCTTTACCGAGAACGACCGCTGCGATATCTGCGCCAATCCCAAGCGGGAAGAGAATGGCCTGCTCTGCGTGGTGGAGAGTCCGGCGGACGTGGCCGCCATCGAGCAGACCGGCCAGTTTTCCGGTCGCTACTTTGTGCTGATGGGCCATCTGTCGCCGCTGGACGGTATCGGCCCGGAGGAGCTGGGGCTCGATATTCTGGAGCGCCGTCTAAAGGAAGAGCACATCAGCGAACTGATCCTCGCCACCAACCCTACCATTGAAGGGGATGCCACCGCCTGGTATATCGCTGATATGGCCCGCACCGCCGGGGTAGAGGTGAGCCGCATCGCCCATGGCGTGCCGGTAGGGGGCGAGCTGGAGCTGGTGGATGGCACCACGCTCTCCCACTCCCTAATGGGGCGCCAACGCTTGAAATAGCAAGGCGAAAGCCAGTTTCCCCGCATTAATAGCGGTCGAGCTGGGTAAGAAATAGCCGTTTGAGCGGATTTAAAGGGGCGAGTGAGCGGGATTGCATACTCGCCCCTTGATATTTGATTGGCCGTCCCCATCTAGGTTGGGCATATGTTCAACCCGATGTTTCTGAGGATTGGTCCATGACCCAAAGTGTTCATGCCGAAACCCACGGCTTTCAGACTGAAGTCAAACAACTGCTGAGCCTGATGGCTCACAGCCTCTACTCCAACAAAGAAGTATTCCTGCGCGAGCTGATCTCCAACGCATCCGATGCGGCGGACAAGCTGCGCTTCAAGGCGCTTTCCGATGCCTCTTTGTTCGAAAACGACGGCCAGTTGCGTGTGCGTCTGGTGGTGGACAAAGAGAAGCGTACCCTGACCATCTCCGATAACGGGATCGGTATGACCCGTGATCAGGTGATCGAGCACCTGGGTACCATCGCCAAGTCCGGCACCGCAGAATTCTTCAAAAACCTCTCCGGCGATCAGGGTAAGGATTCTCAGCTGATCGGCCAGTTCGGGGTCGGTTTCTACTCCGCCTTTATCGTGGCCGACAAGGTGACCGTGGTCTCCCGTGCCGCCGGTACTGCTCCGGAGCAGGGCGTACAGTGGGAATCGGAAGGGGAAGGCTCCTTCACTGTGGCTGACGTGACCAAAGAGGGTCGCGGAACCGATGTCATCCTGCACCTGCGTGCCGAAGAGGACGAGTTCCTCGACGACTGGCGCTTGCGCTCCGTGGTGGGCAAATATTCCGATCACATCAGCGTGCCGGTAGAGATGTACAAAGAAGGCACCCCGGATCGGGAAGAGGATGGTGAGACCATCGTCGGCACCCCGGGCGAGTGGGAGCAGGTCAACCGCGCCACGGCACTGTGGACCCGCAACCCGAAAGATATCAAGGACGAGGAGTATCAGGAGTTCTACAAGCACGTCGCCCACGACTTTGAAGATCCGCTGCTGTGGGGTCACAACCGGGTGGAAGGGGCGCAAGAGTACACCAGCCTGCTCTACGTACCGGCCCGCGCACCGTTCGACCTCTACAACCGCGAGCAGAAGCACGGCCTGAAGCTCTACGTACAGCGCGTCTTCATCATGGACGACGCCGAGCAGTTTATGCCGACCTACCTGCGTTTCGTCAAAGGGGTGCTGGACTCCAACGATTTGCCTCTCAACGTTAGCCGCGAGATCCTGCAGGACAACAAGGTGACCGCCTCCCTGCGCAAGGCTTGCTCCAAGCGGGTTCTGACCATGCTCTCCAAGCTGGCGAAAGACGATGCCGAGAAGTACGCCAAGTTCTGGAAAGAGTTCGGTAACGTGCTCAAAGAGGGCCCGGCCGAGGATTACGCCAACCGCGAAGAGATCGCCAAGCTCCTGCGCTTTGCCAGCACCGCGGGCGAGGGCGAAGCCCAGACCGTTTCTCTTGAGGATTACGTTGGCCGCATGAAGGAAGGTCAGCAGAAGATCTACTACATCACTGCTGACTCCTATGCTGCAGCCAAGAACAGCCCGCACCTCGAGATCTTCCGCAAGAAGGGTGTCGAAGTGCTGCTGATGTGGGAGCGTGTGGATGAGTGGCTGATGAGCCACCTGACCGAGTTCGACGGCAAGCAGCTTATCTCCGTCACCCGTGGCGAACTGGATCTCGGCGATCTGGAAGACGAAGCCTCCAAGCAGGCCCAGGAAGAGGCAGAAAAGGCCAACGCCGGTCTGGTGGAGCGGGTCAAGAAGAGCCTGGGCGATGCAGTGAAAGAGGTGCGTGTCACCCACCGTCTGACCGACTCCCCCTCCTGCATCGTCACCGACGCCTACGGTATGAGCACCCAGATGATCAAGCTGATGCGCGCGGCCGGCCAGCCGGTACCGGAGCAGAAGTACATTCTGGAGCTCAACCCTGACCATGCGCTGGTGAAGAAACTTGACACCATTGAAGACGAGGCACTGTTCGGTGAGTGGGTCACCCTGCTGCACGAACAGGCCCAGCTGGCCGAGCAGGGCGGGCTGAACGATCCGGCGAGCTTCGTCTCCCGCATCAACCGTCTGCTGCTGCAAGCCTAAGCAGCAACGCCGGTAACAGAAAGCCCACTGCATGCAGTGGGCTTTTTTGATCCCGCCGAGTGAGTTCGGCGAAACACAGCGGCAAGGGAGGCGGCCAGCGCCTCTCTATTTGCGGTATTCGTTGTTGTAGTTCTGGATGAGACGGCGAGTCACCTCATGTTGGGGATCGGCAAACACTTTGAGGGTCTTGCCGCGCTCCACCACTCGACCTTCGTGCATCACCAGCACCTCGTCACTGATATGGCTGACGATCCCCAGGTCGTTGGCTACCAGCACATAACTCAGCCCCATGGTCTCCTGCATCTCCAGCAGCAGATTGATGATCTGGGATCGTACCGAGATATCCAGAGTGGAGAGCGCCTCATCGGCCACCACTATCTTGGGGTTGAGGATCAGCGCCCGCGCCAGCGCCACCCGCTGCTGCTGACCGGAGGAGAGCATCTGCGGATAGAACAGGGCGTGATCCGGCAGCATCCCCACCATACGCAGGGTCTGCACCACCTTCTCGCGGCGCTCCTCTTCAGTCATCTCGGTGTTGAGACGCAGCGGGGTTTCCAGGATCTGGCCGACCCGGATCTTGCGGTTCAGCGAGGTGTTGGGATCCTGAAAAATCATCCGCAGCAGTTTGCAGCGAGTCTGGTAATCGCCATGCACCATCAGCTGGCCGTTGATGGCGATGTCGCCGCTGGTGGGTTCGATCATGCCAGCCAGAATGCGGGCGAGGGTGCTCTTGCCGGAGCCTGCCTCGCCGACGATGGCGAGGGTCTGGCCCACTTCGAGGTCGAACGAGAGGGGCTTGATCGCCTCCACCGCCTGACGACGGAACAGACCGGTACGGTTCTGGTAGGTTTTGCTAAGGCCTCTGACCTGCAACAGGGACGGCTCGATCACAAGCGGGGCTCCTTCATGGGGGCATTAACGGTCATCATTTTTTCGGCTCCTCCATGTTCAGCGGGAAGTGACAGCTGAACTGATGGCCCTTGATCTTGTTCATCAACGGAGTTTGCACGCACTGCTTCTGGGCATAGGGGCAGCGCGGCCCCAGACGGCAGCCGATGGGCAGGTGTTGCAGTGGCGGGATGACCCCGGGCAGGGTCTCGAGGCGCGACTTGTGGCGCACCAGCTTGTCAAAGTCGGGGATCGATTTGAGCAGGGCATCGGTATAGGGGTGATGCGGGGTCTCGAGGATCTGCTCCCGTGTGCCCACTTCCACCATCTGGCCGCAGTACATCACGTTGATGGTATCGGTCAGGTTGGCGATGGCGGCGATATCGTTACTGATGATCAGGATGGTGGTATTGCCCAGCTTGTTCATCTTGTCCAGCAGTCGCAGGATCTGGGAGTGGGTGGTGGACTCCATGGCGCTGGTGGGCTCGTCGGCTACCAGCAGACGCGGCTGGTTGGCAATGGCCATGGCGATCATCACCTTCTGGCACATGCCATCCGACAGCTCGTGGGGATAGGCGCGCATCACCTTGCGGTGATCCTTGACGCCTACCCGGTGCAGCAGGGCGATGGCCTTCTTCTTGCGCCACTGGAAGCGCTGCCAGAATTGTCCCTCGAACGAATCGGTCGGGATCGCCTCTTCCAACTGGGTGCCGATCTCCTCGGAGGGGTCGAGACAGCTGATGGGGTCCTGGAAGATCATGGCGATCTCGCGGCCCATGATGCGACGGCGCTCCTTGGGAGCCATGGTCAGCAGATCCATGTCGTTGAAGCGCATCCGGTCGGCACGTACCGTCCAGTTGTCCTTCTCGATGCCGACGATCACCTTGGCGATCAGACTCTTGCCGGAGCCGGATTCACCCACCAGACCGCGGATCTCCCCCTCGGTCAGGGTCAGGCTCACCTTGTCCACCGCCTTGACCTTGCCTTGCGGGGTGTCGATCTCGATGGTGAGATTGCGAATGTCGAGCAGCGGCATCAGTCGTTCCCCTCTTTAAGTGCTTCGCGAATGCCTTCACCAACTAAATTGGTCACCAGCACGCTGAACAGGATGGCGATGCCGGGCAGGGTGACGGTCCATGGGGCGAGATAGATAAGGTCGCTCGAATCGGCCAGCATGGTGCCCCACTCCGGTTGGGGAGACTGGGCGCCGAGGCCAAGAAAACCGACTGCCGAGATATCGAGAATGGCCGCCGACAAGGTGCGGGTGGTCTGAGCCACCAGGGTTTCGACAATGTTGGGCAAAATAGCCAGACGCATGATCCGGAAGGGGGGCGAGCCATCGAGGCGGCTGGCGGTGATGTACTCCTTCTGCATCTCGGCATGCACTGCGTTATAGGTGGCCCGGATAAAGGGCGGGATCAAGGCGAGCGTAATGGCAATCAGGGTATTGCCAAAACCCGGCCCCATGATGGCGACCATGATGATGGCCATCAGCAGGGAGGGGATGGAGAGCAGGGTATCGAGCAGGTGGTGCAGCACGCTCGATTTAAGCCCCTTGCTCATCCCGCCGAGGATACCGATGGCGGAGCCCACCACCATGGCGATCACCACCACGACCAGCGCATAGCCGAAGGTGAGGCGCGCCCCCACCACCAGCCGGGAGAGCATGTCGCGCCCCAGATCGTCGGTGCCGAGGAAGTAGTCGATGTTGCCGGTTGCCGCCCAGGAGGGGGCGAGCAGCAGCTTGTCGGTGTGCTGTTCATCGATGCCGTAGGGGACGACCAGCGGCCCCACCAGCGTGATGAGCAGCAACAGCAAAAAGCACCATAGCCCCGCCATCGCCAGAGGATTGCGGCTGTAGGAGGCCCACGTCTGCTCAAGGGGCGAGAGGATCTTGAGCTCGGGATAGATGTTCGATTTATCTTGCATAGGATACCTGGCTCCTGGTCACGCCATGAGCGCGTTCAATCTTGTTTGGCATACAACTCTTTGCGCCGTGCCGGATAGATAAGGGTGGTCAGCAACTCGGTGCTGACGCTGGTCAGGATCACGAAACTGGCCACCACCAGGGTCGCGCCGCGAATGGCGGCGTAATCCTGCAGGGCGATGCTGCTGATGAGCCAGCGGCCGATCCCGTGCCACTCGAACACCACCTCGGTGATCATGGCGGAGGTGAGCACGCTACCCAGTTGCAGACCCAGCAGCGGCAGTACCGGCGGCAAGGCGTTCTTGAGACCATGGCGCCAGACGATCTGCGCCTTGGAAAGGCCCCGGCTCGCTGCCGCCTTGATGTAGTTCTGCTTCATCACGTCGATGAGCGAGCTGCGTACATGGCGGATCACTTCGGTGGTAGGCACTACCGCCAGCACCAGTGACGGGAGAATGAGGTGGCGCAGGGCATCGTGCAGCGCCGCTTGCCGCCAGGGCTCGTTGCTGAGCAGCACATCGATCACCGCGATGCCGGTAATGGGGGGCACGTCGTAGAGCAGGCTGATCTGGCCCGACGCCGGCAGCCAGCCGAGATCCAGCGAAAAGAGCATCACCACCAGCAGCGCCAGCCAGAACACCGGCACCGCATAGCCGATAAGACCGGCAGTCATGATGGAGAGATCCAGCGTCTTGCCCTGTGACAGGGCCGCCAGGGTTCCTAGAGGGATCCCCACCAGCAGTGAGATGGCGAACGCCGCCAGACAGAGGATCAGGGTTGCCGGGAAGTAGTGGCGGATCTCGTCCAGCACCGGCAGCCCGGAGACGCTGGAGAGCCCCAGGTCACCTGCGAAAATGCGGCGCAGGAAATCGGGATAGCCGCTCCAGAAGCTGAGCTGATGACCGATCAGCCGATAGTCCAGCAGATAGGCGACAAAGGTCAGCGCCAGCAGGGTGATAAGCAGCAGGTTGATGCGGCGCAAGGTGTATAGAAGCATGCTTACTCCCTGTGAGCCTGGTTGAAGGAGGTGCCGCCAAAGGGCATCAGCGTCAGCCCCTCGATGTCGCTGCGGCTGACCTGGGTACGCAAGGCGTGCGCCAGCGGGATCAGCGGCAGCTGTTCGTTAAGCAGGGTCTGGGCATAGTAGTAGTTGCGCAGCCGGAACGAGAGCTGGGGCGTGGTGACCGCATCATCCAGCAACTGATCGAAGGCCGGGCTGCACCAGCGGCTGTAGTTGTTGCCGCGCTCCACTGCCGAGCAGCTCAGCAACTGGCGGAAGAAGTTGTCCGGGTCGGCGTTGTCGGCAATCCAGCCGGAGAGCAGGCTGTCGTACTGCCCCTTGGTGAGACGGCCTTCAATCACCGGCCACTCCCGTTGCACGATCTTGAGCTTGATCCCGACCTTGGCCAGATCGCTGCGGATCAGCTGGGCGGTCTTGACCGCATCCGGGTTGTAGGGGCGGGCGTCCGGCTGTACCAGTACCTGCATCTCGAACCCTTTCTCCAGTCCCGCCTCCTTGAGCAGCTGGCGCGCCCGTTTCAGGTCGGGCTTGCGCTCGGGCAGGCTGGGGTTGTACCCCCATGAGAGGGTCGGCAGCAGGCTGTTGGCGGGCAGGCCGGTATCGAAATAGACCGCTTGCAGCAGGTTGTCGATATTGATGGCGCTGGCAATGGCCTGCCGCACCTTGACGTTGTTGAATGGCGGCTTGCGGGTATTGAGGGCCAAAAAGGCGACGTTCATCCCCGACTGGACCGAGAGGCTCAGCGCCGGATTTTGCTTGATCACCGAGAGCTGGCTGGCGGAAGGGGTGCTCATCACGTCGCACTCGCCGGTCAGCAGCTTGGCCAGCCGTTTGGCGGATTTGGGGGTAATGTCGTAGACCAGCTGTTCAATCTTGGCATCGCCGCCCCAATAGCCGGGGTGGCGCAGATAGCGAATGAACTCGTTGTGGCGATACTCCTTGAAGCTGAACGGCCCGGTGCCGATAGGGCGGCTATCGAGCAGGGCTGGGGTGCCCGCCTGCAACATCTGCTCGGCGTATTCGGCGGAGAGGATCACCGCATAGTCGCTGGCCAGAGTGGCGAGGAAGGAGGCGTTCGGCTGGTTCAGCTCGAACACTACCGTCTGCGGCCCCTTTTTGCTCACCCGCTTGATCAGCAGATCTTGCCCCAGGCTGTAGAAGTAGGGGTAATCGCCGCCGGACACATTGTGATAGGGGTGCTGCTCGTCAAGCTGGCGGGCATAGGTAAAGACCACGTCATCGGCATTGAAAGTGCGGGTGGGCTTGAACCAGGGGGTATGGTGAAACGTCACCCCCTTGCGCAGGGTCAGGGTATAGGTGAGGCCATCCTCGCTGACATGCCAGTTGGTGGCGAGCGCCGGCTCCAGCGCCAGGGTGTTGGGGTTCACCTCCAGCAGGCGGTCGTAGAGCGGACGGGCACTGGCATCCAGTGTCACCCCGGAGTTGGAAACATGGGGATTGAAGGAGAGGGGGGATCCCTCAGCACAATAGATGAGTCCGGTTTTGGAGGCCTCGGGTTGCTTCTGGCAGCCGGTGACCAGCACCAGCAGACCCAGCAGCAAGGGTGTGAGCATTCTCATTGTTGAACCATGTTCTTATAGGGGTTTTGTACGCACGTTTTGATACAAATGTGCCAGCGCGAAGGCTGGCGTGTTGCTGGAGTCGGCATCAACCGCGCTCCTTCACTCTTGTTCTGCATCGTTATCGCCATCCAGCAGCTGATATTTGCGTAGCATGCCACGGAACTGGTGATAGCTTAAGGCCAGCAGTTGAGCGGCTTTGCGCTGATTATACTGGGATTGCTGCATCGCTTGCTTGAGTAAATTAATCTCGTACTCCGCCACAGCCTGCTTGAGATCGAGCGGCAAGGCGAGGGGGGATGCAGATTGTACCTCGCTTCGGGCCTCTTGCGCAGGTTGCGTGACCTGTGGTCGCCAGGGGGAATCAAACGGGTTGAGCACCAGGGTCGAGAGCGGCAACTGGGGATTGCCCTGACGATAGATACTGCGCTCCACCACGTTCTTCAGCTCCCGTACGTTGCCCGGCCAGTGGTAATCCAGCAGCAGCTGGGTTGCCTTACGCGAGAAACCGGCAAACAGCGGATAGCCCAGCTCCCGCGTCATGCTGTGGGCGAAGTGTTCCGCCAGCATCAGGATATCTTCCCGCCGCTCCCGCAAGGGGGGGAGGGTGATTACATCAAACGCGAGTCGGTCGAGCAGATCGTGGCGAAACTGCCCCTTGTCGGCCAGCGCAGGGAGATCCTCGTTGGTGGCGCAGACCAGCCGCACATCCACCTTGAGGGGCTTGGCCCCGCCCACCCGCTCGAACTCGCCATACTCGATGACCCGCAGCAACTTCTCCTGCACCCGGGCGCTGGTGGTGGCCAGCTCGTCAAGGAACAGGGTGCCGCCATCGGCCCGCTCGAAGCGGCCCTGATGGCGCTTGGCTGCGCCGGTAAACGATCCCGCCTCGTGACCGAACAGCTCGGTTTCCAGCAGGCTCTCGCTCAGGGTGGCGCAGTTGATGGTGACAAAGCTTTGATCCCAGCGCGCCGAGAGATAATGTAGGCGGTGGGCGATCAGCTCCTTGCCCGTCCCCCGCTCACCGATGATCAGCACGGGTTTGCGCAGCGGGGCGAGCCGTGAGGCCTGCTCAATGATCTCGAGAAATGCGTTGGATTCCCCCAGCAGGCTTTCCGTGGCCGTGGTCATAGTGATCCCTGTCAGTTGTAAAAGCTGGTCAATCTTACCAAAAGTTGGTGATTTTAATCATCACTTGCGCGAGGCATCTTGCAATCCGGCTATTCTGCCCCATATAAATCAACAAGTTAAATTTTGTTCCAGATTGGCACACAAGTTGCCATTGTCAATGGAGAAACAACGCCATGCCAATAACAGGAGTGCAATCATGAGTATTTTTTCCCGTCTGGCCGACATCATCAATTCCAACCTGACGGCCCTGCTCGACAAGGCAGAAGATCCCCAGAAGATGGTGCGCCTGATCATCCAGGAGATGGAGGACGAGCTGGTCAAGGAACGTTCCAATCTGGCCCGCTTCCTCGCCAGCCAGAAAGAGATTGGCCGTCAGGTCGCCCGTCATCAGGAGCGGGTCGACGAGTGGCAAGCCAAGGCCGAGCTGGCCCTGACCAAGGGACGTGAAGATCTGGCCCGCGCTGCCCTTATCGAGAAGAAGAAACAGACCGAGTTGTCAGAGACCCTCTACCGCGAGCAGCAGGCGGTCGACAGCGGCATCGAGAAGCTGGGTGAAGAGATCCGCCAGCTCGAAGCCAAGCTGGAAGATGCCCGCGCCCGTCAAAAGGCGATGGCCATTCGCACCGAAGCGGCCAGCAGCCGTCTCAATGTGCAGAGCCAGGTAGCCCGTGGCGAGAGCCAGGCGGTGGTGAGCAAGTTCGAGCGGATGGAGCGTCGCATCGACGAAATGGAAGCGCGCGCCGATCTGGGTCAGTCCGACAAGGCGCTGGCGCAGCAGTTTGCCGAGCTGGAAGTGGACGATCAGATAAGCCGCGAGTTGGAAGCCATGCGCCAGAAGCTGGGCCAGGGCGACAGCAAAAGCGAAGGCAAACAGGGGGAGTAACAGATGGAAGATCTGCTGGGCGTATTGATGGTTCCCATGGTGGTCTTCATGGTGGTGGTAGCCCCCATCTGGCTGGTGCTGCACTATCGTGCCAAGGGGCGGATTGGCGCCGGTCTTGCCGATAGCGAGCGGGAACAGCTGCAAGGGCTGCTGGCTCGCACCGAGAAGATGCAGGAGCGAGTGGGCGCGCTGGAGTCGATTCTGGATGCGGAAGTACCCGGTTGGAGGAACAAGGTATGAGCAGTGTCAGTCGTGAAGGGCGTAACCTCTATCGTGATCCCCAGCGTGGCAAGATAGCCGGGATCTGTGCCGGTTTGGCTGAGTATTTCGGGGTGGAGACCTGGATCGTGCGGCTGCTCGCCATCAGTGGCCTTATCTTCGCCGGTTTCATTACCTTCACCGCCTATATCGCTGCCTGGTTCTTGCTCGACAAAAAGCCGGTCACCCTCTATTCGCAAGAGGATGCCGACTTTGCCGAGGTGCGGATGAAAGCGCGCAGCTGGCAGGCGGGGATCACCCCTCATCAGGCGCTGGGCCGTATCGCGCAGGAACTTGACGCGCTGGAGCCCAGAGTTCAGCGGATCGAGAAGCTGGTGACCTCCAGGGAGTTCACCCTGCAGCGGGAATTTCGCAAGCTGTAGTGCTTGCCAAAGCACTCAATGTCGATGGTGGCGCCTCCCGTGATGCGCCACCATCGACACCAGCTATCCAGATGCAACCACCAAGGGAGAACGGGTCAAGCCTTGATACTCAATAAACTGGAACAGAAGTTGACTCGCCTGCAGAGCAAGGCGAACGACGTGGTGAACCGGGTGCGGGATCGCCATATCCGGCTGGCGGTGACCGGCCTCTCTCGCAGCGGCAAAACCGCCTTTATCACGGCGCTGGTCAACCAGCTGGAACACGCGGCCATCGATGGCCGTTTGCCGTTGTGGGATGCCCTGCGTCAAGGGCGCATCCTCGGCGCCCGCCGGGTGCCGCAGCTCAATGCCCACATCCCCACCTTTGCCTACGAGCGTGGCCTCGACTCCCTGTTTGGCGATCCACCTGCCTGGCCCGAGCCCACCCGCGGCGTGGCTGAAGTGCGCCTCGAAATCCGCTATCGTACCCGTCACCCTCTGCGCAAGCATCTGGGGGAGATCTCCACCCTCTACGTGGATCTGGTGGACTACCCCGGGGAGTGGCTGCTCGACTTGCCGCTCCTTGAGATGAGCTACGAGCAGTGGAGCGAACAGGTGCGCGAGCAGCTTCGTCGCCCAGAGCTGCAGGCACTTGCCGCCAGCTGGCTGACACCCGGGTGGCAGGTCAATCAGCGCTTCGAAGAGCGGCCGGTGGCTGAGCTTGCCGAGCGCTACACCGCCTATCTGCATGCCTGCAAACAGGAGCTGGGATTGCACCTTATTCAACCCGGCCGTTTCGTCTTGCCGGGGGAGTATGCCGGTGCCCCCATGCTGCAGTTTGTCCCCTGGGTGTGGGAGATGCCTGACAGAGAGCCCGCCGATGGCACTCTTTACGCCACTCTCAAGCAGCGCTTCGAGCAGTACAAACAGCATCTGGTGCAGGGTTTTTATGAGCAGCACTTTGCCGGCTTTGATCGCCAGATCGTGCTGGTGGATTGCCTGCAGCCCCTCAACGCCGGGGCGGCCAGCTTTGGCGACATGCAGCAGGCCATCGCCCGCATCATGGAGAGCTTTGCCTACGGCAAGAGCAACTGGTGGCGGCGACTCTTCTCGCCCCGTATCGACAAGCTGCTGTTTGTGGCGAGCAAGGCCGATCACGTCACCCCCGAACAGCATGCGCCCATGGTCTCCCTGCTCCAGCATCTGGTGCGCAGTGGCCGCGGGCAGGCCCGTTTTGAGGGGATCACCACCGAGTGTCTGGCGCTCGCCGCCATCAAGGCGACCGAAGTTGGCAAGGGGGTGGCCAATGGCCGCGAGTTCCCCGCCATCCGTGGCTCTAGCCTGAGCGGTGAGCCGCTGCTGCTGTTCCCTGGGGAGGTGCCGCCCCATATTCCCCCCGCACAGTGGTGGAACAGTCAGGGTTTTGATTTTCAGGCGTTTCGCCCCATGCCCATGAGCCCCCATCAGGCGCTGCCCCATATCCGGCTCGATGCAGCGCTGGAGTTTCTGCTCGGGGATCACCTCGAATAACGGTGTGCGGTCTTGGCACCTGAGCCGAAGGCTGCGCACAGGAGAACAATGCGATGAACGATCAGATAAAAGAGCGGCCACCGCTGCAGGGCAAGGTGATCCTTGAGCCAGCCTTGACGGTGGCCAGTGACGAGCGACCGCCCGCACCAGCCCAGCGGCTGGAGGAGGCGAGTTTCGAGCGCCTCGACGAGCTGGACGAGTTCACCGAGGTGGAGAGCGCCCTCGTCATCAAACCGCGCCGCCGCCATCGGCTACTGGCGTGGGGGCTGGGGGCGGTCGGTCTGCTCTCGTTGGGCCAGTATGGCGCCTTTCTTTACGATCAATTCCTCACCACCCCGCTCTGGGGCAGCGCCTGGCTGGCGGCCTCGGCGCTGGTGGCTGCGGGGACCGCCAGCGTGGTGGGGCGCGAGTGGCTGCGGCTGCGCACCCTCAAGCGGCGTCAGGATGTACGCTCGCGCGCAGAAGATCTGCTTGCTCATCAGGGAGTCGGGCAGGGGCAGGCCTTTTGCGAAGGGTTGGCGGTCAAAAGTGGCGACAAGGGGCGCGAGGGGTATCAAACCTGGCTGGCCCAGCTCGATGAGAGCCACAGCGATCGGGAGGTGCTGACCCTCTACAGCCAGCTGGTACTCGGCGAGCGCGACAAGCTGGCGCAGGCGCGGGTAGCCAAGTGGTCGGGGGAGGCCGCCGTGCTGGTGGCGCTGAGCCCGCTCGCCACCGTCGACATGATGCTGATGCTGTGGCGCAACCTGCGGATGATCGAGGATATCGCCGATGTCTATGCCATCGAGCTCGGCTACTGGAGCCGCATACGCCTCATCCGTCAGGTGTTTCGCAACATGCTCTACGCCGGTGCCACCGAGCTGGTGACCGAGGTGGGGATGGACTTGCTGGGCGCCGAGTTTGCCGCCAAGCTCTCTGCTCGCGCGGCGCAAGGGGTGGGGGCCGGGCTTCTCACCGCTCGCCTTGGCCTGCGCACCATAGAGGCGTGCCGCCCGCTGCCCTGGTGTGCGGACGAGAAGCCCAAACTCGGTGAGCTGCGCAAGCGGCTGATCGGCCAGCTGGCGGGGTATCTCAACAAATCCTGATAGCCCTGTCTGCACCTTGCTGCGATGACCCATGCCCCTGTCGTGCTCGCCAAGCCGCAGGGGCATGGTTTTAATCGGCAGATCATTGAGTTGGCAGCAGTGCCCGGTTTTGGCGAGGCGCCCGTTTACGGTTAAGCTGGCAGTCAATCGTATCAATCACACCAATAGTACCAATCGGCAAGGATGCCCGATGAACTTTACCTTTCGCCAGATCCGTTATTTTGTGGCCGTGGCCGACAGCTTCTCAGTGAGTCGTGCCGCAGCCGAGCTGCATATCTCCCAGTCGGCGGTCACCAGCGCCATTCGCGAGCTGGAGACCGAGCTCGGCGCCCCGCTATTCGAGCGCAATCCGCGCGGCGTCACCCTCACCACCCAGGGCCACCAGTTTTTGCTCCACGCCCGCCGCATTCTCGGCGCCATGACCGAGGCGAGCCACTCCCTCAAAGCGGTGGCCCAGCAGGATCAGGGGCGACTCACCATCGGCGTGACCACCTTGGTGGCGGGTTACTACCTCTCAGAGGCGCTTGGCCGCTTTCGCCGTGCCTTTCCGGCGGTACAGATCGAGGTGAAGGAGGATGAACAGCCTTTTCTGGAGCACCAGATCGTCAACGGCGAGGTGGATGTGGGGATCCTGATGACCAACCGCACCATCCGGCAAGAGGCGTTTGATACCGAATTGCTGACCCGTTCGCCGCTGCGGCTCTGGCTGGCCGCCAACCACCCGCTCTGCGCCGAGTCGACCCTCTCGCTCACCGCGCTGGGGGAGGAGCCGATGATCTCGCTGACCGCCGATCAGCTCGATCAGATCATCGGTGGCGGCCTGCGCCGCTACGGCATCTCCCCCCGTATCGTGCTGCGCACCGCGTCGGTGGAGGCAGTGCGCAGTCTGGTGGCGAGCCAGCTCGGGGTCGCCTTGTTGCCCGATTTTGCCTATCGCCCCTGGTCGCTGGAGCAGGAGCGGGTCGAGGCGCGCCCCATCAAGGAGCCCATTCCCGCCATCGATATCGGGCTGGTGTGGCGCCGTGGTTCTCGGCTGGATTGGACGGCGCGGGAATTTATCGATATTGCGCGGGATCAGAGCCGGTTGCGGGCCCGTCAGGCGCTCCCTCGCTAGCCATATCTTGCGGGGTAGCCACCAAAAATCAGATTCATCTGCACTCGATATCGATTTAGCTGATACCTGAGCCACCAAAAATTGAAATATTCATCGTATTGCCACTCCCCTAAGCTCATTGCTGGTTAACAGGATGTTAACGCCTATGGTGGCGTTCCTTCACCTGATGCAAGTCAACACAATGCAAGGAGTGCATGATGAAATTGACCCCTCTGATGCTGGCTCTTGTTCCGGCGCTGCTGGCAGGCCAGACCCAGGCTGCCCCGACCGAGCTCGGCAAGGGTGAAGGCCAGCTCAATATCGTGGCCTGGGCTGGCTACGTTGAGCGTGGCGAGACCGACAAGAACTACGACTGGGTGACCGGATTCGAGAAAGAGACCGGTTGCAAGGTGAGCGTCAAGACGGCGGCCACCTCGGACGAGATGGTGGCGTTGATGAACGAGGGGGGCTTCGATCTGGTGACCGCCTCCGGCGATGCCAGTCTGCGTCTGATTGCCGGTGGCAAGGTGCAGGCGCTCAATCTGGCGCTCATCCCGAGCTACAGCAAGATTGATCCCCGGCTGCAAAATGCCCCCTGGCACACTGTGGATGGCAAGCACTACGGCGTGCCCTACCAGTGGGGCGGCAATATCCTGATGTACAACACCAAGGTATTTCCCAAGGCACCGGACTCCTGGAACGTGGTATTCGAGGAACAGACCCTGGCGGATGGCAAGTCCAACAAGGGGCGGGTGCAGGCCTTTGACGGCCCGATCCACATCGCCGATGCCGCCCTCTATCTGATGACCCATCAGCCTGCCCTGGGCATCAAGGATCCTTACGAGCTGAACGAGGATCAGTACAAGGCCGCCCTCGACCTCTTGCGCCAGCAGCGTCAGCTGGTGGGACGCTACTGGCACGACGCCTTCGTCCAGATCGACGACTTCAAGAACGAGGGGGTGGTGGCCTCCGGCTCCTGGCCGTTCCAGGCCAATACCCTGATCGCCGACAAGCAGCCCATCGCCACGACGGTGCCCAAGGAGGGCGTCACCGGCTGGGCCGACACCAGCATGGTACACAGCGAGGCGAAGAACCTCACCTGTGCCTACAAGTGGCTGGAGCACTCCCTGAGCAACAAGCTGCAAGGGGATCTCGCCTCCTGGTTCGGCTCCGTGCCGGTGGTGCCCGCCGCCTGTGAGGGCAATGCCCTGCTGGGCCCGACCGGGTGCAAAACCAACGGTATCGACAACTTCGATCGGGTTCGCTTCTGGCGCACTCCGGTCTCCCAGTGCAAGAGCCAGGGAACTTGCGTGCCCTATTACCGCTGGGTTTCCGACTATATCGCCATTCTGGGCGGCCGCTAAGGCGGGGGTGAGCAAGGTGGTCTGAACCGCTGCCACCTTGCCAACGGCAGGGGCGCTGCGCCTCCTCTGCACGACTGCCGAGAGCGGATAATCAAGCGGGCCGGACAGGAGTCCGGCCCATCCCAGCACAGACAAGGACGCCCCATGAACGCCGTACAATTTGACCGGGTCAGTCGCCACTATGGCGAGGTGAAGGCGGTCGACGACATCTCTTTCCAGATCCCCTCCGGGGAATTCTTTACCCTGCTGGGGCCGAGCGGTTCCGGCAAGACCACTTGCCTGCGGATGATCGCGGGCTTCGAGTACCCGAGCGACGGGGAGATCCGCCTGTTCGGCGAGCCCTGCTCCACCGTGCCCCCCTACGATCGCAACCTCAATACCGTGTTTCAGGACTATGCCCTGTTTCCCAACATGGATGTGCGCGACAACATCGGCTATGGCCTGATGCTCAAGGGGGTCGCCAAGGCACAGCGTTACCGCAAGGTGGACGAGATGCTGGAGCTGGTGCGACTGCCCGGGGTCGGCAAGCGCCGCCCGAGCCAGCTCTCCGGCGGCCAGCGCCAGCGCATCGCCATCGCCAGAGCCCTCATCAACCAGCCACGCATCCTGCTGCTGGATGAGCCGCTGGGGGCCCTCGATCTTAAACTGCGCGAGCAGATGCAGCTTGAGCTCAAGGCGTTGCAACGCCAGCTGGGCATCACCTTTATCTTCGTCACCCACGATCAGCAGGAGGCGCTCTCCATGAGCGACCGGATCTGCATCTTCAGCCAGGGCAAGATCGAGCAGATCGCTGCGCCAGATACCATCTACGATGCTCCGGCGACGCCGTTTGTGGCCCGCTTCGTTGGCACCGTCAATCTGTTCGAAGGGGAGCAGGCCAGACGGCTGTGCGGCGACGGCAGCCAGATGATGGTGCGCCCGGAGCGGATCCGGCTCGCTGAGGCGGGCGCGCCGGGCTGGTCGGGGGAGATCCGCGAGGTGGAGTATCTGGGTCCCTTCGTCCGTTATCGGGTTGATCTCGGGGAGCAGCTCGAGATCATCGTCAACCACCCCAATGAGGGGCAGGCCCGTCTGGCCCGTGGCAGCAGGGTCAGCCTCAGCTGGCCGGAGCAGGCTATCCATCGCCTGAGCTGCGCCCATCAGGGGGCGCAGCCATGAGTGCCCCTCACAGTGCGAGTCTTGCCATGAACCATCAGCCCGAACCTGCCCGTTTCAGGCCGCTGCGGCGCCTCTCGACCCTGCTCTATGGTCGGCCCGGCCTGCTGCTGGCGATCCTGCTGGGGCCGCCGCTGCTGTGGCTCGGCATCATCTATGTCGGCTCCTTGCTGATGCTGCTCTCCAACTCTCTGTTCGGGCTGGACGAGTTCAGCGGTCAGGTGCGCCACGAGCTGGGGCTGCAAAACTTCGTCGCCCTGCTGCGGCCGGAGAATCTGGATGTGATCGGCCGCACCGTCGGCATGTCGTTGCTGGTAACCCTGGCCTGCGCCCTGCTCGGTTTTCCGATCGCCTACTACATGGCGCGCTACACCAGCGGCAAGACCCGGGCCCTATTCTACGTCGGCATCATGCTGCCGCTCTGGTCCAGCTATCTGGTGCGGGTCTACGCCTGGAAGCTGATCTTGGCCAAGGAGGGGGTAGTGAGCTGGCTGGCAGACAGCATGGGGCTGGAGTGGCTGCTCGATGCCATCCTCTCCTTGCCGGTGATAGGTGGCCCGTCGCTCTCCTTCTCGCGGCTCGGCACCTTTATCGTGTTTGTCTATGTCTGGCTGCCCTTCATGATCCTGCCCATCCAGGCGGCGGTGGAGCGGATCCCGCGCTCTTTGCTGGAGGCGAGCAGCGATCTGGGGGCGACACCCGCCCAGACCTTTCGCAACCTGATCCTGCCGCTGGCGTTGCCCGGTGTGGTGGCGGGCTCCATTTTCACCTTCTCGCTGACCCTAGGTGATTACATCATCCCCGGCATCATCGGCAACTCGACCATGTATATCGGTCAGGTGGTCTACATGCAGCAGGGTACGGCGGGCAACTTGCCCTTTGCCGCCGCCTTCTCGCTGGTGCCGATCCTTATCATCGCCATCTATCTGGCGATTGCGAAACGGTTAGGAGCCTTTGATGCGCTTTGACCCTATCGCTTTGAACCGGCAGCAAGGAGGCCGTCATGTCAGCTAGCTCAGTGAGCCGTCAGGGAGAGCGCCCTTCGGGCCTGCTCAAGTACGCCGCCATCGGTGGACTCTTGTTCCTGCACTTTCCCATTCTGTTTATCTTCCTCTACGCCTTCACCAGCGAGAGCAAGAGTTACCAGTTTCCGCCCCCCGGGCTCACCCTCAAGTGGTTCGAGGTGACCCTCAATCGTCCCGATGTGTGGCGTGCCATCCAGCTGTCGCTGGAGGTCGCGGGGCTGGCGACGCTGGCAGCCATGATCCTCGGCACCTTGGCGGCAGGGGCCATTGCCCGCAGCCGCTTCTTCGGTCAGGAGGTGGTGTCGCTCTTGCTGGTGCTGCCCATCGCGCTGCCCGGTATTGTCTCCGGTATCGCGCTGCGCTCGGCCTACGGCTTGATGGAGATCCCGTTCAGCTTCTGGACCATCGTTATCGGCCACGCCACCTTCTGTGTGGTGGTGGTCTACAACAATGCGCTGGCCCGTTTTCGCCGCACCAACCAGAGCCTCATCGAGGCGTCGATGGATCTCGGGGCCGACGGCTTCCAGACCCTGCGCTACGTGATCCTGCCCAATCTGGCCACTGCGCTGCTGGCGGGGGGCATGCTGGCCTTTGCCCTGAGTTTTGACGAAGTGATCGTCACCACCTTTACGGCGGGCCAGCAGACCACCCTGCCCATCTGGATGTATCAGGAGCTGATCCGCCCCCGAGATAGGCCGGTCACCAACGTGGTGGCCCTCATCATAGTGGCCTTCACCACTATCCCCATTTTGCTTGCCTACTACCTTACTCGCGACACCCACGATGTCGCTGGCAGTGGCAAATGATGACTCAACGCGTGCGCAAGGATGCAACCATGAAACTCTCTACCCAACTCTTGATTGATGGCCAGTTTGTGACCGGCGAGGGGCAGGCTGAACCCATTCTCAACCCGGCCAACGGCGAACAGATCGCCGCCGTGCCCGAAGCCTCGTTCGAACAGGTGAACCGGGCGGTGAACGGTGCCCAGCGCGCCTTCGCCCAGTGGAGCCGCACCACCCCGGCAAGCCGCAGCAACCTGCTGCTGCGTCTGGCGGATCTCGTCGAGCGCCACGCCGAGGAGTTTGCAGCGCTGGAATCCCTCAACTGCGGCAAACCTTATCTGGCGGTGCTCAATGACGAGCTGCCCGCGGTGGTGGACTGCTTCCGCTTCTTTGCCGGGGCGGCCCGTTGCCTGCAAGGGCCGCTGGCGGGGGAGTATCTCGAGGGGCACACCAGCATGATCCGCCGCGATCCCATAGGTGTTGTGGGCAGTATCGCCCCCTGGAACTACCCGCTGATGATGGCGGCCTGGAAGATGGCGCCGGTGCTGGCGGCGGGCAATACGGTGGTGCTCAAACCCTCCGAGCAGACCCCGCTCACCGCCTTGCGTCTTGCCGAACTGGCCAGCGAGATCTTCCCCCGCGGCGTTATCAACGTCATCTGCGGGCGGGGGGAAAGCGTGGGGGCACCGCTGGTGGAGCACCCGCTGGTACGGATGGTGTCGCTCACCGGCGATATCGCCACCGGCCAGAAGATCCTGCAAAGCGCCGCCCGCACCATGAAGCGCACCCACCTTGAGCTGGGGGGCAAGGCACCGGTGATCATCTTCGACGATGCTGATCTGGAGGCGGTGGTAGCGGGCATTCGCACCTTCGGCTTCTACAATGCAGGGCAAGATTGCACCGCCGCCTGCCGTATCTATGCCCAGGGCAAGATCTACGACAAGTTTGTCGCCGCCATGACCGATGCGGTGGCCTCCATCAAGGTGGGAAGTCAGTACGAGGAGGGTGTGGAGATGGGGCCGCTTATCTCGGACAGACAGCGCAACCGGGTCGCCAGCTTTGTCGAGCGGGCCCAGAGCAGCGGTCATGTGGAGGTGACGGCGGGGGGCAAGATCCGTCCCGGCAACGGCTTCTTCTTCGAGCCGACTCTGATTGTCGGGGCCCGGCAGGAGGATGAGATCGTGCGCCGCGAGGTGTTTGGCCCCGTGGTGTCGGTGACCCGTTTCAACGATGCCGAGCAGGTGGTGCAGTGGGCCAACGACTCGGACTATGGCCTCGCCTCGTCGGTCTGGACCAAGGATTTGAGCCTCGCCAGCAAGGTGGCCAGCCACTTGCAATATGGCTGCACCTGGATCAACACCCACTTCATGCTCACCTCCGAGATGCCTCATGGCGGCATGAAGATGTCGGGCTACGGCAAGGATCTCTCCCTCTATGCGCTGGAGGATTACACTGTGCCGCGCCATATCATGGTCAAGTTGTAGTGGGGATTGGCTAGCGGGTTGTCACAATTTATTTACAACTCTTTCAGGCAGCCGACTCATGGGTCGGCTGCTTTTTTTGTTGCCATTTCGTTACAGTGAAACCGTGATGAAACGGCAAGGCGCCTTGATATGGCGCCAGAGGATGGAACCGCTATGGCAACCTTTTACACCGCCCACCAGCCGGATGCTGACGGGGTGATCCACTACAGCAACGAAGAGCACGGCACCTGGCAGATCCTGATCGAACGTCAGTTCGCCGCTCTTGCTGGCAAGGGGTGTAACGAGTATCTGGCCGGTCTCGACAGACTGGGGCTGCCCCGTGATCGCATCCCCCAGCTGGCCGAGATCAACGCCGTCTTGCAGCCTGCTACCGGCTGGTCGGTGGCGGCGGTGCCTGCGCTTATCTCGTTCGATCGCTTCTTTGCCCTGCTGGCCAATCGCCAGTTTCCGGTGGCGACCTTTATCCGGCGCCGGGACGAGCTCGACTACCTGCAAGAGCCGGATATCTTTCACGAGATCTTCGGCCACTGCGCCATGCTGACTAATCCGGCCTTTGCCCACTTCACCCACCTCTACGGTCAGTTGGGGCAGCAGGCGAGCAAGGAGCAGCGAGTTTTTCTGGCGCGGCTCTACTGGTTCACCGTGGAGTTTGGCCTCTTGGCGACGCCGGACGGGCTGCGTATCTACGGTGGCGGCATTCTCTCCTCCATTGGCGAGACCGCCTATGCCCTTTCCGGCAAGCCGCTGCTGCAACCCTTCGATCTACTGACTGTGCTGCGCACCCCCTATCGCATCGACATCATGCAGCCCACCTATTTTGTGCTGCCGAGTCTCGATCATCTCTACCAGCTGACCGGGGAGGAGATCATGGCTGCTCTGGCCGAGGCCAGTCGGCTTGGCCTCTATCCGCCGCGCTTTGAGGTTCCCGCTGGCAAACAGGCAAGCTGACCAAAAGCAAACAACCCTATTTCATTTTCATTAATTTTTCATTAATTCAAGCAGGAGTAACTTATGTCCGAACTGGCCAGCCAGCAGTGTGAAGCGTGCCGCGCCGATGCCCCCAAGGTGAGCGATGAGGAGCTGCGCGAGCTGATGCAGCTTATTCCCGACTGGCAGCCGCTGGTGGAGGAGGGGGCGCTGCAACTGCGGCGGGAATTTACGTTTCGCAACTTCAAGGAGGCGCTGGTTTTTACCAACCGCCTGGGGGAGCTGGCGGAGGCGGAGTTCCATCATCCGGCCATCCTGACCGAGTGGGGGAAGGTAACCGTCAGCTGGTGGACCCACAAGATCGGCGGATTACACCGCAACGACTTCATCATGGCTGCACGCACGGATGAGCTGCTGAAGTGAACGCCACCACTCATCGAGTGAGCGATATGGTGATCGTCAGCTGGTGGATGCATAAGATCGGCGGTTTGCATCGCAACGACTTCATCATGGCGGCGCGCACCGATCAGTTGCTCCGGTAATCGCACCCCACAGCAGCGTCATCGGTTGACCCGGGCCTGCCTGCGAAAGCGGGGCGGGCCCGCATTTTTATGGGCTGGCGCTCGCACTGGGGGGATCGAGACTGTATTATCCGCTCATTCATAGAGTTAGCTAGGAAGTGTGTCCCGAATGCGTCTTGAAGTCAGCTGTGAAGACCGCCTGGGCCTGACCCGGGAACTGCTCGACCGCCTGGTGGAGCACAATATCGATCTGCGCGGCATCGAAATCGATACCTCAGGCATCATCTATCTCAACTTTCCCGAGCTGGAGTTCAGTGATTTTCAGCATTTGATGCCGGAGATCCGCCGCATTCCCGGCGTCTACGACGTCAAGACCATCCCCTACATGCCTTCCGAGCGAGAGCACCACGAAATCGAGGCGCTGCTCAAGGCGCTGCCGGATCTGGTTTTCTCTCTCGATAGCAAGGGCAAGGTGACCCAGGCCAACCAGTCTGCCCTCACCACCCTCGGCTTGCCGGTGGAGGAGGTGCGCGGCGTGGCGCTCGGTTCGCTGGTCAAGGGGTTCTCCTTCACCCGCTGGCTGGAGGCGAGCGAGATCAAGCCGCAGACCTGCAAGCTCAGTTTCAATGGCGAAGAGTATCTGGCAGATCTGATGCCGCTGTTCGTGGCAGAAGCCCGCGGCAAGCAGGCGCTGGCCGGGGCCGTGGTGGTGCTCAAATCTGCCCGCCGGGTCGGCCTGCACTTCAGCGCGCTTCATGCGGTGGAAGTGGGGGGCTTCGAGCATCTGCAGGCCGAGAGCCCCAAGATGAAAGAGGTGCTGTCGCAAGCGCGCAAACTGGCGATGCAGGACGCGCCGCTGCTGATTGTCGGTGAGACCGGTACCGGCAAGGAGCTGCTGGCCCGTGCCTGTCACGGGGCCAGCCTGCGCTCCAGCCACCCCTTTATGGCCCTCAACTGCGCCGCCATGCCCGATAACGTGGCCGAGAGCGAGCTGTTTGGTTATGCCCCCGGTGCCTTTGGCAACAACACCGAGGGCAAGCGCGGCGTGCTGGAGCTGGCGAGCGGCGGCACCCTGATGCTGGACGAGATCGGCGACATGTCTCCCCATCTGCAGACCAAGTTCCTGCGGGTGTTGCAGGATGGGGTGTTCCGCCGGGTTGGTGACGAGCAGGAGGTGAAGGTCAACGTGCGTTTCATCTGCACCACTCAGAAGCAGTTGCTGGATCTGGTGCACGAAGGAACCTTCCGCGAGGATCTCTACTATCGCCTCAACGTGCTCAGTCTGGCGCTGCCCCCCCTGCGCGAGCGCAAGGCAGACATCATGGTGCTGGCCCAGCAGTTTGTCTCCCGCTTTGCCAGCGAGTTGCAGCGACCCCGTCCGCGCTTTACCCGCAACATGGCCGACTACCTGACCGCCTACCGCTGGCCGGGCAACGTGCGTCAGCTGCGCAACTGTCTCTACCGTGCCATGACCCTGCTGGAAGGGGATGAACTGGGGCCCGAGCAGATCGACCTGCCGGTGGCGGCCGATACCATGCCGCTGATCGACGAGTGGTTTGAGGGGAATCTCGACGATGCGGTGAAGCGCTTCGAGAGCCAGCTGCTGGCCCGGCTCTATCCCGCCTTCCCGTCGACGCGCCAGCTGGCCAAACGCCTGGGCGTGTCGCATACCGCCATCGCCAACAAGCTGCGAGAATACGGCATCAGCAAGAAGTGATTTCCGTCTTGTTGCCTGCTACCAGAGAGCCCGTTACCAGACGGGCTCTCCGTTTTCTTTACACGAACTCGGTAGTTGATGGCGGGGTGAGACTTGTCAGGCCAGTGTCAGCCAACTTACTATCTGGGTTCATGTACCCGAACCGCAATGCCATAGCAGCGGTATTGTCAAGGCGACTACCTCCCGATCATGCTGTTACTCTTTTCCCCCCGTTTAACTGCCCGTCTGGCGCTCCTGTTGGTTGCGTTTGGCCTGCTGTTGCCCCGCGCGCTGGCGGAAACGGCCGCAGAGAGCCGGGCGACGGCGGTCAGGGAGCTGGTGCTCGATATCATGAGTTATACCCGCTGGCCCACCGAGCCTGCGGTGCTGCGCATGTGTGTGGCGGCGCCGACCGAATATGCCGGCGCTCTCTTTACCATCGATCGTCAGGCCAATGGGCGTACCGTGCAGGTCCATCGTTACGAGGCGAGCGATCCGGCCATCAGCGATCACTGCGATGTGCTCTATCTGGGGGTGCTCGACGAGCCGACCCGGATTGCGCTGTTTGCCCGCCTGCAGGGACACCCAGTGCTCAGCATCAGCGAATACAACCACGACTGCTCCACCAGCTCGGTGTTCTGCCTGCAGACCTCGCCGGACAGCGTGCGGGTGCGGTTTAAAGTGAACCTCGATGCTCTGGCCCTGAGCGGCGTGCGGGTGCATCCCGCCGTGCTCAAGCTGGCCCATGCCGACAAGGGGGTTCCATGAGACGACAGGTGAGCGCGGCTCCCCGCCGTCTGACCCTGCGTCAGAGCCTGGGGCGAACCCATCTGGTGGCCGCCATTACAGCCGTCAGCGTGGCAGGACTCTTTTTTACTCTGGTGGCCCTGCTGGTAGTGCGTTTTTACGCCGACCACAATCTGGAGCTGGTAGCCCGCGCCATCAGCTACAGCGCCGAGGCGGCGGTGGTGTTCCACGATGAGGAGGCGGCGAGCGAGGCGCTCAGTGGCATCGTTGCCAAGGAAGAGGTGGCTGAAGCCACTATCGTGCTGACAAATGGCCAGCTGCTCGCCAGTTGGGAGCGCCCCAGAAGCAACCCGCTGGTGACGCTCGAAGACTATCTGGCCCAACTGCTGATGCCGGGGCCTGTCAAACTCCCCATGCTGCGGGGTGGTGAGCAGATCGCCACCATCGAGCTGCGCGGCCACGGTGAATATCTGTTGCTGTTTTTGCTCTCGGCGCTGCTGGTGATGGTAGTTTGCCTGATGCTGAGCGCCATGGTGGCACTCTATGTGGCTGACCGGATGCAGGTCTCCATCACCGCACCGCTGCGCAAACTGGCACTTGTCGCCCACTCGGTACGCCGACAGCGCACCCTGGGGATGCGGGCGCCACCGGCCGATATCGTCGAGATTAACGAGCTGGGGGATGACTTCAACTCCCTGCTGGACGAGCTGCAAGCCTGGCAGGCCCAGCAGGCCCGCGAAAATGCCAGCCTGCTCCATCAGGCGACCCACGATGCCCTCACCGGACTGCCCAATCGCGCTCTGTTTGAAGCGCGGCTCGCGCAGGCCATCTCCCTCGGCGAGCAAGAGGGGTTTGCGCTGCTCTATCTCGACTGCGATCGCTTCAAGCAAATTAATGACACGCTGGGGCACAACGCCGGTGACGATGTGCTGATCGCGCTCTCAAGACGGGTACAACATCAGCTGCGTCCGGATGATCTGGTTTTTCGCCTCGGTGGTGACGAGTTTGCTGTGCTGGTTGGCCCACTCCAGCGACAGCATGAGGTGGAAGAGGTGATTGGCCGCATCCAGCAGGCGATGAGCGAACCGGTGGCGCTGCGTGATGGTCGTCAGCTGGTGGCAGAGGTGAGTGTCGGCTTTGCCGTCTATCAGGCGGGCATGAGTGCCAGCGTGCTGTGTGATCAGGCCGATGCGGCCATGTATCTGGCGAAACGGGCGCGCCACAGCGAACAGCAAACCATCGCCTGACTGGCAAGAATAACAACATAAACAAGGAGCAAACCATGAAGATCACCCACCTGTTGAAAGTGACCCTGCTGGGGTTGATGTTGTCGCTGCTGGCCGGTTGCCAGAGCGCGCCCAAAGGGTTGACCCCGGAGCAAATCGCCGTGCTCAAGGAGCAGGGCTTTTATCTGACCGATGAGGGGTGGACGCTGGATCTGGCCAACCGGGTGCTGTTTGCCAACAACGTGGGGGCGCTCAATCCCCAGACTCGTCAATCCGTTGAAAAACTGGGTAAAACACTGCTTGGCGTAGGGTTGGACAAGGCGCGGGTGGATGGGCACACCGATAATACCGGCGAGAGCAGCTACAACCAGCAGCTCTCCCTGAAGCGGGCCCAGTCGGTGGCCGATGTGCTGGTCTCGGTCGGCATGAAGCCAGCCAATCTGGAGATCCATGGCCGTGGCGAGACCATGCCGCTGGCGGATAACAAGACCAGAGAGGGCCGGGCCGCCAACCGCCGGGTTGCCATCGTCATCAGCGATCAATAACCCTTTCATCGTTTCGTTACCCATAAAAAAAGAGCGCCCGACCGGCGCTCTTTTTGATCGCGACAGCTGGGGTCGCGGGGGCATGTGGGGGCAGGGTTACTGCGCGCTATTTTGCCCGTTATTGTCGTGATGGCTGCGCAGGCGGATGTTGATCATCTCCACTACCAGCGAGAAGGCCATGGCGAAGTAGATGTAGCCCTTCGGAATATGCAGGTCCATCCCCTCGGCCATCAGGGCGAAGCCCACCAGGGTGAGGAAGGAGAGGGCCAGCATCTTGATGGTGGGGTGGCTGTCGACGAAATCACCGATGGATTTGGCGGCAAACATCATGATGAAGACGGCAATCATGATCGCCAGCACCATCACCGGCACGTGATCGGCCATGCCGACTGCGGTGATCACCGAGTCGAGGCTGAACACGATATCGAGGATGGCGATCTGGATCAGGGTGCTGATAAAGCCCGAAGCCGCTTTGCTGACGCTCTCCGGCTCGGCCGCCCCTTCCAGGGTGACGTGGATCTCGTGAGCACTCTTGCCGATGAGGAACAGGCCCCCCAGCAGCAGGATCAGGTCGCGGCCGGAGATGGCTTCACCCAGCACGGTGAAGAGCGGATCGGTGAGGCGCATCACCCAGGCCAGCGAGAGCAGCAGCAGGATCCGGGTGCCCATGGCGAGCCCCAGACCCAGAATGCGCGCTTTTTGACGCTGCGCCTCCGGCAGGCGACCTACCAGGATGGAGATAAAGATGATGTTGTCGATGCCCAGCACGATCTCGAGCAGGGTAAGGGTGGCGAGTGCGACCCAGGCAGAGGGATCAAGAACCCATTCCAGCATGATTGAACCTTGGTTGAAAATTGGTTGGAAAATTGAAGCAGCGCATTCTAGCAGGGGCGCCACTGCTTGTCCCAGAGGGGGGAAAAGATAAAAATGGTGGCCATCGCAAGGGAGGCTGGCATGTTTCGATTAGGGTTCATTATTAATCCGGTCGCCGGGATTGGCGGTGCAGTGGGGCTCAAGGGCAGTGACGGTGTGGTTGCCGAGGCGCTGGCCCGAGGCGCTGTGCCCAAGGCGCAGGAGCGGGCGCGGCAAGCTCTGTTGCCACTGTGCGAGCTGAGCGTCCCGTTTGAACTGCTGACGGTGGCGGGAGAGATGGGGGAGGCGGTGGCCCGCGAGCTGGGGTTGCCCTGTCGGGTCATCTATCAACCGGCCGGGGAGAGCACCTCGGCCGATGATACCCGCCACGCCGCCGGGCTGATGCGCGAAGCCGGGGTCGCTCTGCTGCTGTTTGCCGGTGGCGATGGCACGGCGCGGGATATCTGCGCCGCGGTGGGGGAGTCCTGCCATGTGCTCGGCATTCCGGCGGGGTGCAAGATCCACTCCGGCGTCTACGGGGTGACCCCCGCCGCCAGCGGGCGGGTGGTGGCGCGGATGATCGCAGGGGAACTGCTCAGCCTGATCGATGCCGAGGTGCGCGACATCGACGAGGAGGCGTTTCGCGCGGGCAAGGTGCGGGCCCGCCACTACGGCCAGCTGAAGGTGCCCGGCGATCTGCGTTATGTGCAGGCGGTAAAACAGGGGGGAAAGGAGTCCGAAGAGCTGGTGTTGGCGGATCTCGCCGCCGGTGTGGTGGAGCAGATGGAGCCCGATACCCTCTATCTGATGGGCTCCGGCAGCACGGTGGCAGCCTGTATGGCAGAGCTCGGTCTGGAAAATACTTTGCTCGGTGTGGATCTGGTGGAAAATGGCCGACTTATCGGGCAGGATCTCAGCGCCGCCGAGATCCTGACCCGGATCCGCGGTCGTCGCTGCCGACTGATCATTACCCTGATAGGCGGACAGGGACATCTGTTCGGGCGCGGAAATCAGCAATTGAGTCCTGAGGTGATTCGGTGTGTCGGGCTGGAGAATATCCAGGTGCTGGCAACCAAAGCCAAGCTTGCCGCCCTTGCGGGCAGGCCGCTGCTGGTGGACACCGATGATCCGCAATTAAACCGGGCGTTGCGTGGTTATCTGCGAATAACCACGGGATACAAGGATCAGGTCATCTACCCGGTGGCCAACCCGGAATAGGACGCCAAGGACGCTGCTGGCCTGGCGCCAGAGAGCTGCAATCAACCGGATTGCGGTTCCATACCCCCGAATTTTTTGCCGCAAATGAGGCTGCGTTACATGACGATTCACGATTTTGAGCACAAGTTGTTGGGACTGATCGACAGCATGGTTGCCACCGCGACCGACGATGAGCTGTTTGCGGGGGGTTACCTGCGAGGTCATATCTCATTGGCCGTTGCCCGGGCCGAGCTGGAAGGCAAGACCCTGGTGCGGGACGTCAAGAGCTATGTGCTGCGCAGCCTCAACGAGGCGATCTTGCAAGGTGAGCTTTCTGAAGAGGATGAAAAACTGGTGCAGGCTATGTGGAGTCGTTTGCAACAAGACGCAGAAGCTTGATCGGATACACAATTCAAACTGAAGTTTGAGTTTATTCTTCCCCTGAAGTTAGTGAAAGGTTAATAATAAGTTTCGCCTTTTGTTTCAGGGATTAAACTATGGCCTCCTCCTCACGCATTGCCAATAAACTGCCGCTCGAGATGCTCTATCACTGGGAGCGGCAGTGTCCTGATCGAACCTACCTGCGTCAAACCATCAACCGCGAATATGTCGATTTCACCTGGGGTGAAGTGGCCGATGAAGCGCGGCGGATGGTGACGGCCTTGCGTCACCTCGGTCTGGTGGCCGGTGACAAGGTGGCGCTGCTCTCCAAGAACTGCGCCCAGTGGTTTATCGCCGATCTGGCGATGCAGATGGGGCAGTATGTGAGCGTGCCCATCTACCCGACTGCCAACGTCGACACCATCGAATATGTGCTGCGCCACAGCGAAGCCAAGGCGATCTTCGTCGGCAAGCTGGATGACTGGAAGAGTCAGGAGGCGGGCGTACCCGCCGATCTGCTGCGCATCGCCTTCCCCTATGACACCATGCCGGCCAGCCACCAGTGGGACGATCTGCTGGAGGCGCATGAGCCGATCCCTGACAGCCCGGTGCAGGCCCCTGATTCCCTGCTGAGTCTGGTCTACACCTCCGGCAGTACCGGCAAGCCGAAAGGGGCCATGCTGAGCGTTGAGCGTTACGCCTGGTCGTGCGAGAAGCTGGTGGAGACGGTGAGCCTGAGCCAGGCCGATCGGGGCTTCTCCTACCTGCCGCTGGCCCACATTACCGAGCGGGTCTACATCTACGGCGGTAGTCTCTATGGCGGCGCTACCATCGCGTTCCCCGAATCCCTCGACACCTTTATCGAAGATGTCAAACGCTGCCGTCCCACCGTCTTTATCTCGGTGCCGCGGTTGTGGGCCATGTTCCGCATCAAGATCCACGAGAAGCTGCCCCAGAAGAAACTCGAACTGCTGCTCAAGATCCCGCTCATCTCCGGCCTTATCAAACGCAAGCTGCAAAAGGGGTTGGGACTGGATCAGGCCCGGGTACTCGGCTGCGGCTCCGCGCCTGTCTCCCCTGCGCTGCTTGAGTGGTATCTGAGCATCGGTCTCAAGGTGACTGAAGCCTGGGGCATGACCGAGAACCACGCCTACTCCACCATCAACTACCCGTTCCGCGCCGACAAGATCGGCACCGTCGGCAAGGCGGGGATCGGGGTGACCATCAAGATCTCTGACGAAGGGGAGATCCTCTGCCGCTGCGAAGGGATGATGCTGGGTTACTACAAGGACCCCGAGCACAGCGCCGAGGCCATCGATGCCGAGGGGTGGCTCCACACCGGCGACATGGGCAAGCTGGACAAGGAGGGTTATCTCACCATCACCGGCCGGATGAAGGATGTGTTCAAGACCGCCAAGGGCAAGTATGTGGCGCCGGTGCCCATCGAGGGACTGCTGGGGCAGGAGCCCATTATCGAACAGCTCTGCGTGATTGGTTACGGCATGCCCCAGCCCATTGCACTGGTGCAGCTGGCCGAGAGTGCCATGAAGGGCAATCGGGAGGAGGTCAACGCCAGACTGGAAGCGGCGCGGGTACGGGTCAACGATCAGCTCGAATCCCATGCCAAAATTCGCGGCATTCTGGTGGTGAAGACCCCCTGGAATATCGAGAACGGTGTGCTGACTCCCACCATGAAGATCAAGCGTCACCTGCTGGAGCAAAAGTACGCCCAAGTCGGGGATCGCTGGCCCTCATCCCAGGTGGTGGTGTGGGAGGAGTAAATCCCGTTTTTCCATAGCGCAACAAACAACAACGGCCCTTGATGGGCCGTTGTTGTGTTTGGGGCATATCACTCGCCGCTGTTTTGTCGGCGAGTAAAAGCGCGCCCGGTTAGATCTGCGCCAGCGCGGCAGCCAGATCGGCGATCAGATCGTCGGCATCTTCCACCCCGATGCTGAAGCGGATGAGGTCGTCGTTGACTCCGGCGGCGAGGCGGCTCGCCTCGTCCATGGCGGCGTGAGTGGTACTGGCCGGATGGCAAGCGAGACTCTCGAGATCCCCCAGACTCACCGCCTGCACGAACAGTTGCAGGTTATCGAGCAGGGTGGCGCAGCGCTCAAACCCGCCTTCAAGTTCAATACTCACCATGCCGCCAAAGCCGCTGGCGAAGGCGCCGAGGGCATCGTGGCCCGGATGGTTGGCAAGCCCCGGGTAGATCACCTTCTTCACCGCCGGATGGGCGGCCAGAAACTCGGCCACTTTCTGCGCATTGTGCAGGTGGGCATCCATCCGCAGCGGTAGGGTCTTGACCCCACGCTGCAGCAGGTAAGCCTCCTGCGGGCCAATGGGAGAACCGATATGTTTGAGGGCCACGGTGCGGATCGACTTCATCAGGGCGTGAGAGCCCGCTACCACCCCGGCGATGATGTCGCCATGGCCGCCCAGATACTTGGTGCCGCTGTGCATCACCACATCGACCCCGAGCTCCAGCGGGCGCAGCAGGTAGGGGGTGAGGAAGGTGTTGTCACACACTGTGATGGCGCCCACCTTGCGGGCCGCTTCCACCACCAGCCGCGGATCCACCACCTTGAGGGTGGGGTTGGTCAGGGTTTCGAACAGTACCACCTTGGTAGCAGGGCGGATGTTGGCCAGCAGATCCCGGTCGCTCTCGTAGGCGGTGACCTTGATACCGGCGCGGCTGAAGGTCTGCTTGAGGAACGCATCGGTGCCGCCGTAGAGTGGGCCGATATAGGCCACCTCATCGCTGCTGTCGGCCAGGGCATACATGATGGCGCTCACCGCCGCCATGCCGCTCGCCACCACCAGCGCTTCATCGGCACCTTCAAGCGCCGCCAGTTTCTGCTCCAGCTCGGCGGTGGTGGGGTTGCCAAAGCGGCTGTAGATAAAGCCGGGGGCTTGACCTGCAAAGCGCTCCTTGCCCGCCTGGGCGTTGAAGTAGCTGAAGGTGCTGCTCTGGTAGAGCGGGGTGGTGAGGGCACCGGTCTGTGGGTCGATCCGCTGGCCGCTGTGTACGCTCATGGTCTTGAATTTCATCGTGTTGCTCCGTGATGGCCAGGCTCTGGCCATGACTTGTTTGTTGTTCGTTGCTTGTTGTTTTTATCAGGGCGGGTATGTGCATGCGGCTTGTGGCTTATGCATATACCCACCTGTGGATCTCTGCGCTGCTTAGGCCGGTATCGCTTCGCTTTCAGTGCGCGGGAGGTGAGCAGGTTCCACCGGCCCATAGTGACGCGCCGCCACGTCCGGGTGGGAGCGCAGCCGCCCTTTCAACACGTTCTCCCCAACCTGATAGAAGAGCGGGTTGGTCGGGTCACTCTCCGGCCCTTTCGCCTGCGCGGCCAGCGCGGGGGAGAGGCTGAGCAGTGGCACGGTGGCATCGAGCCGCGCCGCCATAAAGAAGGCGCAGGAGAGACGCGAGACGCCAGGCGGCGGGCTTACCACCCGATGCAGGGTCGCCTTGAGATAGCCGTTGGAGGCCAGCTCCAGCAGCTCGCCGATATTGACCACCAGCGCTCCCGGCAGGGGGGGCGCGGAGATCCAGCCGTCGGCCGTCTCGACCTCAAGCCCCGAGTGATTGTCCTGCATCACCAGCGTCAGGTAGCCGGGATCCTTGTGGGCGCCGACCCCCTGACTGCTGCCGCCCGCCTCGTGCCCCGGGTAATGAATCAGCTTCATGTGCTGGTAGGGGGCGCCGCGGATGCTGTCGTCAAACACGTTGGCCGGTTGCTCCAGCACCTCGGCAAAAGCGGCCAGCAGGGTGAGGGTGATGTCGCTCAGCCGATCCTGCCACGCCAGCAGATGGCCTTTCATCTCTGGCAGGGCGGTCGGCCACTGGTTGGGGCCGATCAGCCGCTGCCATGGTTCACGGATCAGGGCCGCAGGCAGGGCCTGCGCCTCGTTCATGATATCGAACTGCTCCCGCAGATCCGGCCGCGCTCGGGTCAGCTCGGCACCGACCCGGTTGTAGCCGCGAAAGTGGGGGCTGTTGACCATCTGCACCGCCAGCTTCTCCTGCTCCGGCAGGGCAAAGAAGCGCTCTGCCAGCGCCAGAGTCTCTCGTTGCTCGGCGTCACTCAGGCCATGCCCTGTCAGATAGAAAAAGCCGACGTCGCGGGCGGCCGCGGCCAGCCGGGCCAGCATAGGGCGACGCAGGTCGGGTGCCCCGTTGAGGGCTGCCAGATCGATGATCGGCAGTGGTGAATGTTCCATGTGCACCTCCTCACTCTTTCGTTATCTCTGGCGCCATCTCTTGCACTGCCTCCGCTGTTGGCAGACCTGATAAGCGGCAAACGGGATGGCGCGACAGTGTGGCGGTATGCGCAGCGGTGTGGCGCCATCTGGAATGAAGGGGATGCTACTGTTCGGTGTTATAAGACGGAAACAACAAATTATTCTTAGTTATATACAAAATTCGAAATGGAATTCGGTGTGTAATGGGTGGCTGCTTTTTGCGCAGCCATTAAGGGCGGAATGGGAAATGATGGGAAGGAGAGTGATAACCAGAGGCAAGCTGCCCGCGGTAAAAATGACCAAAACAGAAGGGAGGCGGATGCCTCCCTTCTGGTTGAGCGGGTGTTCACCTGACCGGGTGCTCAGGCAAGTGACCGCGCATTCTGGCCTTAACCGGTTGCAGGCTCTCAGTAACCCAGGGTAAAGCGCTGGCGCTGGTGAGCCGGTTTTTCCACCTCGTTCAGCACGCCATCGGCCAGATCACCGGCGGTGATCCCGGCAGGCTGTTCGCCGCTAAAGAGCACCTGATCGCCACCAATCCGATAGCCGCCGCGCTTCTCGCCCGGTTCGAGGAACACCGGGGGAGAGACAAAGCGCCAGTCGAGGGTGGTTTCACGACGCAGGGCGGTGAGACCGTCGCGGGCCGCCAGCGCCCCCTGTTTCCACTCGGCCGGAAACTCAGGGGTATCCACCAGTTGCACGCCTGGGGCAACCTCCAGACTGCCGGCGCCACCTACTACCAGCAGCCAGCTGTTGGCCGCTTTGGCTGCTGCGACGATCGCGTTGGCGCCCTTGAGGTACTGGTCGTAGATATCCGGTGTGGTCCAGCCCGGGTTGTAGGCGCTGATCACCCGATCGTGCCCCTTGAGCACTTCGGCCAATGCCTGCGGGTTTTGGGCATCCACCGCAACGGCGGTGACCTGCGGATGGGCGGCCACCTTGCTGACATCGCGGACGATGGCGGTGACGTGATGGCCGCGGCTGATGGCCTCGTTCAGGATGGCTGAACCGACAAAACCGCTGGCACCGATCAGGGCAATCTTCATGGGGAACTCTCCTTCACTGTTGGAATGGGGCTATCCTACGCCGTCATTTATGATTTAATAATCACCTCAAAAATGCATTCACTTATAAGCTGGATTTAATAATGGAACAGCTCAGACGTTACGCCATCTTCGCCGCCGTGGTGGAAGCGGGCAGCATGACAGGGGCGGCCAAATCCCTTGGCATGACCCCCTCCGCCGTCAGTCAGCATATCAGCCAGCTCGAAAGCCTGCTCGGGTTGCCCCTGCTCCATCGCTCCACCCGTCGTCTCAGTCTGACCGAGGCGGGAGAGGTGGTGTGGCAAGGGTGCCGGGCGTTGCAGCAGACTCTGAGCGAGACCGAACTGCGCCTCTCGGAGGTGCGCGACGCCCTGCTCGGGGAAGTGCGGATCACCGCCCCGGTGGGGATGGCGGGCCAGCCGCTGGCGCTGGCCCTCTCACCGCTGTTGCAGGCCCATCCCGGCCTCACCATCCAGATCATCGCCGACGACGAGAAGCGGGATCTGATTGCCGAGCGGATCGACGTGGCATTGCGTGTCGGCACCTTGCCCGATTCGACCCTGGTGGCCCGCAAACTGGGGCAGACCCGGATGCTGCTCTGCGCCGCCCCCGCCTATCTGGCGCGCAAGGGAACACCGCGCACACCCACCGATCTGGCCACTCACGACTGGCTCTGTGGCGACATGCTGGGCAACGGTTTGCTGCTGCAGGATGAGAAGGGGGGCGAGCACAGGGTGAGGTTCAAGGCCAAGGTGCTCTGCAATAACGTGTTGCCCCTGCGCCAGTTTGCGCTGGCGGGGCAGGGGATCTCGCTGCAACCGGAGGGGGAGATTGGCGAGGATCTGGCACAGGGGCGTCTGCTCGAACTGCTGCCCGGTTTTCGGGTGCAGCCGATGGAGATCCACGCCATCACGCCGCAGCGGGAGATCCCGGAGAAGGTGCGGCGGGTGGTGGAGGCGCTGCGCAGCTACTTCGGCACGATGATGTCGTCATGAGCTGTGCCTTAATGGTTGAGAAAAGGCGCCCGATTATCCTGAAGGGGGATTATCCATAAGGCGGTTTGTCGAGAAGAGCGATAGCCCGGATGAGGAGATGGGCATGCTTGACTGTTAAGCATACTTAAAACGAACTGACGGCCCGCACCTGATCTTTGAGCCAATTAAGCCCGGTATCCTGACCGGAGCTCTTGTGCCAACTCATGTAGACGGGGCAATCCTCCGAGAGCCAGGGGAGGGGATAGCTGGCCAGATCCAGCGCTTGCCCCAGCTTCTCCATGTGCCACTGGCTGGCGACGCAGAGCCAGTCGGTACGACTCACCAGATGAAGGGCGGTGAGCAGGGAGTCGCTCTCGTAGGCAATCTGGCGCGGCGGCAGCGGCGCTTTGGTCAGGGTGTTGAGCAGCAAGCTGTCGAGCCGCCTGGTTTGCAATACCACGTGCTTTTCGTTGAAGAAGGTGGCCATGTCGGGGGCCTGGCGGATCCTGGGGTGATCCTTGCGGCAGGCGATGCGCAGGGCCTGGGACATGATCTGCTCGTTTTCGATCCCCTGCTCCGCCATCGGCTTGGTGGCCAGCACCAGATCCACGCTGTGCAGATAGAGGCTGTTCTGGCGCAGGGCTTCGTCCTGCACCTGGGTGTTCCACTCCAGCTGACAGTTGGGGGCTTGGGTCTGCAGCAGGTTGTTGAGCTCCGGCAGGAAGAAGATATCGATATCGGGCACCCCCGCGATGCGAAAGGTGCGCCGACTGGTCTGGGGATCAAAGAGATCGGTGCGCTGCAGGCTGCGCTCCATGTCGTGCAGCGGCACCATGATCTCGTGGTGCAGACTGAGCGCTCGCGCCGTGGGGGTGATGCCGCGTCCCTGGCGGACAAACAGCGGCTCGCCCACCAGGGTGGTCAGGCGGCTGATGGCCTGGCTGATGGCCGAGGGGGTCATCTCCATCATCTCGGCGGCCGTGGTGACACCACCATAGCGGATCACCGCATCGAGGACGCGAAAGAGATTGAGATCGACTTGAGACATGGTGGCTACCGTTAAGCAAGATTAAACAGTTAACATACTGAACAGCCTCTTGTCCGGCCAGCATTCCCTGCGATAACTGTGATGTTTCCCTCTCTATTCGTCATCTTCCATCTTGCCGCGAATGCGATCGAGCCTGTTTTGCAGCCATGCTTGAGCCCGGCAGGTGGCCCGCGGCATAGAGTAGCGCGACCAGCAGCAAGCCGCCCAGAAAGAGCCAGCGAGCATTTCCCCAATAGCCGTTGTCTGTCATCAGGGCGGCCAGCAGCAAGGGCCCCAGCAGCTGACCGAGGTTGGCGAGCTGGACAAAAAATCCCTGCACGATGGCCAGTTGCACCGGCCCCTGACTCACTCCCTGCGCAGACGAGAGGATCGCCGGCGGCGCCATGCCACCCGAAAGGGAGAGGACGAGGCACAATCCATAGGCCCACCACGGCGACAGGCCGGGCCAGAAGGCGAGCATGCCGCACAGCGCCATCAGGCCCAGTGCCCAGCTGATGAGCCGATCTCGTGCCACGCCCCGGCGCAGCAGCCATGCCCCCATCAGGTTGCCGGGAATATTGGCGACCACCGCCAGCGCTGAAAGCAGGGCGATCTGGCTTTGGCCAATCCCGGGGCTGCCTTGCAACATGGTTGGCAGCCAGACAAAGAGCGCCCAGAGCATCAGGCTGTAGAGCGTGAACGCCAACCCGTAGCGCCAGAGTGCCTTCTGCCGGAGCACCGTGAGTTGGCGCAGCGGGTGGCCCGAGTTGATCGAGTTTTGGGGTGCCCAGACCCGCAGTTTATCTGCTGAGCGACTGGCGAGCAGAAGCAGCAGGACAGAGAGTTGCGGGATCATCAGGATCAGCCAGGCCAGTCGCCAGCCACCTTGCGCCGTGAGCCAGGGGGTGAGCAGCATACCCGCCGCCGCCCCGAGAGGCAGGTTGACTGCCCACAGGCTCAAGGCCAGTCGCTTATCCTCCTCCCGGGTCACAGCCACGATAAAGGCGGGCATAGCCACCGAGAGCAGCAAAAAGCCAATCCCCTCGACAATGCGCGACAGCAGCATCATGGCCAGCCCGGTGGCGGGCAGCGCCAACGCACCGCCTGTGACGATAACCAAAAGCCCGACAACCCCGGTTTGCCGCCCACTCCAGCGGGTCAGCAATAGGCCGAGAAAAAGGCTGAAGAGGATCGCCAGCGTATTGAAAGCTGAGGCGAGATAGCTGGCTTCGACCAGTGTCAGCCCCAGCTCGCTGCGCAGTATGCCGAGTACGGCGGGCACTTTGCCAAGGCAGAGGGCGCCGCTGGCACCGGCAAAAATGGCGAGGAAGACCAGAGGCCAGCGCGTGCTTTGTGGCTGGTGGCCAGCGAGCGTGCTCATGGCCGATATTGGCCGTTGCGCAGCCACTCATCGTTGAGCTGACCAAATTCGCCGCGCTGATAGGCATGCAGCCGATCTGCAATGGCGTCGTGGCTGTTCATGACGAAGGGGCCATGTTTGACCAGGGGTTCATTGAGCGCCTGGCCTGAGAGCAGCACGAAGTGGCAGGGCTCGGTGGCCTCAAGCTGCAGAGCCACCGCCTCGCCGCCATCGGCAGAGAGGCTGACACCCATCCCGTGACCTGCCGGGATGAGGTGCCGCTCTCCCTCCGCCTGCAGGGTCAGCGATCCGGTCAGGGGATAGATCATGGCATTCCAGCCTGCCGCCAGCAGATGGGTGAAGCGGCTGCCAGGCGCGCAATGGCCATCGAGCAGGGTAAAGGGTTGGGGCAGTTCTACCGAGTGTGGTGCTGTTATCCCGTTGCTGTGGCCTGCGACCACCCGTACTCGCACCCCTTCGCCATGAAACTCGGGGATGGTGGCTGCGGCTGCGTGGACGGCAAAAGGCGACGCCATCTTCTGACGGGCAGGCAGGTTGACGAAGATCTGCAGGGCGTGGACATAGGGCGATGCTCCCTCCGGCTGCTCGGTATGCACGGCCCCGCGCCCGGCCGCCAGCCAGTGGAGCGCCCCCGGTTCGATGGGGCCCTGATTGCCGAGGGAGTCGTAGTTGACGTGGGGGCTCGTCGAATCCTCGAACAGATAGGTGACGGCAGAGATCCCGGCATGGGGATGGGGCTCGAAGGTGGAGGCGGTCATCTGGAAGTGATCCACCATCACCACGGGGTCTATCAGACCGTTGAAAAAGTGTTCGCCAAAATGGCTGGCTTCAAAGCCGTTGCCAATGCGCAGCGGTTGGCCCTTGACGGGGGCGGAGAGAGTCAGGCGTCTGGTCATCGATATAACCTCTTGAAGACAAAAGAAGCCTTCGGTCATCTGACCGAAGGCGGGGCGAGTTACGACTTCTTGGCACCCTCTTGCATCTGCCACACCAGAGTGGCGAAAGGCATGTCGAGGGCGCTGTAGACATCGTGCGCCTTGGGGTCGACGTTGCTGCGCAGCATCTCGACCGCGGCGGAGGCGTAGTCGGTGACCGGGATACCGGCCCCCAGCAAGCGTTGCAGCCCAGTGGTGCGCTTGGCTTCGTTGAAGGTGCCGGAGGCATCGAGCACCACCCGGGCATCATAGCCGGCAGCCTTGGCAGAGAGGGCCGGGAAGCTGGCGCAGATCTCGAGGGATACACCGGCGATGATCAGCTGTTTGCGGCCGGTCTTCTCAATGGCGGCGCGCACGGCAGGATCGTCCCAGGCGTTGATGACGGTGCGGTTGATCACCTTCACATCCGGCAGGGCACTGGTCAGTTCAGGCATGGTGGGGCCCCACATGCCATCGGGCATGGTCGCGGTCACGATCACCGGCACGCCGAGGGCGCGGGCGGCGTTGGCCAGCGCCACCACGTTGTGCTTGAGCTCGCCCACCGTGGTGTCGCGCACGCCGCTCAGCAAGCCGACCTGATGGTCGACCAGCAGCAGTACCGCATTGTCTCGGGAGAGCATCTCCAGATAGCGGTTGGGTGATACGGTCGGATGGCTGGTTGCCTCGGCAGCTATAGCCGGTGTCGCTGTGGTGGCCAGCGTGGCGGTCAGGGTCGCCAGACCGAGCAGGGTGGCAGAGCAGATTTGTCGCAGTTTCATGGTGAACTCCTTGTGATATCGGAACAGTCAAACGGCCCTTGCTGGTGGGGCGGATTGCCCGCGCAGCAACCGTCTGATGGGGACAGGGTCATTATGATGGCTGCTAAAATGGCGACAATCTGGTGAAATAGGTTCTTATCGTTCTATTGGTGGAACGATGTGAATGCACCTCACCCTGACCAAGGCTACCCGATGACACCACTGGAACTTGATTTGAATGATCTCTATCTCTTCACCCATGTGGTGCAGCGGCAGGGATTCACTGCCGCCGCGCGGGCGCTTGGTGTGCCCAAGTCGCGGATCTCGCGCCGGATCCGGCTGCTGGAGGAACGGCTGGATACCCGGCTGCTGCAACGTACCTCGCGCCAACTCAGCCTGACCGATGCCGGTGAGGTGCTCTATCGCCACTGTCAGGCGATGCTGGCCGAAGCGCAGGCCGGAGAGGCGGCTGTGCGGCAACGGCAGCAGGAGCCGAGCGGTCTGGTGCGCATCAGCGTGCCCATTACCATTGCCGATGCGCTGCTTGCCCGCTTGCTGCCCACTTTTATGGCGCAATACCCCAAGGTGAGGCTCGCCGTGCAAGCCAGCAACCGGCAGGTGGATCTGCTGGAGGAGGGGCTGGATGTAGTGATCCGCGGGGTGGCCTTCGAGCAGCCCCCCTCCAGTCTGGTGCAGGTACCGCTCTGTACGGTGCAGTGGGGCGTGCTGGCGACCCCGGCGTGGCTCTCCCGCCACAATGCGCTGGCGCACCCTAGCCAGCTGGAGGGAGAGGATGCCCTGCTTTTCAGCTCGCTGGAGCGTCAGGCCGATCTGTTGCGGCTGCGGCACGATAGCGGGGAGAGTGTGGAGGTGGCGGTCAATGTGCTGCTGCGCAGCGACAATGTGCAAACCCTCAAACAGGCGGCGCTGGCGGGGCTCGGGATAGTGGGCTTGCCACTTTACGCCTGCGTCAATGAGCTGGAGGATGGGCGGCTGCAACAACTGTTGCCCGAGTGGCGTCCCAAAGATGGCAAGCTGGTGATGCTCTATCCCGCGCGGCGCGGTCTGTCACCGGCGGTCAGGGCCCTCATCGACTTTATCAAGGCGCAGTTGCCTGCACTGTTGGCAGAGGTCGGTCAGCCACGCTGAGGAGGGCTACCCCTCCATCTTGCGGCGAATGCGCTCGAACAGGCTCTGCAGGCAGGCTTGATCCCGATCGGCGGTCCGCACCGCGCCATACATATGGCGACGAATACCGCTGCCGAGGGGACGGGCGCAGAGCATCCCTTGTCTGACAAACTCGTCACTGGCCCAGCGCGGCAGGGCGGCAACCCCGAGGCCGGCGGCGGCCATCTGCAGCATCACCGAGGTGTTGTCCACCGGCTTGCAGCGGGCGGGCTCCACCCCGGCGGGTTGCAAAAAGCGGCTGAAGATATCCATGCGGTTGCGCTCCACCGGATAGACCAGCAGCACCTCCGGCCCCAGATCGCCTGGCTCGATGTGGCTCTGGTGGCAGAGGGGATGATCCGGCGCCATCACCAGAGTCAGATCGAAGGCAAACAGCGGCTCGAAGTGGAGATCGCCGCGGGCCTGCACGTCCGAGGTGAGCAGCAGGTCGAGCTGGCCGCCTAGCAGGGCATTGATGGCATCAAAGCCCGGCACTGACTCCACCTCCAGATCCACCCCAGGCCACTGGCGGCGAAAATCGGGCAACAGCGGCAGCAGCCACTGGATGCAGCTGTGGCAATCGAGCGCCAGATGCAGCCTGCCCGCATCGCCGCTCTGCAGGGCCTGCAACTGCTTCTCGGTCTGGGCCAGGGCGGGCAGTACCTGACGGGCGAGGACGAGCAGCTGGCTGCCGGCTGCGGTCAGTACCAGCGGGCGGCTTTTGCGCAGGTAGAGCTCCAGATTGAGGCGGGTCTCCAGCTCTTTGAGCTGGTGGGAGAGGGCGGACTGGGTAAGGTTGAGGGTCAGCGCCGCACCGGCCAGCGAGCCCTGCTCGGCCAGCGCGGTCAATGTTTTCAAGTGTTTGATCTCTATCCCTGCATTGCTTGGCACTGCCATAAGATGGCTCCTTGTGAGATTGCGTATGGCGCTGAGGTTACGGTCGGCGGTGGCCTGCTGCGCTTCTTGACTCCGCCACCTCTTGCACCTGTAAACATCGGCCTCTGTATCCTCGCGGTGAACCTTACCGGCGGTCAGTTGAGGATTATTTGAGAGCCACTTGAAGAGGATTCAATAGCCAGCGTCACCTTATCTTGTCATTTTGGATGTGTAAACATCTGGATGGCTAAATCGTCCAGTTTCCCATCAGATGAATGAGCATAAGGAAATGAACCTATGACACGAGCACACACCCTGGGCTTCCCCCGTATCGGCGCCAAGCGCGAGTTGAAATTTGCCCTCGAATCCTACTGGCGTGGCGAGACCACTCAGGCCGAACTCGTTGCCGTGGGCAAGACGCTGCGTGAGCGCCACTGGCAGGCCCAGCACGGCGCCGGGATCAATCTGCTGCCGGTGGGCGACTTCGCCTGGTACGATCAGGTGCTCGGCACCAGCCTGCTGGTAGATGCAGTGCCTGCCCGCCACCGCCATGGCGAGACCGATCTCGACACCCTGTTCCGGGTCGCCCGCGGCCGTGCGCCGACCGGCCCGGCGGCGGCCGCCGCCGAGATGACCAAATGGTTCAACACCAACTATCACTATCTGGTGCCGGAATTCAGCCGTGATCAGCGCTTCAAACTGGGCTGGAGCCAGCTGTTTGACGAGGTAGAAGAGGCCAAAGCGCTGGGGCTGCCGGTCAAGGCGGTGCTGCTGGGGCCGGTCTCCTACCTGTGGCTTGGCAAGGAGAAAGAGAGCGGCTTCTCTCGCCTTGAACTGCTCGATCGCCTGCTGATTGTCTATCAGGAGATCCTGGCCAAACTGGCCGCCCAAGGGGTGGAGTGGGTACAGATCGATGAACCTGCGCTGACGCTGGACTTGCCGGACGAGTGGCGGCTGGCCTATCTCAACGCCTACGAGCGCCTCGCGGGCCCCTGCAAGCTGCTGCTCACCACCTATTTCGGCTCGGTGGCCCATCAGCGCGACATCATCACCAGCCTCAAGGTGGATGGCCTGCATCTGGATCTGGTGGCCGCCCCCGAACAGCTGGAGACCCTGGTGCCGCATCTGCCGGCCCAGTGGGTCATCTCCGCCGGGGTGATCAACGGCCGCAACGTCTGGCGTGCCAACCTGGCCAAGCTGGCGCCGACTCTGAAGGCACTGAAAGCCAGACTCGGCGAGCGGCTCTGGGTGGCCTCATCCTGCTCATTGCTGCATAGCCCGGTGGATTTGACCCTGGAGCAGGAGCTGGATCCCCAGACCCGCAGCTGGTTCGCCTTCGCCTTGCAAAAATGCTTCGAGCTGGGACTGCTCAGAGAGTATCTGGATGGGGGCGAGCTCGACAAAATCACCGCCTACAGCCAGCCCATCGTCGATCGGGAGTCTGACAGCCGGGTGCACAAAAAAGCGGTGCAGTCACGGCTCGCCAGCCTCACCAACAGCGATTTTGATCGCCACAGCCCCTATCCGGTCAGGGCCGAGCTGCAGCGATCGGATCTCAAGCTGCCGCTGTTGCCCACCACCACCATCGGCTCCTTCCCGCAGACCTCGCAGATCCGGGTATTGCGGCAGGATTGGCGTGCCGGTCGCATCGATAACCGCGCCTATGAGGCGGGCATTAAGGCGGAGATCCGCGATGCCATCGCGCGTCAGGAGGCCATCGGGCTGGACGTGCTGGTACATGGCGAGGCCGAGCGCAACGACATGGTGGAGTATTTCGGTGAGCTGCTGGATGGCTTTGCCATCACCCGCTTCGGCTGGGTACAGAGCTATGGCTCCCGCTGCGTCAAGCCGCCGGTGATCACCCGTGACATCGACCGCCCGACCCCCATGACCCTGGCGTGGACAAAGTTTGCCCAGAGCCTGACCGACAAGCCGGTCAAGGGGATGCTGACCGGCCCCGTGACCATCCTCTGCTGGTCCTTCCCGCGCGAAGACGTGAGCCGCGAACAGTCCGCACTGCAAATCGGGCTGGCCATTCGCGACGAGGTGGCTGATCTGGAAGCCGCCGGCATCAAGATCATCCAGATCGACGAACCGGCGATCCGCGAAGGCTTGCCCCTGCGCAAGCAAGATCATCAGGCTTATCTCGATTGGGCAGTGCGTGCCTTCCGTCTGAGCGCAAGCCCGGTGGCGGACAGCACCCAGATCCACACTCACATGTGCTACAGCGACTTCAACCTCATCATCGAGGCGGTGGCGGCGCTGGATGCGGACGTGATCACCATCGAGACCAGCCGCAGCCAGATGCAGCTGCTCGAAGCGTTCGAGCGCTTCAACTACCCCAACGAGATTGGCCCGGGCGTCTACGACATCCACTCGCCAAATGTGCCGAGCCAGAGCTGGATTGAGGGGTTGCTGCGCAAGGCGGCCAAACAGATCCCGGCCGAGCGGCTGTGGGTCAACCCGGATTGCGGCCTCAAGACCCGCGGCTGGGAAGAGACAGAAGCCGCCCTCAAGGTGATGGTCGATGCCACCAAGGCGCTGCGTGCCGAGCTGGCGTAACCGGCAAGCCGTGACCGCCATCGTAAGGTTGCGTGCTGACAAACGAACGAGAGAGGGGAAGCCACTGCTTCCTCTCTCTTTTTTCGTTGGCCACTTTTCCACTGGATCCTGAACCTTGCCGCAGCCCGCTTTGCACTAGGCTCAGAGTTGGCAGAAGTAGATGGAGTCGCGGCCATGAGAGTCAGTCTGGGGAGTGCAATCCTGTGGGGATTGCTGATGTGGCAGAGTGTCTGGGCGGCGCCAGCGGCCGAGTTGAAGCTGGTCTACTTTGACGACTTTGCCCCATATTCGTGGCGTGACGAACAGGGCAAGATGCGCGGGCTGATGATCGACGTGATGGAGCGGGTGGCAGCGCAGATGGGGCTGCGGGTGCGCCATGAAGGTTATCCGTGGCAACGGGCGCAAAAAATGGTGCGGATGGCGCAGGCCGATGGTTTTGTCACCATCGCCACTCAGGAACGGCGCAGCTATACCCTGGTTGTGGAAGAGCCGGTCACCACCACTGTGCTAACCATTTTTACCCAGCGCGCCCATCCCCGCATGGCGGAATTTCAGCGTGCCAGCCGCTTGAGCGACTTCAAATCGCTTACCTTTCTCGACTATTTCGGTAACGGCTGGGGCAAGGAGAACCTGGCGGGCTTCACCGTTCATCACACCATCAATGTTGATAATGTCTTCAAGATGCTGGCGGCGGGGCGGGGGGATCTGATGGTAACCGACCCACTGGTGGCTCGTTTCAAACTCAACCAGCTGGGATTGTCCGGGCAGGTGGTCGAGGTGCCGCTGCAGCTTGCCTCTACCCCGTTCAATCTCTGCATCGGTAAGCACTCTCGCTTTAATACCCGGATAACCGAGTTCAACCGGGCCCTGCAACAGCTGCGTCAAAGCGGCGAGTTGGCGCGTATCGTCGAACGTTATCGTTGATGCGCAGCCGCCATCTGCGGTTTGCCAACGGCGTGTCTATCTTGGCGTCATATCGGCGATGGTTGCCCAGAAGGCATCGATCAAGGGCCCCTTGCTGTGGGACGGACGGATAAGGCCAATTGTCCAGCAGGCTTCCCCGTCTCTCAGGGGCAGGGTGAGCACATCCGGGTGCTCTATGGTGGTGGAGGAGGGAACCAGAGTCCAGGCGATCTCGGCTGCCGCGGTGGCAACACCGGCGGCGAAGTCGTTGACGTACTGGATATCGCGAAAACGCAGCCCGCTCTGGGCCAGATAGTTCATCAGGTGATCGTAAAACGACGGCGCCTTGTCCCGACGCAGGATCGCCAGCGGCTTGTCCACCAGATCCGCCAACCCCCTCACATCGCGGTAGCTGGCGGGCAGCACGGCGACAAAGTGGGCTTCGACCACCGGCAGGGCGTGCCACCCCTTGGGGGCGGGCAGGCGGCAAAAACCGAGATCCAGCTTGCCTTCACTCAGCGCCAGCAGCTGGTGGTGGGTAGAGAGATCGTTGAGCTCTATGGTCACCTGCGGCCGCTCGGCGCGAAAACGGGCAATGGCGGCGGGCACCAGGATTTTGGTGGCCACGCCAAAGCCGATGCGCAGGGTGCCGACATTGCCCGCCAGCACGTCGCGGGCGGTGCGCGAGAGCTGCTCGCTCTGGATGACCACAGCGCGGGCATCCTCATACAGCGCCCTGCCCAGTCCGGTGAGGCGAGTGGTACTGGCGTTGCGCTCGAACAGCTCGCCGCCCAGTTCCTCCTCCAGCCGCCTGATCTGTTTGCTCAGGGCCGACTGGGTAACATGCTGGCGCACCGCCGCCTGGCCGAAGTGCAGTACCTCCCCCAGGGTGACGAAGGCTTTCAGATCCCGTAGCTCCATCAGGGCTCCTTTCATTCCTGTTGGGAATGTTGAGTGGTCAAATTTGTCATTGGACGGAATTTTAGAAGTGATGGATGCTTATGCCAATTCATTTCGGGTGCCCAGACAGGGGGCGCCGAGTTATCAGAGATGGCTGACACCATCAGCGCAGAAGGAGCAACACCAGATGCATCACCACAAGTTCAACGACTTCCCGAGCGATTTTCTGTGGGGCGCCGCCTCCGCCGCCTATCAGGTGGAGGGAGGCTGGAATGCCGATGGCAAGGGGCCCTCGGTGTGGGATCTCTTCACCAAGCTGCCGGGCAAGACCTTTGAGGGGAGTAACGGCGATGTGGCGGTGGATCACTACCACCGCATGGAAGAGGACGTGGCGCTGATGGCCGAGATGGGGCTCAAGGCTTACCGCTTCTCGGTGAGCTGGCCGCGCATCTATCCCACCGGTCGGGGGGAGGTGAACGAGGCGGGGCTGGCCTTCTACGAGAAGCTGATCGACACCCTCTTGGCCCACCAGATCGAGCCGGTACTGACCCTTTATCACTGGGATCTGCCGCAGGCGCTGCAGGATGAGTACGGCGGTTGGGAAGACCGACGCATTATCGAGGATTTCGAGCGCTACTGCGTGACCCTCTATCAGCGCTTTGCCGGCAAGGTGAAGTACTGGGTCTCTCTCAACGAGCAGAACTACAACCTGACCAACGCCTATCAGCTCGGCACCCATCCGCCCGCTGTGCAGGATCGCAAGCGCTTCTTTGCCGCCAACCACATCGCGTTTCTGGCCAATGCCCGGGTGATCAAGGCGTTTCGCCAGCATGTGCCAAATGGCCTCATCGGCCCGAGCTTTGCCTACTCTCCTGCCTATCCGGCGTCGTGCGACCCGAAAGATATGCTGGCCTATGAGAACGCCGAGGAGTTCAACAACCTCTGGTGGCTGGATGCCTACTGCTTTGGCCGTTATCCGCAGGCGGCGCTCGCTTACTTGCGGGAAAACGGCGAGGCGCCGGAGATCCTGCCGGGCGATATGGAGTTGCTGCGAGAGGGGACGCCCGACTACATCGGCGTCAACTACTACTACACCCTGACCTACACTGATAACCCCTTGGGCGGTCAGACCCTGCAGCGGATCAACACCACCGGCAAGAAGGGTACTACGCCATCCAGCGGCATCCCCGGCCTCTACAAGACGGCACCCAATCCGCACCTTGAGACCAGCAACTGGGACTGGGCCATCGACCCGACCGGGATGCGCATCGCGCTGCGTCGCCTCTCTTCCCGCTATGGCCTGCCGCTGATGATCACCGAGAACGGTCTTGGCGAGTTCGACAAGCTGGAGGCGGGCGACAAGGTGAACGATGCGTACCGCATCGATTACCTGCGCAGCCACGTCAAGGCGTGCCAGGAGGCGATGCAGGATGGGGTGGAATTGCTCGGCTACTGCGCCTGGTCGTTCACCGACATCCTGAGCTGGCTCAACGGCTACCAGAAGCGCTACGGCTTCGTCTATGTGGAGCGTGACGAGCAGGGGGGATCCCTTCGCCGGATCAAGAAGGCGAGCTTCCACTGGTACAGCCAGGTGATTGCGAGCCAGGGCAAGCAGCTCTGACGGTCTATCACGTCGCGTAACCAGCGGGCCCGGGCAATCCCCGGGCCCGCGCTGTTTGTGGCGGGGGAGAGGGGGCAAGCCGGTTTCTCACCGTGCTACTCATCCTTCTTTGCTGATTTTTGTCCTGCCAAAGCCGCCGACCCCTGCTATTATCTGCGGCCGAACATGAGCCAATAAAAATCAGGATATCGTGATGACTGACCACACTTTTATTCCCGGCAAGGACGCGGCGCTGGAAGACTCCATCGAACGCTTCCAGACCAAGCTGCAAGCCTTGGGCTTTGATATTGAAGAGGCCTCCTGGCTCAACCCCGTGCCGAACGTCTGGTCGGTGCATATTCGCGACAAAGAGTGCGCCCTCTGCTTCACCAACGGCAAGGGTGCCAGCAAGAAGGCGGCCCTCGCGTCTGCCCTTGGCGAATATTTCGAGCGTCTCTCCACCAACTACTTCTTCGCCGACTTCTATCTGGGAGAGCAGGTCGCCAACGGCGATTTCGTTCACTACCCGAACGAAAAGTGGTTCCCCATCGAGGGTGACCAGTTTCCGGCCGGTCTGCTCGACAGCTTCACCCGCAAGTTTTACAACCCGGACGGTGAAGTGACCGCCGACATGCTGGTGGATCTGCAGTCAAACAACGAAGAGCGCGGTATCGTCGCGCTGCCGTTCGAGCGTCAGTCCGATCACGAGACCGTCTACATCCCGATGAACATCATCGGCAACCTCTATGTTTCCAACGGCATGAGCGCTGGCAACACCAAGACCGAAGCGCGCACTCAAGCGCTCTCCGAGGTGTTCGAGCGCCACGTGAAGAACAAGATCATTGCCGAGGCCATCAGCTTGCCGCTGATCCCGGACGAGGTGATTGCCCGTTATCCGGGAATTGCAGCCTCCATCGCGGCGCTGGAAGCGGAAGGCTTCCCCATTTACAGCTTCGATGCCTCTCTGGGTGGCCGTTATCCGGTCATCTGCGTGGTGCTGCTCAACCCGAGCAATGGCACCTGCTTTGCCTCCTTCGGCGCCCACCCGCGCTTCGAAGTGGCCTTCGAGCGGACCGTCACCGAGCTGCTGCAGGGCCGCGGTCTCAAGGATCTCGACGTGTTTGTGCCGCCGTCATTCGACAACGAGCAGGTAGCGGATCACCACAACCTCGAGACCCACTTCATCGACTCCTCGGGCCTTATCAGCTGGGATCTGTTCAAGCAGGATGCGGACTTCGAGTTTGCCGACTGGGATTTTCGTGGCACCTCGCAGGAGGAGTTTGATCACCTGATCGGCATCTTCCACGAGCTGGAACAGCCGGTCTATATCGCCGACTACGAGCATCTGGGTGTCTACGCCTGCCGCATTCTGGTGCCGGGCATGTCCGACATCTATCCGGCCGAAGATCTGCTGCTGGCCAACAACAACATGGGCGCCAACCTGCGCGAAGTGATCCTGGCGCTGCCATCACTGAATTGGGACGCCGAGCAGTACATGGCGTTGTTTGATCAACTGGATGAAGAGGGGCACGACGAGCGCACCCGTGTACGCGAGCTGCTGGGCATCGCCGCTGCCAAGGGGACCGCGCTGCACACCCTGCGCGTTGGCGAGCTGAAAGCCATGCTGGCGCTGGCCGCCGGTGAGCTGGAGACGGCGCTGGATCTCATCGACTGGACCATGGAGTTCAACCAGTCAGTGTTCACTGCCGAGCGTGCCAGCTACTACCGCGCCCTGCGTGCCTGCGTCGAGTTGTTCCTCGACGAGGAGCGGGATCCGGAGCAGTATCGCGCCGTCTTCACTCGCATGTATGGTGAAGAGACGCTGGCACAGGCATGGGCCAACGCCACTGGCGAAGCACGCTTCCACGGGCTGGAGGCGGCCGATCTGTCGCTCTCCCAGTTCCCGCTGCACCAGAAGCTGCTGGCGGCCTACGAGAAGCTGCAGAAGGCCAAGCGAGCCCATCACTGGGCGTGATCGTTGCTGTAAAGGAAGGGGCCGTGTGGCCCCTTCTGTTTATCGTGCGGCAAGGCACGGGATAGTTATTCAAAGATGAAATAAAAAACAAAAAATACCCCTAAGGGGGTTGATGGCAGGGCAGGGGATGTGCTGTCGATCTGCAAAGATATCTTGCCAATACCATATTTCCATGATCGAAAATAAATTCTTTAAAATCATTGCATTAAAAATGTGATATTTCTGTTTCAGCTGATACCTGGTGTAAAGTGGCGTAGCCATCGCACTAAAATATTTGTAGTAAAATTACATTCGCACTCTGATAAACTTGATCAATGTCAATTTTGGCTATTTGGCCCTTTGTTATGATTTCAACAGGCAAAACATTCAGGTAGAAAATAATTGAAAGCTGAATCTCCATTCGATTGTCTCAAGCCCGAAGCCATCGCTGCACTGGCTGAAGACATCACCTATGCCAAGGCTACCAAGCCGGCATACAAGGTCATTCCACTGGCCATTACCGCAGGCGCTTTCATCGCCATCGCATTTATCTTCTACATCACAGTGACGACCGGAACCGGCTCCATGCCTTGGGGTATGGCCAAGTTGGTGGGCGGTCTCTGCTTCTCTCTCGGACTTATTCTCTGTGTGCTGCTCGGTGCCGAGCTGTTCACCTCCACCACCCTGACGCTGGTGGCCAAGGCTGCCAATCGCATCAGCTGGGCTCAGCTGCTCAAGAACTGGGGTCTGGTCTACTTCGGCAACCTGATTGGCGGTCTGCTGATGGTGGCGCTGATCATCGTTTCTGCAGAGTACACGGCAGCAGACGGCCAGTGGGGCTTTAACGCCCTGAAAGTAGCCCAACACAAAATTCACCACACCTTCTTCGAAGCGGTGGCGCTGGGTATCCTCTGTAACCTGATGGTATGTCTTGCTGCCTGGATGGCCTTTGGTGCCCGCAGCGCGACTGACAAGGTAGTGGTTATGCTGCTGCCGGTTGCCATGTTCGTTGCATCAGGTTTCGAGCACAGCATCGCAAACATGTTTATGATTCCGGTTGGTATCGCTATCCACAGCGTGGCTAGTCCGGAATTTTGGCAGGCCATCGGCCAGGATCCGGCAACCTTTGCTGACCTGACCGTATCCAACTTCGTCCTACACAACCTCATCCCCGTGACCATCGGCAATATCATCGGTGGTGGCGTGATGGTTGGTCTGACTTACTGGTTTATCTTCCGTCGTCATCATTAAGGATGATTGCGGGATACTACATCAATACCGTGTGAGGTAATGAAAAATGGCAGAACTTAACGAACAGTTCCAAAAAGCATGGGAAGGCTTCGCGGCCGGTGAATGGCAGACCTCTGTCAACACCCGTGACTTCATCCAGAAGAACTACACCCCGTATGAAGGTGACGAGTCCTTCCTGGCTGGCGCGACCGAAGCGACCACCAAGCTGTGGGACAAGGTCATGGAAGGGATCAAAATCGAGAACCGCACTCATGCGCCGGTTGATTTTGATACTGACCTGCCCTCCACCATTACCGCACACGATGCCGGTTATATCGATCAGAGCCTGGAGCAGATCGTTGGTCTGCAGACTGACAAGCCGCTGAAGCGCGCCATCATCGCCAACGGCGGTATCAAGATGGTTAAAACTTCTTGCGAAGTGTACGGTCGTCAACTGGACCCGATGGTCGAGAAGATCTTCACCGAATACCGCAAGACTCACAACCAGGGCGTGTTTGACGTTTACACCAAAGACATCCTGAACTGCCGTAAGTCTGGTGTTATCACCGGTCTGCCGGATGCCTACGGCCGTGGCCGTATCATCGGTGACTACCGTCGTGTTGCTCTGTACGGTGTTGACTTCCTGATGGCCGACAAACTGGCCCAGTTCAAGTCCCTGCAAGCTGACCTGGAAAACGGCGTCAACCTGGAAGCCACCATCCGTCTGCGCGAAGAGATCTCCGAGCAGCACCGTGCCCTGGCACAGATGAAGGTGATGGCTGCCAAGTACGGTTGCGATATCTCCGTACCGGCCAAGAACGCTAAAGAAGCCGTACAGTGGACCTACTTCGCCTACCTGGCGGCAGTCAAGTCCCAGAACGGTGCAGCCATGTCCTTCGGTCGTACCTCCAGCTTCCTGGATATCTACATCGAGCGTGACCTGCAGAAAGGCCTGATCACCGAGCAAGAAGCCCAGGAGCTGATGGACCACATGGTCATGAAGCTGCGTATGGTTCGCTTCCTGCGTACTCCGGAATACGACTCACTGTTCTCCGGCGACCCGATGTGGGCGACCGAGACCCTGGCTGGTATGGGCGTTGATGGCCGTACTCTGGTCACCAAGAACAGCTTCCGTATGCTGAACACCCTGTACACCATGGGCCCGTCCCCTGAGCCGAACCTGACCATCCTGTGGTCCGAGAAGCTGCCGGTCGGTTTCAAAAAGTACTGTGCCAAGGTATCCATCGAGACCTCTTCCGTTCAGTACGAGAACGACGATCTGATGCGTCCGGATTTCAACAACGATGACTACGCCATCGCTTGCTGTGTATCCCCGATGATCGTTGGTAAGCAGATGCAGTTCTTCGGTGCTCGTGCCAACCTGGCCAAGACCATGCTGTATGCAATCAACGGTGGTATGGACGAGAAGCTCAAGATCCAGGTCGGTCCGAAAACCGAGATGGTCAAGTCCGAGTACCTCGACTACAACGACGTAATGGATCGTCTGGATCACTTCATGGATTGGCTGGCCAAGCAATACGTTGCTGCGCTGAACATCATCCACTACATGCACGACAAGTACAGCTACGAAGCCTCTCTGATGGCGCTGCACGACCGTGACGTATATCGCACCATGGCGTGTGGTATCGCTGGTCTGTCCGTAGCCGCTGACTCCCTGTCTGCCATCAAGTACGCCAAGGTCAAGCCGATTCGTGACGAAGATGGCGTTGCCATCGACTTCGAAATCGAAGGCGAATACCCGCAGTTCGGTAACAACGACGCTCGCGTCGATGATATCGCCTGTGACCTGGTTGAGCGCTTCATGAAGAAGATTCAGAAGCTGAACACCTACCGTGGTGCTGTTGCTACCCAGTCTGTTCTGACCATCACCTCCAACGTGGTATATGGTAAGAAGACCGGTAACACACCGGATGGCCGTCGTGCTGGTGCTCCGTTCGGTCCGGGTGCAAACCCGATGCACGGTCGTGACCAGAAAGGTGCTGTTGCTTCCCTGACTTCCGTAGCCAAGCTGCCGTTTGCTTACGCTAAAGATGGTATCTCCTATACCTTCTCCATCGTTCCGAACGCACTGGGTAAAGATATGGAAGCCCAGAAAGCCAACTTGGCTGGCCTGATGGACGGTTACTTCCACCACGAATCCAACGTAGAGGGTGGTCAGCACCTGAACGTTAACGTGATGAACCGTGAAATGCTGCTGGACGCCATGGAAAACCCGGAGAAATATCCGCAGTTGACCATCCGCGTATCCGGTTATGCCGTTCGCTTCAACTCTTTGACCAAAGAGCAACAGCAAGACGTCATCACCCGTACCTTCACTGCTTCTCTGTAATCGAGAGATAGTGAGCAAAAACCGGCGCCAAGGCGCCGGTTTTTTTATGTTTGGTTTTTATTGCTAAAGAACTCCGTGGACAATGCCAACCTTGAAATTCAGGATGACATTAGGTATAACCACGCGTTTGAGAAGGCATATTAAGTGAGCGGTATGATGCAATCCTCCTTTTGGCAGACCAAGAGTCTGCAGCAGATGACTGAATCCGAGTGGGAATCCCTCTGCGATGGTTGCGGTAAATGTTGCCTTAACAAGCTCATTGATGAAGATACAGATGAGCTTGTATTCACCAATGTGGCTTGTAACCTGCTCAATACCAAGACCTGCCAGTGTTCCGATTATCTTAATCGCTTCAAAAAAGAGCCTGACTGTCTGCAGATAACTCACGACAAAATTGCCGAATATGATTGGCTCCCCTCTACTTGTGCCTATCGTTTACTGGCTGACGGGGACACTCTGCCAGAGTGGCATCCGCTGCTGACCGGCAGTCGTTCTGCCATGCATCAGGCGGGTCAATCTGTACGTGGCAAAGTGGTTCACGAGGAGCAGGCTGGTGAGTGGATTGATCACATAATCACTTGGGCCAGTTGAGCCAAGCGATCAAGTGCAATGTGGCCTTATCTAGAAGCTGAAAACGTCACCCATTTTTAGCTTGTGTTTTCTACCTCAAAACCCCCGATACAGTGTATCGGGGGTTTTGTCGTTCAGAAGGCGGTTCTGACGTTCGCTTGTTGCAGATATCGGCGGTCCAACTCAGATTACCTGGACTTGAAGCTGCCTCTCTTGACCATCACTACAACAAAGGTCAGCAAGTCTGGTTGATCTGTTCAGTCAGTGTCTATTTGGCAACCAGATAGAGCTCCTTGCTGTAAACCACATCTTGCGGGTTAAGGTGGGGGTAGCCTTTCACGAAAGGCTTGAGCAACCTGGATTTGACCGAGAAATAGATGGGGGCGATGGGGGCATCCACATCAATGAGTGCCTCTGCCTGTTGATACAGGGCATTGCGTTCAGCGGGATCCAGCGAGTCGTGGGCCTTGGCCAGCAGGGCGTCGTACTCCTTGTTGAACCACTTGCCGCTGTTGGCACTGCTGCTGGAGGTCATGATGTCGAGGAAGGTGGAGGCATCGTTATAATCCCCGTTCCAGCCATAGCGGCTAACCCCGAAATCCCCCTCGTTGAGTGCCGAGACCATGGTCTTCCACTCCATGTTGTTGAGGGTGGCAGTGACCCCCAGGTTGTGTTTCCACATGGAGGAGACGGCCAGCGCAATCTTTTTGTGGCTCTCGTTGGTGTTGTAGAGAATGTCCACGGTGAGTGGCTTGTCCGGGCCATATCCCGCTTCGGCCAACAGGGCTTTGGCTTGCTTGATCCGCTCCTCTTTGCTTTGCAGCTGGCTGGCCGGTTTTTTCAATTCAAAACCGTCCACAATGGGGGGCGTGAAGCTATATGCGGCAATTTGTCCCTGTCCCAGGATCTTGTCGGTGATGGTCTCCCGGTCGATGGCGAGCGAGAGCGCCTTGCGTACTTTCGGGTCATCGAACGGTTTGCGCTGGGTATTGAAGACATAGTAATAGCTGGCCAGCGTGGGGACGCTGACCAGTTCTTCCGGGCTCTTGCTCTTGAGCTGTTTGTACTGCTCCAGCGGATAAGTGGTGTAGTGCAGTTCACCGGTGCGATAGCGGTTGTAGGCGGCGGTTTCCGAGACGATCTCCAGATAGATCACCTTGTTCAGGACGGTGTGCTGGTTGTTCCAGTAGTGGGTATTGCGCTCGGCACTCAGCCGCTCGTTGGGGGTCCACTCCTTGAGTACAAAGGCACCGTTGGAGACGATATTGCCCGGTTTGACCCAATCTTTACCGTATTTTTCAATGGTGGCCTTGGGGGCCGGGAACGTGGTGTAGTGGGCCAGCGTCTTCAGGAAGAAGGGAACCGGATTTTTCAGGGTGACCTGCAGGGTGTAGTCATCGAGCGCCTTGATCCCGAGCTCTGACGGGCTCTTCTTGCCCTGTGTCACCTCGCTTGCATTGACCACACCGGTCAACTCGATAAACCAGGCGTAGTTGGAGGCCGTCTTGGGGTCGGCCGCCCGTTGCCAGCCGTAGACATAATCGGCGGCGGTGACTGGTTCACCGTTTGACCACTTGGCCTCGGGCCTCAGCTTGAAGGTGTAGACGGTACCTGTCTTGTCGACGTCGTAGCTGACGGCGCCTGCTGGCTTGATCTTGCCGGTATTATCCAGCTCATAGAGCCCTTCAAACAGATCGTTGACGATGGCACTACCGGCGGTCTCTTCCACCAGCTGGGGGTCGATGGTGGTGGGTTCGGTGCCGATATTGGTCACGTAGATTTGTTGGGCATCCGGCAGCAGCTTGGTACCGGCAGGCACCTGGGCAGCCCAGGCGGGAAGGGCAAACAGTCCGGCTACCATGCCGGCAATGAGAGTCTTGTTCATTGATAATCCTTGAGTTTTATTTGCTTCCAAAGCGAAATCAGTGTGCTGGATTGGCGATCGGATCTCAAGAGGCAATGGCTGAGGGAACGGCAGGCCCATCAGACTCCATCTTTAATGGCCCAAGGCCAGTCGGATCATGGCTCGCAGCAGGTTATTGCCACGAATTAAGGGGCCGAAAGTTATCGAATGAAACCGAATAAAACGCGTCTTTTACCATAACATGAGGCGAAATAGCCTATTTATTAGGCCGCTTAATTCGCTGCAAAAACAAAAAACAGACGTTACATTAGGTTACAAATCAAGGCCGCCGGTGATCGGCATTTTTTTTGCCGATGCCTGCAAACGTTTTCAATGCCAACGGATGCGATCTAAAGGAACAAAAATGCGAAACATGATCACCATGGGTGAGTTCATCGTCAAAAAGCAGGCGGATTATCCTACCGCGACCGGCGAGCTGACCTCGTTGCTCAGCTCGATTCGCCTCGCTGCCAAGGTGGTGAACCGGGAGATCAACAAGGCGGGACTGGCGGATATCATCGGTTCCATGGGCGCTGAAAACGTACAGGGCGAGGTGCAGCAGAAGCTGGATGTCTACGCCAACGAACGCTTCAAGGCGGCGCTCGAAGCGCGCGGCGAGGTGTGCGGCATGGCCTCGGAAGAGGAAGAGGACTTCGTCGCCTTTGACTCACCGCTCTCCAAAAACTCCAAGTATGTGGTGCTGATCGACCCGCTCGATGGCTCCTCCAATATCGACGTCAACGTCTCGGTCGGGACCATCTTCTCCATCTACCGCCGTTTGAGCCCGCAAGGTTCGCCGGTGACCCTGGAGGACTTCCTGCAGCCGGGCAACCGTCAGGTCGCGGCCGGTTATGTGGTCTACGGCTCCTCCACCATGCTGGTCTACACCACAGGGTTTGGCGTCAACGGCTTTACCTACGATCCTTCCATCGGCTGCTTCTGCCTCTCCCACGAGAACATCCGCATTCCGGAAGAGGGCAAGATCTACTCCATCAACGAGGGCAACTACATCAAGTTCCCGGATGGGGTGAAGAAGTACCTCAAATATTGCCAGGAGCGCGACGAGGCGACCCACAGACCTTACACCTCCCGTTATATCGGCTCCCTGGTTTCCGATTTCCATCGCAACCTGCTCAAGGGCGGCATCTACATCTATCCGTCCGGCACCAACTCGCCGAACGGCAAGCTGCGCCTGCTCTATGAGTGCAACCCGATGGCGTTTCTGGTGGAGCAGGCTGGTGGCAAGGCCTCCGACGGTTTTGGCCGCATCATGGATATCCAGCCCACTGCGCTGCACCAGCGTACCCCTTACTTTGTTGGCTCGACCAAGATGGTGGAGCGGGCCGAGGCCTTTATGCGCGAGTTCTCCGCCCACGAGGATCCGGCCAACCAGGGCTGATCGTCAGAGGGGTAGGTTGGTGCTGAGCGCAGCAAAGCCCAACATTTACCGGTGCGATTCCCTCTCCCCCTGGGATAGGGCAGGGTGAGAGGAATGGTTTTCACTGCCCCCTCATCCCCGACCCTTCTCCCACAAGGGGAGAAGGGAGACGCTAGTCACCAGCCAACGTAAACAAAACGGGAGCCGGTATGGCTCCCGTTTTAGTTGGCGTTATCTCTCTGGCTCGCCGCTAGCGTTGCAGAGATTCACAGGCTGTTGTTGGCCAGATCAGCCAGCAAACCATCCACCAGTTTCAGGCGCATGGCGCGATCCTGGGTCTGCACCTGGAAACGCAGCCGAGTCGGCCCATCCATCTTGTAGACCCTTGGCTGGCTGGAGAGCAGCTTGACCAGATAGGCCGGATTGACCTTGGTCTCCTGGGTGAAGTCGAGATAGCCACCGCGCTCGCTCATCTCCACCCGGCGAATGCCAAGGGCGGTGGCACGCTGGCGGAAGGCGGCCAGCTCCAGCAGGGTTTTGGTTGCCTCCGGCAAGAGGCCAAAGCGGTCGATCAGCTCCACTTTCAGCTCCCGCAGCTCCTGCTCGTCTGCCGCGCTGGCGATCCGCTTGTACATGGAGAGGCGCATGTTGACGTCCGGAATATAGTCATCCGGCAGCAGCGCAGGCAGGCGCAGCTCCACCTCGGTGTGCTGGCTCATCAGCTGCTCCAGCGATGGCTCCTTGCCATTTTTCAGTGCCTCGACCGCCTGCTCCAGCATCTCCATATAGAGGGTGAAGCCGACCGATTCAATCTGGCCGCTCTGATCGTCGCCGAGCAGTTCGCCTGCGCCACGGATCTCCAGATCGTGGGTCGCCAGCGCAAAACCGGCGCCGAGATCTTCAAGCGACGCGATCGCCTCCAGCCGCTTGGCCGCATCCTTGGTCATCAGCTTGGGATGGGGGGTGAGCAGGTAGGCATAGGCCTGATGGTGAGAGCGGCCAACCCGACCCCGCAGCTGGTGCAACTGGGCCAGACCGAGATGATCCGCCCGATCCATGATGATGGTGTTGGCGCTCGGCACGTCGATGCCGGTCTCGATGATGGTGGTGCAGACCAGCAGGTTGAAGCGCTGGTGGTAGAAGTCGGACATGATCCGCTCAAGGTCGCGCTCGCGCATCTGGCCGTGGGCGATGCCGATGCGGGCCTCTGGCACCAGCTCCGCCAGGTCGGCTGCGCACTTCTCGATGCTCTCGACATCGTTGTGCAGGTAGTAGACCTGACCGCCACGCTTGAGTTCCCGCAGTACCGCCTCGCGTACCACTGCCGGTTCGTGCTGGCGGACAAAGGTCTTGATGGCGAGCCGCTTGGCGGGCGGAGTGGCGATGATGGAGAGATCCCGCATGCCGGACATCGCCATATTGAGGGTGCGCGGAATAGGGGTGGCGGTGAGGGTGAGGATATCCACATCGGCCCGCAGCGCCTTGATCTTCTCCTTCTGGCGCACCCCGAATCTGTGCTCCTCATCGACGATGAGCAGTCCCAGATCCTTGAAGGTGAGTTCGGATCCGAGCAGCTTGTGGGTGCCGATGATGATATCCACCTTGCCTTCGGCCAATTCCTTCATCACAGCGCTCTGCTCCTTGGCGGAGCGGAAGCGGCTCAGTACCTCGACCCGCACCGGCCAGTTGGCGAAGCGGTCGCGGAAGTTGTCGTAGTGCTGTTGCGCCAGCAGGGTGGTGGGCACCAGCACGGCGACCTGTTTGCCGCCATGCACGGCCACAAACGCCGCCCGCATAGCCACTTCGGTCTTGCCGAAACCCACGTCGCCGCACACCAGTCGGTCCATGCTCTTGGCCTGACACATGTCCCCCAGCACCGCATTGATGGCGTTGAGCTGATCGTCGGTCTCCTCGAACGGGAAGCTGGCGGCAAATTGGCGATAGGCCTCTTTGTCGTGCTTGAAGGCAAAACCGGCGCGAGCGGCGCGATGAGCGTAGACATCCAGCAACTCGGCTGCCACGTCGCGCACCTTCTCCGCCGCCTTGCGCCGCGCCTTGCTCCAGGCCTCGCCGCCGAGTTTGTGGCTGGGCGGGTTATCAGAGCCGGTGTAGCGGCTGATAAGGTGCAAACTGGTGACCGGCACGAACAGCTTGTCACCGCCGGCATATTCGAGGGTCAAAAACTCGGTGGGCAGACCACCGGCGTCGATGGTTTCGAGCCCCAGATAGCGGCCGACCCCGTGATCCAGATGGACCACCGGCTGACCCTGGGTCAGCTCGCCCAGGTTTCTGATCACCGCATCGGAGCTTAAGTTTTTGCTCTTCTCCCGCGCCCGTTTGCTGCGCACCTTGCCGCCCAGCAGTTCGGTCTCGGTGATCAGGGCCAATGGATCCTGACCAGCCTCCTGCCACAGGAAGCCACGCTCAAGCGGTGCAACCAGCAGGCCGTGGCGATCCGGGCTCGCCATAAAGGCGTCGAGGGAGGGGAACTCCTTGGGTTGCAGCGAGATGCGCGCCAGCAGATCGCCGAGCACCTCCCGCCGTCCTTCGGACTCCACCGCAAACAGGGTGCGCCCGGCAAAACCGTGCAGGAACTGGTTGAGCGCCAGCAGGGGTTGCTCTTTGCTGTGATCGAGTTGCAGATCCGGCAGCGCGGAGATGGGCAGATCGTGCTGACCAGCATCACCGGCGGTAGCGGCCTCTTGCAGCCGCACTGCGCCATATTGGCCCAGAGAGGCAAAGAGCTGCTCCACCGGCAGATAGAGCTGGGCCGGTGGCAGTAGTGGGCGAGTGTTGTCCCAGCGTCTGTCTTCATAGCGCTGGCCGATATCGTTCCAGAAACGCTGGGCGGCGGGGTAGATATCCCCCACGGTGAGCAGCAGGGTCTCTTCCGGCAGGTAGTCAAACAGGCTGGCGGTCTGGTTGAAGAAGAGCGGCAGATAGTACTCGATGCCGGCGGGCCAGCGTCCCTTGCTCACCTCCTGATAGACGGAACCCTCGGCCCGCGACAGCTCGAACTGCTCGCGGAACTGGCCGCGAAACAGTTCGATGGCCGCCTCGTCGGTAGGGTATTCCCGGGCGGGCAGCAGGCTGACTGTCTTGACCGGTTCGCTGGAGCGCTGGGTTTCGGGATCGAACGGACGGATGGAGTCCACTTCATCGTCGAAGAAGTCGATGCGATAGGGGCTGCTACTGCCCATGGGGAAGAGATCGAGCAGGGAGCCGCGGGCGGCAAATTCGCCATGTTCCAGCACCTGATCCACCGCCACGTAACCCGCCTCTGCCAAGCGGCCGCGCAGCTGTTGCAGATTGAGACGCTGACCGGCCTTCACCATCAGGCTGTATTTGTCGAGATAGACCCGGGGGGCGCAGCGCAACATCAGGGTGGAGATGGGGACAATCAATACCCCCTTGCTCATCTGTGGCAGCTTGTAGAGGGTCTCGAGCCGCTGGGAGATGATGTCCTGATGGGGAGAGAAGGTGTCGTAGGGCAGGGTCTCCCAATCGGGGAACAACAATACCGGCGCAGACTGATCGGCTAGCTGCTTGTCTGCCAGCAAATACTGCAGCTCCTGCTCCAGGCGCAGGGCGCTCGGGGTATCGGCGGTGATAAGCAGTACCGGCCCCTTGGCTTCACGGGTGAGACGGGCTGCAATCAGCGAGAGGCTGCTGCCGACCAGCTGGCCGAGCGTGATCTTTTGGCCCGCTTTGGCGGGCAAGGCGGGGAGTGTCATTGGCATGATTCGATTCTTTTAACGTTGACGTTATCTATCGCTGGCGTTTGCTCTGGTTAGCGCTGACGTTCTTGGGCGCGCAGTTTGAGCTGTTTCGATTGCACGTGGAGGCTGGCACGAACCAGCAGTTCACGGTCATCTTCGCGGATCCGCACATAGTCGAGCTGCACATGGGTGCCATGTTCACCGCCGTCAAGCTGTTTGACCTGGCCATAGCAGTAGATGGCGGCCGCCTCTTCCCGCAGGAAGATCTTGAGACGCACGATCTGGTGCAGGTGCGGCGCATCCCCGTGACCATGATAGGGGTGCAGGTAGGTGAGCTGGCCAGCCCCGAAGCGCAGGGTGTGAAAGCGCTGCTCCGGATGGTCCTGCAGGGAGAGCACATAGCCCATGATCATGTCGATCTTGCGGGACTGCTGATTGACGATCTCGATCAGATCGTGCATCGACTCGTTCTGGTTGCGCAGCAGGCGAGTGGTCACCAGATCGATGGAGGTAATGGCCGAAGAGATCCGAAAGGGCTCCGGCAGCTCAGCGTCCAGCTCCTCCAGCGAGGGGAGATGGAAGTCGGCCGGCATGGGGATCACATTGACCGGCGTGGCATGAGTGACGCTGAAGAACTGTTCCTGCATGGAGGCTATCCCTTGTTGTCATGGACGGTTTCCCTTTATTATCCGGTATCTTATTTTGTTGGCAACGTACATATCCTTGAAGACCGGACTTTTTCAGCCCCTTTCGCTGGCCATCGGCCTGCGTTATGCAGGCTCGAAGCGCAGCAATCGCTTCGTCTCATTTATCTCCCTGTTCTCTACCTTTGGCATCGCCATCGGGGTCGCCGCCCTGATGGTGGTCATTTCGGTGATGAACGGTTTCGAAGGGCAGCTCAAAGGGCGCATCCTCGGGGTGATCCCCCATGTGGTGGTGACCAATCAGGCTGGCCGCATTGATGCCGACCCGCAAGGCTTGCCGGATCTGGCCAACTTACCCCATGTGGTTGCCTCTGCCCCCATGCTCGACAGCGAAGGGATGCTGCAAAGTCCCGGCCAGCTGACCGGGGTGAGTGTGCAGGGCATCGATCCTGCGAAGTGGCCCAAGGATGACATCCTGCACTCCCAGATGCTGGGGGGGCGCCTCGATACCCTGCAGGCCGGCCACTACCGCATCGTGCTGGGGCAGGGGGTGGCACGTCGCCTCAATGTCTCCATCGGCGATCAGGTTCGTCTGATCCTGACTGAAGGGACCCGCTTCACCCCGTTTGGTCAGGTACCGGCCCAGCGCCTCTTTACCGTCTCCGGCATCTTCGGGGTCGGCGCCGATGTGGATAACCAGATTGCGCTGATCGCCTTGGGGGATGCCCAGCGGCTGCTGCGTCTGCCGCCAGAAACCGTCGGTGGCATTCGCCTCTGGCTCGATGATCCCTTTGCCGCTGACGAGGTGATCAAGACGCCGTTGCCGGATGGCTTGCTGTGGCAGGATTGGCGCCGCGAGCGGGGCGAGCTGTTCCAGGCGGTCGCCATGGAAAAACGGATGATGGGGCTGATGCTGGTGCTGATCATCGCCGTCGCTACTTTCAACATCCTCTCCGCGCTGGTGATGGTGGTGACGGACAAGGAGGGTGAAGTGGCCATCCTGCGCACCATGGGCATGAGTGAATCTGGGATCGTCAAAATCTTCATGGTGCTTGGCGCCTCCAGCGGGGTGATTGGCGCCCTGTTTGGCGGACTGGCGGGCCTTGCGCTCTCCTTGGGTCTCAACCCTCTGCTCAATGCGGTGGGGCTCAACCTCTATATGGCGGCGGGCGGCAGTGGCCTGCCGGTGATTGTCGAGCCGGCTCAGGTCATCACCATTTTGCTGGGCGCCGTGCTGCTGAGCTTCAGTGCCACCCTCTACCCGGCGGCCCGCGCTGCGCGGGTGAAACCGGCCGAGGCGCTGCGTTATGAGTAATGCCGTGAATAATGCATCTTCTGTTGTGACTGGTGCCCCCGTAGTTGCGGGTGCCAGCGTTGTTACCGAGGCAAGTGGAGCCCCTGTTATGAATGAAGCCGTATCCCGTGAACCTCTGCTGCGCTGCCAGGCGCTCAATCATGTCTATAAAGAGGGGGAGCTGGAGACTCAGGTGCTCAAGGGGATCGATCTCTGCGTCGCACCCGGTGAAATGCTGGCGGTGGTGGGGAGCTCGGGCTCCGGCAAGACCACTCTGCTGCACCTGATGGGGGCGCTGGACAACCCCTCCAGCGGCGCCGTGCTGTTCAAGGGGGAGGATATCCACCACTGGGACAGCCGTACCCAGGCCCGTTTTCGCAACCGCGAGCTGGGCTTTGTCTATCAGTTCCACCACTTGCTCTCCGAGTTCAGTGCGCTGGAAAATGCGGCCATGCCGCTGCTGATCGCCGGTGAGTCGGTGGCGGTTGCCACCGAAAAGGCAACCAAGATGCTGGGGCGGGTGGGGCTCTCCCATCGCTTGAATCACCGTCCCTCCGAGCTCTCCGGTGGTGAACGTCAGCGGGTGGCGATCGCCCGAGCGCTGGTCAACGAACCGAGTCTGGTGCTGGCGGATGAGCCCACTGGCAATCTGGATCACGCCAGTGCCACCGCAGTGTATGAACTGCTGTGTGAACTGAATCGTGAACTGGGCACCGCCTTTGTGGTGGTGACTCACGACCTGAGCCTGGCGGCCAAGCTCCATCGCCGGGTGACCCTGGTGAGCGGCGTGATGGCGGAGGTTGCCTGATGTTCAAACCGCTGCCCCTCTTTCTGGGCCTGCGTTACAGCCGCTCCCGCCGTCGCAACGGGTTTATCGCCTTTATCTCAGCCTCTTCCCTGATCGGTATCGCCCTCGGGGTGATGGCGCTGATCCTGGGCCTCTCCGCCATGAACGGTTTCGAGCGGGAGCTCAAAGACAGGGTGCTCTCCGTGGTGCCACAAGGTGAGCTGGACGCCGTCGAGCGGCCGCTGCCGGATTGGCCCCGTCTTCGTGACTACCTGCTGGCCCAACCGGGCGTCGAGGCCGCTGCGCCGGTCATTCGCCTCAATGGCCTGCTGGAGCACGGCTCCGCCCTCAAGGGGGTGCAACTGCGCGCGGTATTGCCGGAGCTGGAAGCCAATTTGTCGGATGCGGGCAAATACATGACGGGCCGCGGCCTGCGTGAGCTGCAACCGGGTGAGCGTGGGGTGATCCTTGGCAAGACCATTGCCGACAAACTGGGCGTCAAGGTGGGTGACACTCTTGGTTTGTTGTTGCCACAAGGGGGTGATCAGACCGGGATCAAGAATCCCCGGCGCGAAGCCCTGACTGTGGTGGGGCTGCTGGAGATCGGCGGTCAGCTCGACGGGTTGCTCGGCTTTATGCATCTGGCCGATGCGCAAGCGATCACCGGCATGGGCAGCGATGTGGAGGGCTTCAGCCTGCGGGTGAGCGATGTGCTCAAGGCGCAATCCATCACGGTAGCCGCCGCGCAGCAGTTCCCTCATCACGTCTATATCCGCAGCTGGATGAACAGCCAGGGCTACCTCTATCAGGACATCCAGATGGTGCGTACCGTCATGTATGTGGTGATGCTGATGGTGGTGGCTGTCGCCTGCTTCAACATCGTCTCCACCCTGGTGATGGCGGTGAACGAGAAGCGCAGCGAGATCGCCATCCTGAAAACCATGGGGGCGAGCCCCGGTCAGATCCGGCTCACCTTCGTCATTCAGGGGATGGTCAACGGCGTGGCCGGAGCCCTGCTTGGCGCCCTGCTGGGCGGGCTGCTTTCGAGCAAGCTGACCCAGATCCTGAGCGTTGTCGAAAAGCTCATCGGCCATCGCTTCCTCAATCCGGATATCTACTTTATCGACTTCTTGCCGACCGAGTTGCATATGCAGGACCTGCTCATCGTGACGGGCGCCGCCATCCTGATGAGTCTGGTGGCGACCCTCTATCCCGCCTGGCGGGCGAGCGGTCTGGTACCCTCCCGCGAGCTGGGTCACTGATGCGTTGCATCTAATGCGCAATAAAGAACGAAGGGCCCGCCGGTGCAA
>NZ_JBFODO010000024.1:0-68533 GCF_040908365.1 Aeromonas sp. R2-4
AATCAAAAATTGTTTTTGATGTTCGATGCTGTGAGTGCCCACACAGATTGCTTGATTCAAATTGTTAAAGAGCGTCACGCTTGTCGCGTTGAGGAGGCGCATATTACGCTTCTCACTTCGAAAGTCAAGCGATTGTTTTCGCTTTTCTTTCGGCACCCACTTCGCTAGGAAGCTGGCTCATCAGGCTGGCGTGTTCCGCCGTGCTGGTAGGGGCGCATTATAGGGAGCCGCGCCGGGATGACAAGGGCTTTTTGCAAAAATGCGTTCGTTTGCTGAAAAAGCGAACTGAACGCCCCAAAACAACCCCTTGGCATCTCTTTTACGCCGCTTTTTTGCTCAACTCTTCGCTTTGTGCCCGGATATAGTTGACCCAGCTGGTTGCCTTCTGCTGCCAGTTATCCTGTTGCTGTAGCTCACGGGCCAGTTCCAGCGCCTGGGCATACTGCTCCTTATTAAGGTGTGCCTGCACCAGCAGCGCTTTGGCACGATTGCCTTGCTCACCTTTTACCGACTTGATGGCGGCGAGCTGGGTCATGGCAGCATCTGTCTTGCCTTGTTGCAGCATCAGTTCGGCGGCGCGCATGGCGGCTTTGAGCTGACCGTGCTGGTTGGCCAGCTGTTGCCAGCTATCGACCGCTTGTGACCACTCCCGGGCACCTTCCCACAATTGGGCAAGCAGTTGGCGGTTTTCAGCACTTTGCTTCATCTGTCCCTTGGCCATGGCCGCTTCCAGCAGACGGGCACCACGATAAGGCAGCCCTTGCCAGGCATAGAGACGGATCAGCTGGTTGCGGGCTGACGCGTCATCCATCAGTTTTCTGTCGATGGCAGTCTGCAGCAGCGCCAACGCCTGATCCCCACGTTTGGCGGAGAGGTTGAGCGATACCGCCTGTTGCCACCACTTACTCTCTGTCGGCTCATGACGGATCAGCTCGGCCGCCTGATCGGCCGCCACGCCATAACGTTGCTGGGCGGTGAGGGCGGAGAGACGAATGATGGCGGCCTGTTTCTGCCAACCCTTCTTCAACAACTGTTCGCTCTGGCTGGCGGCGTCACCGTACTGTTTGTTGTGGTAATAGAGGCCAGCCAGACGCAGGCGCAGAGCATCGTCTTGCTTGAGCGCCAGTGCCGCCTTGTAGCTGGCGATGGCACCAGACCAGTTGGATTGCTGGGCCTGAATATCGCCGCGCAGTCGCAGCAGCTGAAGCTGTTGTTGCTCGGGCCACTCTTTATAGGAAAGGGCCTGTTCGACGTAGCGGCTCGCTTGGGCGGTCTGTTGCAGATTGGCCGCCAGCGAGGCTTGCAGCTGCGCCAGCCAGGCACGCTCGGCATCGCTATTTGGCTTGAGGCCGGATGCCTTGCTCTGGGCTTGTTGCCACTGGCCAGACTGATAGAGCTTCATCACGGGTTCAAGCTGACGGGAGAAGTGAGGGCTGACCTCCATCGCCAGACAGGCTTGGCCAACCAGGGCCAGCAGACAGATCCAGATCCGCAACATAGTTATGACTCCAGTTTGAATTTGAGCGTGATGACTTGCACCAGCTTGTCGGTGGCACCCGGTCTCGGCTGATAGCGCCACTTATTGATCGCCTGAATGGCCGCCCGCTCGAACTGACGCTTGGGTTTGGCCTCGACCACTTCCACATCCTGCACGCCACCTTCGGCATTCACGCTAAAGCGCAGGGTGACGAAACCTTCGATCCCTGACTGTTGGGCACGATAGGGGTAGACCGGCTCGATCCGTTGCAGCGGCATCAGCATGTCACCTGCGCCGATACCCGCTCCCTGCTGCTGGCCGTGGTAGTTGCCACTCAATACCGGTGCGGTACTGGTCGCCACACCGGGGGCATATACCTGCACCGCGCTGAGGCTGGAGACCAGATCCAGACTCGGCTCAACAGCCGCCAAAGGGGCTGCAGCGGGCATCGGCAGCGGTGTCGAGGCCAATGCCGCAGGAGGCTCTGGCAGAGGTTCAGGCTCCTGCGGTACCGGACGCTCGCGCACCTGCACTTCGGTCACCTCGTTCTGCATATTGATGACGATGGGCTTCTGTTCGCTCGCCACCTTCTCGCCCCGGGGCGGTTCAACCAGCGTGGCCATGAACAGCAGGATACCCAGACTGAGTGCAACCCCCAGCCCCAGGCTCATCAGCTTGTATTTCATTTCGGCGCCACCGCCACGGCGATATTGGCGATACCCGCCGCCTTGGCCTCATCCATCACCCGCACCACCTTGCCGTGGGGCACCCGCTCGTCGGCCTGGATCAGCAGACTGGCATCGGGTTGCTCCGCCAGCAGACGGGCGATGGTGGCCTGTACCCGCTCCACATCGATCTGCTTGCGGTCGAGGAAGATCTGACCCTGAGCCCCGATCGCCAGCATGATGCTGGAGGATTTCTGCGCCTTGGCCTGACTGGCCTGGGGTCTGTGCACCTCGAGCCCGGCTTCGCGCACAAAGGAGGTGGTGACAATAAAGAAGATCAGCATGATAAACACGATATCCAGCATGGGGGTCATGTCGATCTGCACTTCGTCACGCTGGCGTTTGGATTGCCGTCTCATTGCATTACCTTCTCTTCTCGCAGGCCGTCCCGGGTTTTGGCCAGCGCACGCTTGGCCTGACTCTCGAGCCGACTGAGTAACAACACGCCGGAGAGCGCCACCACCATGCCTGCCATGGTGGGGATGGTGGCGCGGGAGATCCCGCCCGCCATGCTCTCCGGGTTAAAGCGGTTGGCCGCAGCCAACGCATCGAATACGCCGATCATGCCGGTCACAGTGCCCAGCAACCCCAGCATGGGGCAGAGCACCACCAGGGTGCGGATGAAGATCAGATGACGGTTCAGTTCCAGCTCTGCCTGCGCCAGCCAGCGGCTGCGGATCGCCCGGGCGTACCAGCTGTGGCGCTCGCTGCGGGCTTGCCAGCGGCCGAGCAGCTGTTGCTGCAGCGGGCCGAAACCCAGATTGAGGTAGAGCAGCCGCTCGATCATCAAAATCCACATCAGCACCAGCAGGGCCAGAATGACCCAGAGCACCGGGCCGCCACGGCCCATGAAACTCTGCAGCTGTTGCCAGATGTCGAGCATCATGCTGCTCGCTCCATCACGCCGTTATTGCTCTCGGCGCGCTCGGCCAGAATGCCGGCTACCTGCTGCTCCAGCACATTGGAAAGCTCGGTGAAGCGCGATTGCAGCAGGCTGTGGGCCAGGATCAGCGGAATGGCCGCAACCAGACCCTGTACCGTGGTAACCAGCGCCATGGAGATGCCGCCCGCCATGATCTTGGGATCGCCGGTGCCAAACTGGGTGATGGCCTGGAAGGTGCCGATCATCCCGGTTACGGTACCGAGCAGACCCAGCATGGGGGCGATGGCCGCGATCACCTTGACCATGCCGATGCCGCGCTCCATGCGAGGAGTCTCCTGCAGGATCGCCTCATCAAGACGCAGCTCGAGGGTCTCCATGCTCAGCTCGGGGTGTTTGTCCGCCACCGTCAGCACCCGGCCGAGGGCGTTGTCGGCGTGATACTCGCCGCTCTTGAGCTGGCGGCGCACCCGACCCAGTTCGCGGGAGAGGCTCCACAGCCGTACCGCCGCAATTCCCAAACCGATGGCTGCCAGCAGCACGATAATGGCGCCGACCTGACCACCTTGCTGTACCTGCTGCCAGAAGGTGGGCGCCTGTGCCAGCATCGCCAGCAGAGTGCCATGAGAAGGATCCAGCGGCAGCGCTTCCCCTTCCTGACCCTGATAAGCCGCAACGGCAGAGAGCACGCTACCGGGCAGACCCAGTACCGGGCTCAAGCCTTCGGCGGTTGGTTGCAGGAAGCCTGCGCTCCCCAGCAGGGCAAAGCTGCCAACCCGGGTCAATGGCTGCTCGCTGGCAGCCCCTTGGGCATCAAGCACCTTGCCGTTGAACCGGGCAATCCGGCCAGATTCACGGATCTCTTGCAGCAGCGTGGCGGGTAGCAGGGCGAGGGCGGCGCGATCCGGCACCTGTTTATCCTGTGCCATGGCTTTCAACGGGGCGAGACGCTCCGGGTACTGCCCCTCGACGGCGGATTCGCTCAGCAGCTTGACCGCATCGCTGGCGCCCTGACGGGTGACCGAGAAGATCTCGTTCATGTCGCCGGAGGCTTGCTCCCACTGGGCATTAAGCTCGACCAGCTGCTTCTCGTTGCTGGCGAACTTGCCGGCCAGCTCCTTACTCAGGCGCTGGGCCTCGGCCAATTTGGCGCGGGCAGTGCCGAGCTCCTTGGCAACGGTCGCCAGATCTTGCTGAGCCTGCTGTTCACGAGCCTGTTCCTGCTGCTGCCACTCATCGGCGACAGCGGCGTTGGTACCGCAGGAGAGGGCAATAAGGAGGGGGAACCACTTCATGGTGACTCTCATGATTGGGCCTCCTGACTGCGGCTGACAGAGAGGGGGAGATTGAGCAACTGGGGAACTTTCTTGTCGGCGGCCACATCCATCGCCTCGGCGATGGGGGAGAGCCACTGGCTATCGAGGGCTTGCCACTGCTTAGCCTCGGCAGACCAGCGCCATGCCTGACTACGATCGGCCGTCATCGCCAGCAGGGAGACCCGGCCCAGCGCCAGCACATCGACCCGACGCGGAGCACCATCCAGCTCCAGCTCGGCGGAATAGCTGTCCATCCGGCTGCCGTACTCGGCTTCAATCTGATAGGCCTGCAGCAGCTGACGGAATTTCTCTGCCTCGCTAACGTCTGCGCGGGCCAGGGTCGCTTTCAACTGTTCAACCCGCGCCAGCCGATCTTCCTTGCGCAGCGGGATGTCGTTTTGCACCAGCTGTTCCAGATCTGCCTGCATCTGCAACATCAGCGGGATCAAGCCCTGACGGGTCTCTTGCACCGCTTCCAGCTGCTGGCTCAATTTACCCAGCTCATTTTGCTGATCGGCCACCAGAGATTGCATGTAGCGGTTGTAGGCTTCGAGGTCACGCAGTTGCAGCTGGGCATTTTGCAGCTCCAGTCGTGCGGCAACGGCGGCATCGGCGGCTTTTTCCACCCGCTGCTGGGAGGCTTTCCCGGCAGCTATGCTGTTCTTGAGGGCGGGAGCAACCAGCTCATCCCCGATGGCAGCAAAGTGGACTGACAGTGGCAGCAGGGCCACACCCCATAATTTGTTCATTGAAATACATCTTACTAATGATAACTATTATCATTATCTCAAATGCAGGGCGGACTGGCAACGAGAGGATTTTCTTGGCCTTTATGCACAAAAACAGGATAATTTTTAAACACGCACGGAATAAGTGGCGCCAATAGCCACCGCACAAATATAAATAACGAGAAAAAATCTTTTCGATCAGTGTGATAGAGATCGAAAAAGGAGAAAGTAATGCTCAACGATGCGATCTGGGAACATATCGACAAGTTCACCAAGGCAACAAAAACCAGCGATATCCAGCAACTGCTGGAGCGCTTCAGTCATCAAATGGGCTTTGATTACTTTCGGCTGCTGATTATTTTCCCCATCAGCATGCAAAAATCCCACGTGGCACTGTTCAACAACTGTCCGACCACCTGGTTTGACGCCTATAGCGAAAACCAGTATCTGACCCAGGATCCGGTGGTCTATCTGGGGCTGAAACAGACCCAGCCGATCTTCTGGAACAAGCTCGACTGCGACTCGCCCTGGCTGCCCAGCGCCAGCCGCGACGTGATGAACCTGGCCGCTGATTTCGGGGTACGCAATGGCGTCTCCTTTCCGCTGCACACCCCACAGGGGGAGCACGGCATCCTCTCATTCATCACCAAGGAGAAATCCAACTCCGATCTGATGTTTGAAAATGTTCCGCTGCTGTCGTTCTGTGCCAGCTACATCTTCAACTCCGCACTGCAACTGATCAAAAGCAGACCGGATATGATGAAATACCTGACCGAACTGTCGGATCGGGAGAAGGAGTGCCTGTTCTGGGCTAGCGAGGGTAAGACCTCCTGGGAGATCGCCACCATCCTCGGCATCAGTGAGCGGACGGTCAACTTTCACCTGACCCAGGTGACCAACAAGACCGACTCAAAGAACCGCAGTCAGGCCATCGCCAAAGGGATCACCAGCGGCATCATAGTGCCCTCCCTCGACGAGGTCACCATCACCAACCTGCGGCTGTCGTAACCCCTCAGCCGAAACAAAAAGAGCCGCAATTGCGGCTCTTTTTAATTTGAGAGAGTGACTTACTCAACGGTCACTGATTTTGCCAGGTTGCGCGGCTGGTCCACGTCGGTGCCCTTGATCAGGGCAACGTGGTAGGAGAGCAGCTGCAGCGGCACGGTATAGACGATGGGGGCGATCACCTCTTCCACATGGTTGAGGTTCATGACCCGCATGGTCTCGTCGCTCTTGAAGCCGGTATCGGCATCGGCGAACACGTAGAGGATACCGCCACGGGCGCGCACCTCTTCCACGTTGGACTTGAGCTTCTCCAGCAGATCGTTGTTCGGCGCCACCACAATGATGGGCATCTCGGCATCGATCAGCGCCAGCGGGCCGTGCTTCAGCTCGCCAGCGGCATAGGCTTCGGCGTGGATGTAGGAGATCTCTTTGAGCTTGAGCGCCCCTTCCATGGCGATGGGGTACTGGCTGCCACGGCCGAGGAACAGGCTGTGCTGCTTGTCAGCAAACTCTTCGGCCAGGGTTTCAATATCCTTGGCCAGCGCCAGACTCTCTTTAATACGCAGCGGCAGGGCTTGCAGCGCCTTGACCAGTTCGGCCTCGGCGGCGGCGCTCAGGTGACCACGGCAGTGACCGACGGAGGCCACCAGCATCAGCAGGCCAGCCAGCTGGGTGGTGAATGCCTTGGTGGAGGCCACACCAATTTCTGCCCCCGCGCGGGTCATAAAGGCCAGATCCGATTCACGCACCAGCGAGGATCCCGGCACGTTGCAGATAGCCAGCGAGCTCATGTAGCCGGATTCCTTGGCCAGACGCAGCGCCGCCAGGGTATCGGCGGTCTCGCCGCTCTGGGAGAGGGTCACCAGCAGGCTGTTGGGGCGCACTACCGATTTGCGATAGCGGAACTCGGAGGCGATCTCCACATCGCAGGAGACGCCAGCGATCTCTTCGAACCAGTAGCGAGCCACCATGCCGGAGTGATAGGAGGTGCCGCAGGCGACGATCTGCACGTGCCCGACCTTGTCAAAGATGGCGCGCGCGCCGTTGCCGAACGATTCGACCACCACGTGATCGCTGCCCAGACGCCCTTCCAGGGTGTTGGTGATCGCTTTGGGCTGCTCGTGGATCTCCTTGAGCATGTAGTGGCGATATTCGCCCTTGTCACCGGCATCGTGGGAGAGTTCGGACTCCTGCTCTTCACGCACCACGGCGTTGCCGTTGGTATCGAAGATGTGCACGTCACGGCGGGTCACTTCGGCCACATCACCCTCTTCCAGGAAGATGAAACGGCGGGTCACCGGCAGCAGCGCCATCTGGTCTGAGGCGATAAAGTTCTCGCCGATACCGCGGCCGATCACCAGCGGTGAACCGGAGCGGGCCACCACCACGCGGCTGTCGTCGCGGCTGTCCATCACCACGGTACCGTAGGCACCGCGCAGCTGCTTCACCGCAGTCTGCATGGCGGCCAGCAGGCTGCCGGCGCTCTTCAGCTCATGATGGACCAGATGGGCAATCACCTCGGTATCGGTGTCTGAGCTGAACACATAACCCAGCGCCTTCAACTCTTCCCGCAGTTCTTCGTGGTTCTCGATGATGCCGTTGTGCACCACCACGATATGCTCGGAAACGTGGGGGTGGGCGTTGCGTTCGGAGGGCTCGCCGTGAGTGGCCCAGCGGGTATGGGCGATGCCGGTACCGCCGTGGACGGACTGCTCGTCGAGCGCCTTGGCCAGCTCGGCCACCTTGCCCAGACGGCGAACCCGCTGCAACGGCTGGTTGGCGCTGAACACGGCCACACCGGCTGAGTCATAACCGCGGTACTCCAGACGGCGCAGGCCCTCTACCAGAATTTCAGCCACATCACGTTGGGCAACAGCCCCGACGATGCCACACATACACTTCTCCTTGAGATGCAAATCGTAAAGTCAGTTGGATGGTTCAGAGCTCGATGTCAGCAAGTGACCGGGGCGCAGATAAGCGTCACCCCCTGGGCTTGAATCTGTTCTCTGGCCTCGCTGGCCAGCCCCTCGTCGGTCACCAGGGTATGGATGCTCGACCAGGGAAGTTCGAGATTGGGGATCTTGCGGCCGATCTTTTCCGATTCGACCATCACAATGACCTCCCGCGACACCTCGGCCATGACCCGCGACAGGCCCACCAGCTCGTTGAAGGTGGTGGTGCCACGCTCCGGGTCGATGCCGTCGGCACCGATAAAGAGCTGGTCGAAGTCGTAGGAGCGCAACACCTGTTCCGCCACCTGCCCCTGGAAGGATTCGGAGTGAGGGTCCCAAGTGCCACCGGTCATTAACAGGGTAGGCTCATTTTCCAGCTCGCGCAGGGCACCGGCCACATTGAGGGAGTTGGTCATCACGATGAGGCCGCGCTTGTTGCCCAGCATGGGGATCATGGCGCTGGTGGTGCTGCCGCTGTCGATGATGACGCGGTTGTGATCACGCAGCCGCTCGGCCGCCGCACGGGCAATGGCTAACTTTCGGTTCGAAACTTGTTCAGGGTTGACCTCGACCACCATCTCGCTCGGCAAAGGGACGGCGCCACCGTAACGGCGCAGCAGCAGACCACCTGTCTCCAGTACGGCCAGATCTTTACGGATGGTCACTTCGGAGGTAGAAAAGTGTTTGGCAAGGGCGTCGACACTCACTTCACCCTGCTCTTGTACCAGGGTCACTATGGTGTGGCGGCGTTGTTGAGTATTACGTTTGGTCATTTTTAAGTTTCGATTCGAAAGAACATCGAAATATTAGCCCCTTTTTCGGAAAAATAAAACAGCAAATAGGATCCGATTTGGTTCGATGCCAGAATGGGGTGCCAATTTGCGACGAGGATGCCATGCAAAAGAGAGTCATCTGGCTGGTGGAGGATGAGGCCAGCATCGCCGACACCCTGATTTACGCCCTGCAGACCGACGGGTTCGAGGTGGTGTGGTTCATGCTGGGCCAACAGTTGCTGACACGACTGGAACAGACGCGACCCGACTTCCTGATCCTCGATGTGGGGCTGCCCGACATCAGCGGCTTCGAACTCTGCAAGCAGGTGAGGGCGCTGACCGATATCCCCCTGATGTTCCTCACCGCCCGCAGCGAGGAGATAGACCGGCTGATCGGGTTGGAGATCGGTGCCGACGACTATGTGGCCAAACCCTTCTCGCCACGGGAGGTGTGTGCCCGGGTGCGGGTCATCCTGCGCCGCAGCCAGCCCGTCGCCCCCCAGCCCAGCACCCTGCTGGTACTGGATGAGGAGCGGGCCCGCATTCACTTTCGCGGCCAGCCGCTGGCCCTCACTCGCTACGAATATCTGCTGCTCAAGACCCTGATGCTGGCGCCGGGGCGGGTCTACTCCCGCCAGCAGCTGATGGATCTGGTGTGGCAGGATGCGGAGGAGAGTCTGGATCGCACCGTCGATACCCATATCAAGACCATCCGCGCCAAGCTGCGCGAACATGATCCCGAGGCCAACCTGATCCTCACCCATCGCGGGCTGGGCTACAGCCTGGAGCTGGCATGAGACTCGGGTTGCAACTGCTGTGCGGCCTGCTGCTGATCTTCGCGCTGGCCGCCTGGTTCGTGCTGGAGATCTTCGTCGAGGAGATAAAACCCGGGGTGCGCAGCGCCACCGAGGATACTCTGGTAGACATGACCCAGCTGCTGGCGCCGCTCGCCCTCGATGATCTGAAAGAGGGCAATATGATGAACGGGCGGTTGGCCAGCGCCTTCGCCCGCCTCAACCAGAATCCCATCAATGCGATGATCGATGGCCACCTCAAGCAGCAGGCGGAGTACCGCATCTATGTCACTGACCAGAAGGGCATGGTGATTTACGACTCCGACGGCACGGATCTGGGCAAGGACTATTCCCGCTGGAACGATGTCTACCGCACCCTGCGTGGCCAATATGGCGCCCGCAGCACCCGCACCGATCCCGACGATGCAGCCAGCTCGACCATGTATGTGGCGGCACCGCTGCGGGAAGGGGCCGAAATCATCGGCTCCCTCACCGTCGCCAAACCCAATCGCACCCTGATGCCAGCCATCGAGCGCGGGGAACAGGAGCTGCTGCGGGCCGGCGGCCAGATGCTGCTCATCTCGCTGCTGATCGGCAGCCTGCTGGTGTGGTGGCTAAACCGCGCCATCGGCAAGCTGGTGCACTACGCCGACTCGGTCAGCAAGGGGGAGGCGGCACCGCTGCCACGGCTGCACACCGTCGAGCTGGATCGGCTCGGCCGCTCGCTGGAGGCCATGCGCCACCAGCTCGATGGCAAGAGCTATATCGAGGGCTATGTCCACAGCCTGACCCACGAGCTGAAGAGCCCACTGGCCGCCATTCGCGGGGCAGGGGAGATTTTGGCCGAAACGCCGCCCCCCGAAGTTGCCAAACGCTTTATCGGCAACATCAATCTGGAAACCGCCCGCATGCAGCAGCTGATCGAGCGAATGCTGCAACTGGCGCGGCTGGAGTCGGGGCAGGGGCTGGATCGCCAGTCGGTGGAACCGGCAAAACTGGGCAAGCGCACCCTCGACGCCCGCCAGATCATCGCCCAGCGCCGTCAGGTCGAGTTGGTGGCCGAGCTGGCCAGCGCGCCGAAACAGAAGTGGGATCCGCTGCTGGTGGAGCAGGCCATCGGCAACCTGCTGGATAACGCCATCGACTTCTCTCCCGTCAACGGGCAAGTTACCCTGAGCGGCAGCCAGCAGGAGGAGGGCTACTGTTTTCGGGTCACCGACTGCGGCCCCGGCATTCCCGACTACGCCCTGCCGCGCATCTTCGAGCGCTTCTACTCCCTGCCGCGCCCAGACAAGGGCAAGAGCAGTGGTCTGGGGCTCAGCTTCGCCCATGAGGTGGCCCACCAGCATGGCGGCCGTCTGACCCTGAGCAACCGGCCGGAAGGGGGCGCGCTGGCGGAACTCTGGCTGCCGTTCGCCTAGCCCCCCGCAACTTCACATTCCCCACACAAAGCGGCATTAGACTGCCGTTTTCTCTCATCCATTTGCTCAAGGAAATGCTATGTCCCGCCTGCTTCTCTCCAGCCTGCTGGCTGCCGGTCTGCTCGCAGCCCAGCCTGCCTCCGCCGCCAGCGGCTGCTTTCTCTATGCTGACGGCAACGGCCAGACCCTCTCCAGCGAAGGGGACTGCTCCAGCCAGCTGCCGCCCGCGTCCACCTTCAAGATCCCGTTGGCGCTGATGGGTTACGACAGTGGCTATCTGGTGGATGAAGAGCATCCGGCACTGCCCTACAAGCCGAACTACGATGGCTGGCTGCCCGCCTGGCGTGAAACCACCACCCCGCGCCGCTGGGAAACCTACTCGGTGGTCTGGTTCTCCCAGCAGATCACCGAATGGCTGGGGATGGAGCGCTTCCAGCAATATGTCGACCGCTTCGACTACGGCAATCGGGATCTCTCCGGCAATCCGGGCAAACATGACGGCCTGACCCAGGCTTGGCTCAGCTCCAGCCTCGCCATCAGTCCGGAGGAGCAGGCCCGCTTCCTCGGCAAGATGGTGAGCGGCAAGCTGCCGGTCTCGGCGCAGACCCTGCAGTACACCGCCAATATCCTCAAGGTGAGCGAGATCGACGGCTGGCAGATCCACGGCAAAACCGGCATGGGCTACCCGAAGAAGCTGGATGGCAGCCTCAACCGCGATCAGCAGATCGGCTGGTTCGTCGGCTGGGCCAGCAAACCGGGCAAGCAACTGATCTTCGTCCATACCGTGGTGCAAAAGCCAGGCAAGCAGTTCGCCTCTATCAAGGCGAAAGAAGAGGTGCTGGCCGCCCTGCCTGCACAACTTAAAAAGCAGTGATCTCGCTTCCCCCCAGATAACCCCCGATAACCACGGTCAGCCCACCAGCGACGGGCTGACCGCCATTCGTAAACGAGACAAACATGAAATTATTTCTATTGCTGATCTGGCTTCCGGCCAGCATGGCGCTGGCTGCCTGTGATCTCTCCGACCGCCTGACACGGCAGGGAGAAATCATCCATGATCGGCTAAACCAGCTCGAATGGCAGGCGTGCAGCCTCGGCAGCCAGTGGCAGGAGGGGAAAGGGTGCGTGGGCACACCGGCCCTGCTGACGCTGCTTGAAGCCAAAGATGAAGCAGCCCGCCTTGGCGAGGGGTGGCGACTCCCCACCATCGAGGAGCTCTTCACCCTGCTCGACGAAGATTGCCGGGCGCCGATGACAGACCCGCGCTTCTTCTCCGATATCCATGACAACGGGGAAAATTCAGCCCCCTACTGGACCTCCAGCTCCATTGAGGAGATGCCTGAACTGGTCTACTACATCGACTTTATGCACGGGCTGATCGACGGCCATACCGATCGTTTCGCCCAAGCCGCTCGGTTGGTGCGCTCCCACCCCTGAACAATCCCACGGCGCCTGATGGCGCCGTTTTTCAACAGTTCACAGCCACTTCACACAAGCCCATCACCACTTCACGCCGGACTGACAGACTCACTCCATCCAACAAGGAGACGTGTCATGGTCAAACAGATATTCACCCACAAGATATTTCTGCTGCTGTTGCTCAGCCTGCTGTTGATGGTGCCGGTGCAATCCATCATGGAGCTGAACCGGGAGCGTCAGGCTTACCGCAGTCAGGCCATTCACAGCATCATGGCCAGCAGCAGCGGCCCGCAACGGCTGATGGGGCCCATTATCGTACAGCCCTATACCCGTTCGGTGACGGTCGAGCAGGAGGGCAAGCGCTTCGTCCGTCAGGAGCAGATCTACCGCTACCTGCTGCCGGAGCAGTTGGATATCAAGGCCAACATGGAGGTCACCCCGCGCAAGCTGGGCATCTATCAGGCGCAGGTCTATCAGACACGGCTCTCCCTCTCCGGCCGTCTGCCGACAGCCGCTCAACTACAAGAGAGCACGCCGCTCGCCGGGGATGACGAGCTGGTGGCGGGCAAACCCTACCTGAGCCTGGTGCTCTCCGATGCCCGCGGCATCAACAGCGTGCCCGAACTGCAACTCGGCACACAGCGGATCCCGTTTGCCCCCGGCGCCCGCCTCGGTGACGCACTGGCGGGTATCCATGCACCGCTCGACAGCCTGCCGCAGCAGGATGGCACCTTCCATCTGGAGCTCAATCTGCAGGGGATGAACGCCCTCGACATAGTACCGCTGGGCAAGGAGAGCACCCTGCAGCTGGCGGGCAACTGGCCCCACCCCAACTTTATCGGTGACTTTCTGCCGGGCAGTCGCACCCTGAGCCCACAAGGGTTTGAGGCCAACTGGCAAACCAGCTGGTTCGCCAGCGACATGGAGACCCGCTTCAACCGGATGATGAACGGGGGCGATAGCAATCTCTCCACCTTCAGCGTCAGTCTGGTGCAGCCGGTGGATCACTATCAGCTCAACGAACGGGCGGCCAAATATGCCCTGCTCTTCATCGGTCTCACCTTTATCAGCTTCTTCATGTTCGAGCTGCTCAAGGGGCTGTGGGTTCACCCGATCCAGTACGCGCTGGTAGGCATGGGGCTGGCTATCTTCTATCTAGTGCTGCTGGCCCTGACCGAGCACCTCGGCTTTGGCTGGGCCTATCTGGTAGCCGCGCTGGCCAGCGTGCTGCTCAACGGCTTCTACCTCAGTCATGTGCTGGGTGGCCCGAAGCAGGGGATCGGCTTCGCAGCGCTGCTCGGGCTGGTCTATGCCATTCTCTACAGCCTGCTGCAGGCCGAAGAGATCGCCTTGCTACTCGGAGCCCTGCTCTTGTTCGCCACCCTGGCGCTGATCATGCTGCTGACCCGCAAGCTCGACTGGTATCAGGTGATGGACTACAGCGCACCCGCGACCACATGGGCGGCCCCCCAGTCATCGACCAGTGACACCAGCCATCAGTCATAAGCCAAAAAAACCGGCGCCATCAGGCGCCGGTTCTATTTTATTGATCGGGCATCACTTCTTCTTGACCGGGCGAGCCCAGTTCTTGATGTGGCGCTGGGGCACCCGGGTGATCACCAGCTCATTCTCGGCCACATCCTTGGTGATGGTAGAACCCGCCCCCAGGGTCGCACCCTTGCCGATGCGCACCGGCGCCACCAGCTGGGTATCGGAACCGACGAATACATCGTCCTCGATGATGGTCTGGAATTTGTTGACCCCGTCGTAGTTGCAGGTGATGGTGCCGGCACCGATGTTCACCTTAGCACCCACCTCAGCATCCCCCAGATAAGTGAGGTGACCGCACTTGGAACCAACCCCCAGACGGGCCTTCTTCATCTCGACGAAGTTGCCAACGTGGGCATCCTGCTCCAGCACGGCACCCGGGCGCAGACGGGCAAACGGGCCGACCGAGCACTGATCCGCCACCTGAGCCCCTTCAACGATGGAGTAGGGCTTCACTTCAGTGTGATCGCCGATCACGCAATCCTTCAACACGGCACCGGCACCGATACGAACATGGTTGCCGAGGGTTACCTTGCCTTCGATGATGACGTTGACGTCGATCACCACCTCTTCACCGATCTCGAGGGTTCCGCGCAGATCGAAGCGGGCAGGGTCAATCAGGGTGGCACCGGCGATCATCAGCTTCTCGGCCTGCATCTGCTGGTAACTGCGCTCAAGGGCAGCCAGCTGCACCCGGTTGTTGGCCCCTTCCACTTCAGCGGCGCGCTCCGGATGGACCGCTGCGATCGGGCAGCCATCGGCGTGCGCCATGGCGATCACATCGGTCAGATAGAACTCGCCCTGAGCGTTTTTGTTGTCGAGACGAGACAACCATTGACGCAACTGGCCCCCATTGGCCACCAGCACGCCGGTATTCACCTCACGGATCGCCAGCTGTTCGGCATTGGCATCCTTCTGCTCGACGATACCGACCACCAGACCGTTTTCACGGACGATGCGGCCATAGCCGGTGGGGTTGTCCAGTACCACGGTCAGCAGTGCCATCCCGTTTTCAGCCTTGGCAGCCAGCAGTCGCTGCAGGGTCTCGGGCTGGATCAGCGGGGTATCGCCGTAGAGCACCAGCACATCGTCCTCATCCTTCCAGAACGGGATAGCTTGGGCGACGGCGTGACCGGTCCCCAGCTGTTGCGCCTGCAGCACCCAGTTCACATCGGCCGCCACGATCCGCTCTTTCAGCAGTTCGGCACCGTGGCCATAAACCAGATGCAGCTGCTCGGCACCGACCTGACGGGCAGTATCGATCACATGGGAAACCATGGGTTTGTTGGCTACCGGGTGGAGTACCTTGGGCAGGGAAGAGCGCATGCGGGTACCTTTACCCGCCGCCAGGATCACGACGTTGAGTGACATAAATTGACCTTTGGAACATGAAGAAATACTCGGCGGAGTCTATCCAACGGGTAAAAGAAAAGCGACCCGAAGGTCGCTTTTTACATCACCGTTATTAGCGGTAATTCTTTTTGACGATATCGATGACTCGCAGTTGAGCCATCGCCTTGGCCAGCTCGGTGGCGGCCTGGGCGTAGTCGATATCACCATGGGAGCTGTGGATCCGCTCTTCGGCTGCGCGCTTGGCTTCCTGGGCTTTCGCCTCATCCAAGTCGTCAGCACGAATCGCGGTGTCCGCCAGCACGGTCACGGATTCAGGTTGTACTTCCAGCATACCGCCGGAGATGTACAGCACCTCTTCAGTTCCGTTCTGCTTCACCAAGCGGACCAGGCCCGGCTTGATGGCAGTCAGCAACGGAGCATGACCGTGGCGGAGACCCAACTCACCTTCGGAGCCTGATACCTGAGCGGATTGCACGCGACCGGAAAACAGTTTTCCTTCGGCGCTCACCACATCCAGGTGAAAGGAGATCATCTCTGCCATGGGCCCTCCTGTCGAGGCTTACAGTTTCTTGGATTTCTCGACGACTTCGTCGATACCGCCAACCATGTAGAACGCCTGCTCGGGCAGATCGTCATACTCGCCTTTCAGGATGCCCTGGAAACCACGGATGGTCTCTTTCAGCGGCACGTATTTGCCCGGAGAACCGGTAAACACTTCTGCTACGAAGAACGGCTGGGACAGGAAACGCTCGATCTTACGGGCACGGGCTACGGTCAGTTTGTCTTCTTCTGACAGTTCATCCATACCCAGGATGGCGATGATGTCCTTCAGCTCTTTGTAGCGCTGCAGTACGGTTTGAACGCCACGAGCGGTCTCGTAGTGCTCTTTGCCAACCACCAGCGGATCCAGCTGACGAGAGGTAGAGTCCAGCGGGTCAACGGCCGGGTAGATACCCAGTGCCGCGATTTGACGGGACAGTACGACGGTCGCATCCAGGTGGGCGAAGGTGGTCGCCGGAGACGGGTCAGTCAAGTCATCCGCAGGAACGTAAACGGCCTGTACGGAGGTGATGGAACCGGTCTTGGTGGAGGTGATACGTTCTTGCAGAACACCCATCTCCTCGGCCAGGGTCGGCTGGTAACCTACTGCGGAAGGCATACGGCCCAGCAGTGCGGATACTTCAGTACCGGCCAGGGTGTAACGGTAGATGTTGTCCACGAAGAACAGCACGTCACGACCCTCGTCACGGAACTTCTCGGCCATGGTCAGGCCGGTCAGCGCAACGCGCAGACGGTTTCCGGGCGGCTCGTTCATCTGACCGTAAACCAGAGATACTTTGTCCAGTACGTTGGACTCCATCATCTCGTGGTAGAAGTCGTTACCCTCACGGGTACGCTCACCTACACCGGCGAACACAGAGTAACCACTGTGCTCGATCGCGATGTTACGGATCAGCTCCATCATGTTTACGGTTTTGCCTACACCGGCACCACCGAACAGACCAACCTTACCACCCTTGGCGAACGGGCATACCAGGTCGATAACCTTGATGCCGGTCTCCAGCAGATCGTTGCTGTTGGACTGATCTTCGTAGCTGGGGGCAGCGCGGTGGATAGACCAGCACTCTTCTTCACCGATCGGACCTTTTTCGTCGATTGGCTCACCCAGTACGTTCATGATCCGACCCAGAGTCGCAGTACCGACCGGAACCTGGATGGATTTACCGCTATTCACTACTTCCAACCCACGACGCAGACCGTCGGAGGAGCCCATGGTGATGCAACGAACGACGCCGCCACCGATCTGTTGCTGAACTTCCAGCACCAGACCCTGGCCTTGACCTTCGCTAACGACCTTCAGTGCATCGTACACCTGGGGCACGGCATTCTGCGGGAACTCGATGTCCACCACAGCGCCGATGATTTGGACGATGAAACCGTTACTCATGTCAAATCCTCTAAACCTTTGATAACCCTTGCCTTACACCGCAGCAGCACCGGATACGATCTCTGTCAGCTCCTGGGTAATACTGGCCTGACGGGCCTTGTTGTATACCAGTTGCAGATCGTTAATCAGGTTACCGGCGTTGTCAGTCGCGGCTTGCATGGCAACCATTCGGGCTGCCTGTTCACTTGCCAAGTTTTCCACTACCCCCTGGTAAACCTGAGATTCGACATAGCGAACCAGCAGGGTATCCAGCAGCTTCTTGGGATCTGGCTCATAGAGGTAATCCCAGTGGTGTTTCTTGGCGAGCTTGCTGTCTTCAGTTACGGGCAAAGGCAGCAGTTGATCGACCCGTGGTTGCTGCACCATGGTGTTGACGAACTTGTTGTACACCAGATACAGCTTGTCAATCTCACCGTTGTCGTAAGCCTTCAGCATGACCTTGACTGAACCAATCAGGTCATTGACGCTCGGACTATCGCCCAGTCCTGCGACATGAGCTTTAACCTTGGCGCCGTGCCGTTCAAAGAAGTTGGAGGCCTTGTTACCGATCAGTGCCAGGTCAACCTTGGCACCTTTCGCGCTCCATTGCTTCATATCATTGAGGGCAGCCTTGAACAGGTTGATGTTCAGACCACCACACAGGCCACGGTCGGTGGAGACGACGATGTAACCCACTCGCTTGACCTCACGTTCGATGAGGTAGGGGTGCTTGTATTCCAAGTTCCCCTGAGCGATATGGCCGATCACCTTGCGCATGGTTTCAGCGTACGGACGGCTGGCAGACATGCGTTCCTGCGCACGGCGCATTTTGCTTGCTGCCACCATTTCCATAGCGCCGGTGATCTTCTGAGTGTTTTTCACACTCCCGATCTTGTTACGTATCTCTTTTGCGCCGGCCATCTCTTACTCTCCATCAAGTGGCAGCTTGCGCTGCCACACACGCTTACCAGGTCTGGGTTGCTTTGAAGCTATCCAGCAACGCAGTCAGCTTGCCAACGATCGCGTCGTTGTAGTCGGCTTTGGCATTGATTTCAGCCATCAGCTCGGCATGCTGGGTATTGGCGTAAGAGAGCAGAGCGGCTTCGAAGTCGACGATTTTGTTCAGCTCGACATCGGAGAGATAGCCTTTCTCGGCGGCGAACAGCACCAGAGACTGGTGAGCCACGCTCAGCGGAGAGTACTGCTTCTGCTTCATCAGCTCGGTCACTTTCACACCGTGATCCAGCTGCTTGCGAGTCGCCTCGTCCAGATCGGAAGAGAACTGGGCGAATGCCGCCAGTTCGCGATACTGGGCCAGCGCGGTACGGATACCACCGGACAGCTTCTTGACGATCTTGGTCTGAGCAGCGCCACCTACACGGGATACAGAGATACCCGGGTCAACCGCCGGACGAATACCGGAGTTGAACAGCTGTGAAGTCAGGAAGATCTGACCATCGGTGATGGAGATCACGTTGGTCGGAACGAACGCAGACACGTCACCCGCCTGGGTTTCGATGATTGGCAGCGCGGTCAGAGAGCCGGTCTTGCCTTTCACTTCACCCTTGGTGAACTTCTCTACGTACTCGGCGTTAACGCGAGCAGCACGCTCCAGCAGACGGGAGTGCAGATAGAAAACGTCACCCGGGTAAGCTTCACGTCCTGGCGGACGGCGCAGCAGCAGGGAGATCTGGCGATAAGCTACGGCCTGCTTGGACAGGTCATCATAGATGATCAGCGCGTCTTCACCGCGGTCACGGAAGTACTCACCCATGGAGCAACCGGCATACGGAGCCAGGTACTGCAGAGCAGCCGCTTCGGAGGCAGAGGCAACCACCACGATGGTGTTGGCCAGGGCACCGTGCTCTTCCAGCTTGCGCACTACGTTGGCGATGGTGGAGGCCTTCTGGCCAATCGCAACGTAGACACACTTAATGCCGGAATCTTTCTGGTTGATGATGGTGTCGATCGCGATGGCGGTCTTACCAACCTGACGGTCACCGATTATCAGCTCACGCTGGCCACGACCGATAGGGATCATGGCATCGATGGCTTTCAGACCGGTCTGGACCGGCTGGTCAACAGACTTACGCTCGATAACGCCCGGTGCGATCACTTCGATCGGCGAGAAGCCATCGTTGTCGATCGGACCTTTACCGTCGATCGGCTGACCCAGGGTGTTCAACACCCGGCCCAACAGACCACGACCTACCGGCACTTCCAGAATACGGCCAGTACCTTTTACTTTCATTCCTTCTGACAGACCGTCATAGGAACCCATAATCACCGCACCAACGGAGTCACGCTCCAGGTTCAATGCCAGAGCGTAGCGGTTGCCCGGCAGCTCGATCATCTCACCCTGCATGGCATCAGCCAGGCCGTGAATACGAATGATACCGTCGCTCACAGAGACGATAGTACCTTCGTTACGCGCTTCGCTCTTTACATCAAACTGCGCAATGCGCTGCTTGATCAGCTCGGCGATTTCAGTGGAATTCAGTTGCATGCTCTAATACCCCAATCAAGATTGCAGCGCGTCAGCCATGCGATCCAGCTTACCGCGGACTGTGCCGTCGATTACCAGATCACCGGCCTTGATGAGCACCCCGGCCATCAAGGACGCATCGATGCTGCAATTCAGCTTCACTTTGCGCGCGAGACGTTGTTCCAGAGAAGCCTGAATATTGGCTTTCTGCTGGTCGGTCAGTTCGATCGCCGAAATCACGTCAGCCTGAACCTCTTTATCCAGTTCAGCTTTGAACGCTACAAATTCAGCAACGACCGCCGGCAGCACACCCAAGCGACCATTCTCGGCCATCACCCGGATCAGGTTCTGGCCATGCACGTCGAGTTGCTCACCGCAGACACCGACAAACAGCGTTGCCAGCTCTTCGGCGGCCACAGAGCCGTTTACCAGGTTGTGCATGGTCTCGTTTTCCACTACTTGCGCAGCGAAACCGAGCATACCCAGCCACTGGTCAACCGCCTTGTGCTCAACGGCAAACTCGAAAGCAGCCTTGGCGTAGGGGCGAGCGATTGTAGTCAGTTCAGACATAGCCCCGTTCCCGTTACAGTTCTGCTACCAGTTTGTCGACGATGTCGCTGTTGGCAGCCTGGTCGATTTGACGCGCCAGGATCTTCTCTGCACCAGCAATGGCAAGAGCAGCAACCTGCTTACGCAGTTCTTCTTTGGCACGATGACGTTCAGCTTCGATCTCGGCACGGCCCTGAGCCAGGATTTTTTCCCGCTCGGATTGGGCACCAGCGGCAGCTTCATCAATGATCTGGGCTTTACGTTTGTTAGCCTGCTCAATGATTTCAGCAGCCTGCAGCTTGGCTTCTTTCAGCTGATCGGTGGCGTTGGCCTTGGCCAAATCCAGATCTTTCTTGGCACGTTCGGCAGAAGAGAGACCGTCAGCAATAGCTTTCTGACGGGCTTCGATGGCTGCAATCAGCGGCGGCCATACGTACTTCATGCAAAACACTACGAAGAAGAAAAAAGCAATTGCTTGGCCGAGGAGGGTGGCATTGATATTCACAGCCGATGTCCTCTTAAGTTAGTTAATGGGTTATGCCTGGAGAGTCGTAACGACTTAGCCAGCAACCGCAAACATCACGTACAGACCCAGACCAACGGCGATCATCGGGATCGCATCCACCAGACCCATTACGATGAAGAACTGGGTACGCAGAACAGGGATCAGATCCGGTTGACGAGCAGCACCTTCCAGGAACTTGCCACCCAGGATACCGATACCGATGGAAGCGCCGATAGCAGCCAGACCCATCATCATTGCAGCAGCGATGTACAGCAGGTCCATGTTCAAGTTTTCCATGAGGATCTCCAGTTATTTAGATGTAATTGATTGTATAAAAAGGATTATTTGAGTTGCATCAACCATGGTCTTCCTGCGCCATCGACAGATAGACGATGGTCAGAACCATGAAAATGAATGCCTGCAAAGTGATGATCAGGATGTGGAAAATTGCCCAAGGCACGGACAGGATCCACTGTGACCACCAGGGTAACAAACCAGCAATCAGGATAAAGATCAGTTCGCCAGCATACATGTTGCCGAACAGTCGAAGACCCAGAGAAACAGGTTTGGAAATCAGCGTAACAGTTTCCAGGATGAGGTTAACCGGGATGGCCGCCGGGTGGTTGAAAGGCTGAAGCGTCAGCTCCTTCACAAACCCGCCGATACCCTTGACCTTGATGCTGTAATACAGGATCAAGAAGAACACGCCCAAAGCCATGGACATGGTGATGTTAACGTCAGCAGAGGGAACCACACGCAGATAGGGAATACCCATCAATTGTGCAGCGTGAGGGATAAAGTCAACGGGGATCAGATCCATGAAGTTCATCAGGAAGATCCACACAAACACCGTCAGCCCCAAAGGTGCGATGACCTTGTTGCGACCGTGAAAGATGTCTTTGACGTTACCATTCACAAACTCGACCAGCATCTCCACAAAGCACTGCAGCTTACCCGGCACCCCGCTGGTAGCGTTAACGGCTACTTTGCGGAACAGCAGGATAAACAGGGCGCCTAGCACGACGGAAAATACCATTGAGTCGATATTGACCGTCCAGAACCCGGACCCGACTTGAAGGTGGGTCAGGTGGTGGGAGATATATCCCTGAGGAGTCAGGACTTCTCCGGTTGCAGACATGAGTTTTCCTAATAGTGGTTGTTAAGCGTGAATGAAACCATCCACTGTACAACGAGGGCGAGGATATAAGTGGCGAAAAACGAGACGGTAACGACCTCGACTCCCGCACCAAACATCAGGGCGAATAGACCTGTTGTAGAAATGAGCTTAATCCCTGCCCCACCATAAAAGTCCCGCAAAACCAAGCCCACACTCTCGGTTGTCACCTTGCGGCGCAGCACCCAGACAGTAAACAAGGCTTGAGGAACCCAGTACATCCCCCCTCCATAGAGGGCGGAATAACCGGCGCTGGCACCAGTCAGGTAAAACCAGACGGCACTCATCGCCAGGATCAGGATGAGCTGACAAACGAGCATAACCAAGGCCAGTGTCAAACCTTCCAAGGCTATTTTCTGCTTCACCAACCTACCCCTGAACATTACAGAACTGTAAAAAATCGGGATCCGAAGACCCCATGTTAACAGCTCTTAAAGCCGGTCAAATTATACCCTTGAGGGCAGCTATTGCAATATGACAAAAATCCTTAATTTTTGCGGCTTTCCGCGGCAAATCAGGGTTATGGTCATATCAAAAGGAATGGATGTTTTATTACTACAAAAAGCGTAAAAATCACGATTCCGACACGCCAAAATAGCCCAATATACGGTCCAAATCGGACAAATTCTCGTAACTTATTACTAACTTCCCGCTATCCCGCTTGCCAGGCTGAAGTTGCACCTGATTGCCAATTTTTTCTGCCAGTTGGCGCTCCAGGTAGCCGATCTGCGGATCACGGGCCGGTTCGACCCTGGCTTTTGCCGGTTCGAGCGCTTTTTGCACCAGCTTCTCGGTATCGCGCACGGTCAGCCCTTTCTGGGCAACCAGCTTGGCAAGTTCGGACTGGGCCTGGCCGCTCAGAGCCAGCAGGGCACGGGCATGGCCCATGTCGAGGTCGCCGTGCTCGACGAAACGCTTCACATCGTCGTTGAGCTGGTTGAGACGCAACAGGTTGGTCACAGTGGTGCGGGACTTGCCCACCGCCTCGGCCACTTGCTGGTGGGTGAGTTCGAATTCGGTCAGCAGTCTTTGTAAAGCGACCGCCTCTTCGATGGCATTGAGGTCTTCCCGCTGAATATTCTCAATCAGCGCGATGGCGACGGCAGCCTCGTCGGGTACATCCTTGACGATACAGGGCACCACCTCAAGCCGCGCCAGCTGGGACGCGCGCCAGCGCCGCTCACCGGCAATGATTTCGAAGGATTGTTCGCCGAGAGGGCGTACCACGATGGGCTGGATCACCCCTTGGGCACGGATGGAGTTGGCAAGCTCTTCCAGTGCATCCTGGGACATATCCTTGCGGGGCTGGTACTTGCCGGACTGCAACCACTCCACCGGCAGCTTGCGCAGCTCGCCCTGATTGGTGGGGGCCATGGCTTCCTCAGTACGTTGATCGCTCATCACCTGTTTCTGGCGGGCAGCCGTGCTGGTACTGAGCAGGGCATCCAGCCCCTTGCCCAGTCCACGTTTTTTCGGAGTCATATGCTCTCTCGGTCTGCGATGGTCGCCTGACGTTCCTGCTCCTGGCGGCGCAGGATCTCGCCAGCCAGTGCCAGGTAGGCCTTGGCGCCCACCGATGATTTGTCATAGTGCATGGCCGGGGCACCGAAACTCGGGGCCTCAGCCAGTCTAACGTTGCGGGGAATGATGGTGCGGTAGACTTTGTCGCCAAAGTGCTGTTTTAGCTGATCGGACACATCATTGGCCAGCCGGTTGCGATGATCGAACATGGTGCGCAGCACCCCTTCGATCTTGAGCTCCGGATTGACCACTGCGGCCAGCTTGCTGATGGTGTCGACCAGGGCGGTGAGCCCCTCCAGCGCGTAATATTCGCACTGCATGGGCACCAGCACGGAGTCGGCGGCGGCCATGGCGTTCACGGTCAGCATGTTGAGAGAGGGCGGGCAGTCGATGAAGACGTAGTCGTATTTGTCCCGCACCGAGGCCAACGCATTGCGCAGGCGGATTTCGCGGGCGAAAAATTCCATCAGACGGATTTCGGCCGCGGTCACGTCGGCGTTGGCGGCAATCAGGTGATACCCCCCGGTGGTTTCGGGGATGATCACTTCGCTGATGGGGGCATCCTCGATCAGCAGCTCATAGGCGGTGCGCTCGACGTCATACTTGTCAACACCGCTGCCCATGGTGGCATTGCCCTGCGGATCCAGATCGATCACCAGCACCTTGCGCCGGGTGGCAGCCATGGAGGCGGCCAGATTCACACAGGTGGTGGTTTTACCTACTCCACCCTTCTGGTTGGCTATGGCGATGACTTTTCCCACACGATCCCCTAAATGAAACTGCGACCCTATTCGGGCTGGATATGTTTGAATTCCAGCAGATGACGTTCGCCTTCCAGCTCCGGCACCCGCAACTCATGACAGGCTACCAGACGGATATTGGCAGGCAACTGGGCAAGCTCCTGCTCGGGATATTGTCCCTTGAGCGCCAGGAAGCTGCCCTGTTCTGACGGCAGGTGGTGACACCAGCTCAGCATGTCCTCCAGCGAGGCAAATGCCCGACTCAGTACACCATCAAATCCCACCTCAGGTTGATACTCTTCAACCCGGGATTTGACCGGCGTCACATTGGTCAGACCCAGCTCCTGGATCACCTGACGGATGAAGTTGATCCGCTTGCCCAGACTGTCGAGCAGGACGAACTGCTTGTCCGGATTGATGATCGCCAGCGGCAATCCCGGCAGGCCGGGACCGGTCCCCACGTCGATGAAGCGCTCACCGTGCAAGTGGGGGCTTACCACCAGGCTATCGAGGATATGCTTGACCAGCATGGCGTCCGGATCTCGCACCGAGGTGAGATTGTAAGCCTTGTTCCACTTGTGCAGCAACTCGACCAACTGCACCAGTTGGCTCTTTTGGGTATCGGTGATAACAATTTCGGCCTGCTTGAGCAGGCCGTTCAATCTTTCCAACATGGGATTCCTCAGGCGGTTTTACGCAGCAGGCCGTGTTTTTTCAGGTGAACCAGCAGGATGGAGATGGCCGCCGGGGTGATGCCGGAGATGCGGGAAGCCTGACCAATGGTCTGCGGCTTGGCATCGTTCAGCTTGGCTTTCACCTCGTTGGAGAGGCCGTTCACCTCGCGATAGTCCAGATCCAGCGGCAGCAGGGTGTTCTCGTTGCGCAGCTGCTTTTCCACTTCATCGTGTTGACGCTCGATGTAACCGGCGTACTTGATCTGGATCTCAACCTGTTCGGCCGCGGCAGGATCGGTCACGGAAGGACCGACACCTTCGATGGCCATCAGCGCATCATAGGTCACCTCGGGACGACGCAACAGCTCTTCCAGACTCTGTTCGCGGGTCAGCGGGGTGTTGACCAGGGCGTTGACCGCTTCCAGTGACGGATGTTGCGGGTGGATCCAGGTTGAACGCATGCGCTGACGCTCCAGCTCGACCTGTTCCATCTTGGCGTTGAATTTGCTCCAGCGCTCGTCATCCACCAGACCCAGCTCGCGACCAATGGCTGTCAGGCGGATATCGGCGTTGTCTTCACGCAGCAGCAGGCGATATTCGGCGCGGCTGGTGAACATGCGGTAAGGCTCGCGGGTCCCCAGGGTGGAGAGATCATCCATCATCACGCCCATGTAGGCCTGATCCCGACGCGGGTTCCAGGGATCCTTGTCCTGGGCACGCAAGGCCGCGTTCAAACCGGCCATCAGGCCTTGTGCCGCTGCCTCTTCGTAACCGGTCGTGCCGTTGATCTGGCCGGCGAAGAACAGGTTTGGAATGCACTTGCTCTCCATGTTGGCCTTGAGATCCCGCGGATCGAAGAAATCATATTCGATGGCATAGCCGGGGCGGGTGATGTGGGCGTTCTCGAAGCCGCGCACAGAACGGACGATCTGCACCTGCACGTCAAACGGCAGGCTGGTGGATATCCCGTTCGGATAGAGTTCGTGGGTGGTCAGGCCTTCCGGCTCGACGAAGATCTGGTGCGCCGTCTTGTCGGCGAAACGGGTGATCTTGTCTTCGATCGACGGGCAGTAGCGAGGGCCGATCCCCTCGATCACCCCGGCGTACATGGGGCTGCGATCCAGGTTATTGCGGATCACTTCGTGGGTACGCTCGTTGGTGTGGGTGACGTAGCATGGCACCTGACGGGGATGCTGGCTGGCATCGCCAATAAACGAGAAGACCGGACGAGGATCGTCGCCGTGCTGTTCCTGCATGACGGAGAAATCGACGCTGCGGGCATCGATGCGCGGCGGGGTGCCCGTCTTGAGACGATCGATGCGCAGCGGCAGTTCGCGCAGGCGCTGGGCCAGGGCGATCGAGGGAGGATCCCCGGCACGGCCGCCCTTGTAGTTTTCCATCCCTATGTGGATCAACCCGTTCAGGAAGGTACCGACCGTCAGCACCACAGTTTTGCCGCTGATGCGGATCCCGCTCTGGGTGACCACACCGGCAACACGATCCCCGTCCATGATCAGATCGTCACAAGCCTGCTGGAAGATCTTCAGGTTCGGGTAGTTCTCCAGCATCTGGCGAACGACGGCCTTGTAGAGCAGGCGATCCGCCTGGGCACGAGTGGCTCGCACCGCCGGGCCCTTGGAGGAGTTGAGGGTGCGGAACTGGATCCCGCCAAGATCGATGGCACGCGCCATGATCCCGCCGAGTGCGTCAACTTCCCTGACCAGGTGTCCCTTGCCGATCCCGCCGATCGCCGGATTACAGGACATGTGTCCCAGCGTATCGATATTGTGGGTCAGCAACAGGGTGTTCATGCCCATACGGGCTGCCGCTGTTGCTGCTTCGGTTCCGGCATGACCGCCACCGACGACGATCACATCAAATTGTTCATGATATTGCATTGGGATCACCTTGATCTGCACGCCTGAAGATCTTTATTTGCCTGGGCTAAAGGGCGGAACATTCTATCTGTTTCGCGTCCTGAGGGGAACGTCTACTTAACGTTCAGTATGAAGGGAGGATCCACTAATTAGATCTTAAGGATCTTTAGATCGATCTTTTACTGGATCTCTTATTAGGATCCGCCCTTTCTGTTGATAAGCACTTTTTGATCATAAAGATCATTAATTTAAGGACGATCCTAGCTTGTGGAAAAGCTTGGATCCTGGCTCGGTGAACGAGGGGATAACCAGGACTTTTATACACAGAGGTCTGTCGGTCTGGATCTAATACATGGATAACTATAGGTTTTGCAGAGCTTTACACCGTAGTTATGCACATTACCCCTGGGCGTTGTGGGTAACCTTGTAGAACAACTCCCCCGGATCAATCTGTTAATAACATGGTGGATAGTCGATCTGGGGATAAATGGGGAGATCAAGCTTTTTTTCAGGATCTCCCGTACGCTGATCAGGCGATCATCGTCATCCAGTCGCGGATCCACACTTCTGCGGCATCTTCGGGGATCTCGTGTTGGGTCACATCAATGTCGAGCCGCTCGCCGATCCGGCAGGCACCGCACTCGGCCAGCAGCCGATCCAGCGTCTTGCCACCCTGGCAAAAGGTGTCATAACTGCTGTCACCAAGGGCGATCACGCCATATTTCAATGAATTAAGATCCGGATGCTGCTCTGCAAGATCCTTGGCGAAGGGGTGCAGGTTGTCGGGCACATCCCCGGCACCATGGGTGGAAGTGACCACCAGCAGGATGGATCCCACATCATCCAGCACCTCTGCCAGCTTGGCCGGGTTGTGGATCCGGGTCTGGTGGCCAGCCTGTTCCAGCAGGTTGGCGACGTGGTCTGCGACATATTCGGCGGCGCCCAGCATGGAGCCGACGACGAGATTGATTTTGGCCATGGAATGGATCCTGATTTCAGACAAAGAAACGGAAAGCCGGATTCTACCGCCAAAGGGTGTGGATAAATATGGATAAAGCTTGGGGATAATGGATCCAGTCAGATAATGCCACCGGATCCATCCTGCCGATCTTTTTTCTGCTTCTTTATATTCCTCTCCATTTTCTTCTCCGCTAATAGCTCTCCTGATGGCTCCCATCTCCCGCGAAATCCTGCCAACGATGCAGCTAGATAACAATGTAGATGCAAATGATTAGCAATTATTGAATCGATTCGATCACGGCTCCTGTAGTAGGATTGCGCTGCTTTATTCGCCCATGGAACAGGGTGATGTCGTGACAAACGACCACAAATAACAATTAAAACAACATAACTCATTGATAAACGAGACTTTAATATGATTGCGCAAAAATACACTACAGGACCCGGCAAGAAGGGCGCCTTCGGCGTGCTTTCGCTCTCCGGTTTGCTCGTCTCCCTGCCGCTGATGGCCGAACAAACCACAGCTGAACTGCCCAAAGCCAGCGAAACCATGGTGGTGACCGGTACGGCCATGAAGGTGGAAGTGCCGATGGCTGAGACCCCTCGCGCCGTCTCCGTGGTTAATAGCGAAGAACTGGATCAGCACGCCGTGTTGCAGCTGGATGAAGCGATTCGCTACCGTTCAGGCGTATTGACTGGCCTCTATGGCTCAGACAACAACACCGACTGGTTCAAGGTGCGTGGCTTCGATGCCGCCTCTTATCTGGATGGCAACCGCTTGTTTGGCACCGGCTACTACGTCTGGACGCCGGAACCGTTCGGTCTGGATAGTGTGGAAGTGCTGAAGGGGCCAGCCTCGATCCTTTACGGTGAGGCGCCTCCGGGCGGGGTGATCAATGCCATCAGCAAGCGACCGACCGCCACGCCGCAAGGGCAGGTGGATCTGCAGCTTGGCAGCCGGGATCATCGTCAGGTCGGGGTGGACGTCTCTGACGCGCTCTCCGACAACAGCCGTTACCGCATGGTTGCTCTCTATAAAGAGCGTGATGGGGTGCTTACCGGTACTTACAACGATCGGGTTTATCTGGCGCCGAGCGTCACCTTCGATCTTTCGGATCGTACCAGCCTGACCCTGCTGGCCAGCTTCCTGCACGACGAAGGGGTCCCGACCAACGGCTTTTTCCCGGTCTATGGCACCCTGAATACGTCAGGTGGCCAGATTGATCCCTCCACCAACCTGAGCCAGCCGGATTACGATCGCAACCGCAATACCCAGATCTCCACCGGTTATGAGCTGGCCCACCAGCTCAACCAGACCTGGGAGTTCAAGCAGAACGTCCGCTTCAACTACAACGATCTGCTGCTGCGCCAGACCTATATCTTCCCGACCTATGAAGGCACAACCGCCAGTCGTGGTCTGGTTTACCGCGATGGCAATACCAAGAGTGCCACCATGGATAACCAGATGGTGGGTTACTGGAACACCGACAGCACGGAGCAGACCTTGCTGCTGGGGGTGGATCTGCAGCGTCACGTCAATGAAGGGGTCGAGGCCGACAACTACGGTATGGGCTCCATCAATACCATGAACCCGGATTACAGCGGCTTCCCCGGTTTTGACGAGTCGACCGCCACTCACCAGAAGAGCTCCAAGGGCCAGAGCGGCCTCTATGCCCAGCACCAGATCCGCTGGGACGATCGCTGGTTGCTGACTGGCGGTGGCCGTTTTGACTATGTGGAGACCCACAACACCAATACCAGCAAGGACGAGCGCCAGTACGATCACGAGCTCTCCCTCTCGGGCAGCCTGATGTATCTGGCTGACAACGGCCTCTCTCCCTACTTTGCCTATGCCGAGTCGTTCGAAGTGCTGCCGGGGATCGATCCCAACACCCGAAACTCCTACAAGCCGCTCAAGGGCAAGCTCTACGAGACCGGCGTGAAGTATGCGCCTGCCTTCCTCGACGGTTACATCAATCTGGCGCTGTTCGATCTGGCCCAGACCAACTCGCTGGTCTCTACCGGTTCCGGCCAGCAGACCCAGGCGGGTGAAGTGACCTCTCAGGGGATTGAGCTGGAAGGGAGCGTGCAGGTAACAGATGCGCTGCGTCTGACCGCTGCTTATACCTACACCGATGCCAAAACCAACGACACCGGCAGTGGCGATCGCCGTGCCAGCCTGATCCCGCGCCACCAGGCCTCCTTCTGGGGTAACTACAAGGTGCAGCAAGGGGTGGCTTCGGGTCTGGAGCTGGGGACCGGTGTGCGTTATATCGGTTCCAGCGTGGGTATTGGCGCCGTGAATGCGGACTATACCCCCATCTACGGCTCTGCCGAGGTGCCGGCCCATACCGTCTGGGATGCGATGATCGGGTATGACTTTGCCAAGAACTGGCGTGCCCAGCTCAACGTCAACAACCTGCTGGGTGAAACCTACGTGGCCAGTTGTGACTACTACTGCTACTACGGCGAGCCGCGCAGCGTAGTGGGCAGCATCAACTACCGCTGGTAATCGAAGTCGGGTGGGAACCGGGTTCCCGCCCTTCTTTTCACCCGCAGTTGTTCTGATCTCTCTGGAATACCGGTCCGTTATGGAACTCTTGTCTCTGGTTTATCGCCAATATCGTTGGCCCTTTATCACCATTACTCTGCTCAGTCTGCTCAGTGCCGTCAGCGGGATTGGCGTCATTGCTTTTATCAATCAGTCTCTTATCGAATCTATAGGTGATCCGCTGCCGATCCTCGGTCAGCTGGTCGGCCTGATTGTGCTGCTGCTGGTGATCACACTCGGATCTCAGCTGGCCCTGACCACTCTCGGTCACCATTTTGTCTACCGGTTGCGTGGACGCCTGCTCAAGCAGTTGCTGGATACCGATGTCGCCCGCATCCGCCAGATTGGTCAGGGGCCGCTACTGGCCTCCCTCTCCAGCGATATCGGCCAAATCACCATCGCCTTCGTGCGCCTGCCGGAGCTGGTGCAGGGGCTGGTACTCACGTTGGGTTCTGCCCTTTACCTCGGCTGGCTCTCTCCGGCCCTGCTCGGGGTGACCGCGCTCTGGGTCACCGTCACCATGGTGGTGGGCTGGCTGCTGGTGAACCGTGTTTATCGCCATCTCTCCCACATGCGTCAGGCCGAAGATCGGCTCTATCAGAACTATCAGGCCATCATCGCCGGCAGCAAGGAGCTGGCGCTCAACCGCGAGCGGGCTCACTTCGTTTACCACCAGCTCTATGAGCAAAATGCCCGTGACTACCGCCAGCAGATCATCCGCGCCGACACCTATCACCTGAGCGCGGTGAACTGGTCGAATATCATGATGCTGGGGGCCATCGGTCTGGTCTTCTTTCTGGCCAACGGCCTTGGCTGGGCCAACACCAATGTGGCCGCCACCTTCGCCCTGACCCTGCTGTTCCTGCGCACCCCGCTGTTGCAGGGGATTGGCGCCCTGCCGACCCTGCTTGCCGCTCAGGTGGCGTTCGACAAGATCGCCGCCCTCAATCTGGCCGAGCCGGATGCGGACTTCCCGCTGCCGCCCGCCATCCGACCCTGGCAGCGTATCGAGCTGGAGCAGGTGAGCTTTCACTATCAGGGGGAGGGCGGCTTTGCCGTTGGCCCCATTGATCTGGTCATCGAAAAGGGGGAGCAGATCTTCATCATCGGTGGCAATGGCTCCGGCAAGTCGACCCTGGCCATGCTGCTGACCGGCCTTTACCAGCCGGTATCGGGCCGGATCCTGTTGGATGGTGAACCCGTCACCGATCGCAACGGCTATCTGGCGCTCTTCTCCGCCATCTTCACCGATTATCACCTGTTCCAGCACCTGCTGGGGCCGGAACCCAAGGATGAGCTGGTGGCCGAGTGGCTGGAGCGGTTGCAGATGGGCAGCAAGCTCACCATCGAGGATGGCTTTATCGCCGATATCGAACTCTCTCAGGGGCAGCGCAAGCGGGTCGCCCTGCTGCTGGCGCTGGCCGAGCAGCGCGAGGTGATGCTGTTTGACGAGTGGGCTGCGGATCAGGATCCCCAGTTCCGCCGCATCTTCTATCAGGTGCTGCTGCCGCGCCTCAAGGAGATGGGCAAGACGGTGATTGCCATCAGTCACGACGATCACTACTTCCCGCTGGCCGATCGCCTGCTGGAGATGCGCCAGGGCCAGCTCACCGAGCTGACCGGGGCACGCCGCGCCGAAGTGAGCCGCGATGCGATCGCCCATCTGGATTGCGAGGTGCCGGCTTGATGCCGGCACCGATGAGACTGGCGGCAAGCCAGCACAGGAATTGCTTATGTTCGAGATGAAATCAGCCAGCTTCACGGTCAATGATCGCACGCTGCTGTACCCCACCGACCTGCGTTTCGAGCAGGGACAGGTCTATGGCCTCATCGGCCACAATGGGTCGGGCAAATCGACCCTGCTCAAGCTGCTGGCACGCCAGCAACCCCTCAGCGACGGCGAGATCCTGTTCGATGGCAAGCCGCTGCCCGACTGGGGCAATCGGGAGTTTGCCCGTCAGGTGGCCTATCTGCCCCAGCATTTGCCGAGCGCCGAGAATCTGCTCGGGAGGGAGCTGGTGGAGATGGGCCGCTACCCCTGGCGCGGCCTGCTGGGCCGGATGGGGGCGGAGGATCACCGTCAGGTCGATCGGGCCATCGCCCTTACCCATACCGAACGCTTTGCCGATCGGCTGGTGGATACCCTCTCCGGCGGCGAGCGGGGGCGGGTCTGGCTGGCGATGCTGCTGGCGCAGGAGAGCCGCTTCATCCTGCTGGACGAGCCGCTGGCCGCGCTGGATGTGGCCCATCAGGTGGAGGTGCTCACGCTCGTCAAGCAGTTGAGCCGTCAGCTAAACCTCGGGGTCATCATCGTCATTCACGACATCAATATGGCCTCCCGCTTCTGTGATCGGCTGGTGGCGCTCCACTCCGGCCGCCTGCTCACCCACGGCGAACCTGAGGGGATCATGACCAGCGAGACCCTGCACGCCATCTATGGCATCCCGATGGAGGTCATTCGCCACCCGGCCCATGCCCATCCCATCGCCATCGTCTGACCGGGGGCTCTCTTGAACCGTTTATTTAAGAAAATGGCACCCTGCCTTATCAGCCTGCTGTTACCACTTGTGGCGCAGGCCGAAACATCCCCGATCGCCTCTGCACCGCTACCCCGTATCGCCACCGTCGACTGGACCATAGCCGAAACCCTGCTGGCACTCGGGGTGACTCCGCTGGCGGTGGGGGATGCTGGTCCCTATCAGGCCTGGGTCGGCGAGCCACGGCTACCTGCCGGAGTGGTGGATATCGGCCTGCGTACCCAGCCCAACCGTGAGCTGCTGGCGGAGCTCAAACTCGATCGCATCCTCATCTCGCCGCTGGCGGCCCCGCTGGCGCCAACTCTTTCCCGCATCGCGCCGGTGAGCACCATCGCCCTCTATGATGGGCAAACCGATCTGTGGCAGCGGCTGCACGAGGTGACCCTGACCCTCGCCCGTATAGTGGGCAAAACCGCCGAGGGCGAACGGCTGCTGGCCGGGCTGGATCGGGATCTTGCCAGTATGCAGGCCAGATTGCCTGCGGATTTGCCGCCCCTGCTGGTGGTGCAGTTTATCGATGAGCGCCATGTGCGGGTGTTTGGTCGCCACAGCCTGTTCGATGCGGTGATGACGCGCCTCGGGCTGCGTAATGGCTGGCAGGAGCAGACCAATGACTGGGGTTTCTCGGTGGTCAGCATCGAGCAGTTCATGACCTTGCCAACCGCGCGGCTGGTGGTGGTCGATCCCATTCCGGTCGGGGTGAGTGAACGGCTGCAGGAGCCTGGGCTGTGGCAGCATCTGCCACTGGTACGGCAGGCGCCCGTGCTGCATCTGCCTGCGGTCTGGAGTTTTGGCGGCGTATTGGCCGCCCGCCGTTTCGCCGGTCTGCTCAGCGATGCATTGCTGCAAGATGCCGAGCGTATGGAGGCTAGCCGATGAAGCGACTGCTCACATCGCCGCTGCTGCGGCCGGTCTCGATCCTGCTGGGGTTGATCCTCTTGCTCGCGTATTGGGAGCTGGCTCGCCAGCTGCCCGGTGCGCTCTGGTGGCAGAGCCTCTTCGCCCCCAATCTGGATGATGTCAGCCAAGCGGTGGTGCATTTCAGCTGGCTACCCCGCTTGGCTGTCACCCTGTTGGCCGGGGCGGCTCTCGGGCTGGCGGGTACCCTGATGCAGCAGGTGCTGCGCAACCCGCTCGCGTCACCGACCACCTTGGGGGTGGCCTCCGGTGCCCAACTGGCGTTGATGATGGTGACCCTGTTTGCCCCCTCCTGGTTGCTGTTGGGACGGGAGTGGATCGCCATGGCCGGTGGCTGCCTCGCGATGGCACTGGTGTTTGCCCTGGCCTGGCGTCGTCAGCTCAATCCGGTGGTCATCGTCTTTGCCGGGCTGGTGATCAACCTCTATCTGGCGGCCATCAGCATGGGGCTCTTGCTGTTCTTTCAGGAGGAGCTGAAAGGTTTGCTGGTGTGGGGCAGTGGCTCGCTAGTGCAGAATAGCTGGAGCGGGGTGAGTTACCTGTTGCCCCGCCTGCTGGCAGCTGCGGTGCTGGCCGTTGTGCTGGTACGCCCGCTGGCGGTGCTGGAGCTAGATGATGCCAGCGCCCGCAGTCTGGGGGTCTCCCTGCAGCATCTGCGTTTTGCCGGACTGGGGCTGGCGGTGTTTGTCACCGCTTGCGTGGTGAGCGTGGTGGGGCTGATCGGCTTTATCGGGCTGGCGGCGCCCGCCATGGTGCGGCTGCTCGGGATCCGCCAGCTTGGCCAGCGCCTGTTGTGGGCACCGATCCTCGGCGCCCTGCTGCTGGCGGCGACCGATCTGCTGCTGCAGAGTCTGAGCCGCTTCTGGCCAGTCTTGATCCCCACTGGCGCCATGACAGCCATGCTGGGGGCTCCGCTGCTGCTCTGGCTGATCCCGCGCCTTGGCATCAAGTCGGGTACGCCAAAGGCAAACGCCGGCCTGCTGGTGGCCCGCCATCCGGCACCGGCTCGCCTTATCGGCCTGTTGCTGGTCGGGCTGTTGCTGGCCATGGTCGCCTCCCTGCTGTTGGGTCAGGGAGTGACGGGCTGGAGTTGGCCGAGCTGGCTCCGCTGGCAGGCCCAGCTGGAGTGGCGACTGCCGCGCACTCTGGCGGCGGGGGCGGCTGGCGTGCTGCTGGCGCTGGCGGGCACCCTGTTGCAGCGGGTCAGCAACAACCCGATGGCGAGTCCGGAGCTGCTGGGGGTGAGCGGCGGCACCTTTATGGGAGTGATTACCACAGCGCTGCTGCTGCCCGCGTTGCCTCTGCCGCTGATGCTGGCCGGTGGCCTGCTCGGTGCGTTTGGCTGCCTGCTGCTGCTGGTGGTGGTCAATCGCAAGCACGGCTTCCAGCCGGAGCGGATCCTGCTCTCAGGTATCGCCATCACCGCACTGTTTGAGCCGCTGCAGGCCATCGCGCTGGCCAACGGCGACATGCGGGTGCAGCAACTGCTCTCCTGGATGTCCGGCTCCACCTATTACGTCACCCTGCCGGTGGCCTATGGGCTGGTGGGACTGGCACTGTTGATGCTGGCCGCCTGCCTGCTTGTCAGCCGCTGGCTCGATCTGTTGCCGATGGGGGGGGCGATGGCGACCGCGCTGGGCATTCGCCTCAACCGTGCCCAGCTCGCCATCCTGCTGGTGGTGGCCGTGCTCACTGCCAGCGCCACCCTGGTGGTGGGGCCGCTCTCCTTCGTCGGCCTGTTGGCGCCACACATGGCCAAGCTGATGGGGTTGGTGCGGGCACGCTGGCACCTGCTTGGGGCCGCCGCTTCCGGCTCCCTGTTGATGGTATCGGCTGACTGGGTCGGTCAGCAGATCCTCTTCCCGCAGGAGGTGCCGGTCGGGCTGGTCTCCACCCTGTTAGGGGGCGCTTACTTCATGTGGTGCCTGCGCCGCCTCTAGGTTCGCGGACAAAAAACGCACAACAAAAAGCCCGGGATGAGCCCGGGCTTTTTATTGTTTGCCGAACCGGCTTACTTGCCGATGCAGAATGTAAAGAGTTCTTTTTCTTCAATAAGTTAGTGACTTATCGGGGGCGAGTCGGGGTAAAACGAATCAAATCAATACATTGAGAGGTTGATCACAGTAACCGCCCTTGTCATGCAAGTTTTGCTGAGAGCTATCCCCAATTGTTCTGTGATTTATCCCAGTCCATTGTCCGCCTTCCTGAACGCCCAGCCACCATAAGCAATGCTATATCTTCATCGAATATGGTGGGTTTAGAAATACCACCGGTTTATGGCCGATTTGTTCATCAGATGGCTAACACACCTTGTTGCCTCAAGGCGTATGCATCGTTTTCTAAGGCTCTATGGAGTATCAGATGATACTTCCATATGGGAGGTAAGTTAAATTGAGAATCATTAACATTAGTTGGTGAAGAAACCGCAAAGATCGTTTCACTTATTAGGTGCTGTTGTTATAATCAAAACAGGCCTAGTGTTTGTTCTAAAAATGAGCACTAGAACTGTGAAAATGAGAAAAGAGGCACTAGCCATGAAACGCACTAAAGATATGAACCAACAGCAATTTTTTGCTGAAGTGGTGAAAATTCAAAGTGCTGTACCTGGTGTTGAAGTTAAAGGTTCCACCAGAGAAGAGCGTATTGCTCATATGAAAGCCATTTTTGCTGCTGCTCGTGCTGAAGCGAGTGGCGCTGTTTTGTCCGTTTGACTCCAAGCATGTAAGCCAGTTACTCTCTTTGTTCCATTGTCTCTAAAAATGGTTCCGCCTCGCCCATGAGCATACAAGTAAAACGAGTATCAAAGGTTCTTTTGAGTCCGCTTTTTGAGGCTCTAAGTCAAGAGTTTGGGTATGAGGTCAAAGAGTATCTCGACGATGTTGATGGCCTGATGACTCTATGGAGTGATAACGGTGCCGTCGAGATATATCGAGATAAGGCTGATCGAACTTATGGGAGAGCGAAGCCATCTGACGAAGGTGCAGAGTCAGGTACCATTCCATATCTGATGGGGCTTTATCATGTAAGGCTACTTGGTAATGGCGATAATGATCCGCTTGTCATCATTGACTTCCAACCAGTAGAAGGTACAGATGATACGGTTACATTGCGGTTTATCATTGACCATGACCAGATGTTTGGGAAGGTAACAGACAAGCGCTTTCCGGATCGACTTAAAGAGATTAAGAAGAGAGTTGACGAAGCTATCACGCGGAGTAAACCCTAGTGGGCCCCTTTTGGGGCCTTTTGTTTGGTCTTAAAATAGCTTCAATCGATAAAGTTTATGTCTGAACGATTTCCAATCGAGTAGATCTAGACTTTAGCCCATCCAGAATCGAGTCCGCAATCTGGGCGGGAAATGTATCTGGTAACTGCTGACGGACGGCCGAGATCACTTCATCCAGACTACTGGCCATTTCGTTCAGGATCATTTCCATTTGCCCCTTTTCAAATCCAACCGCTTTGGCAGTCTGATAGAAATGGCGAGGAAATATCTGCTCTATCGCATATTTCTTGCCCTTAGTCGCAGTTAGGCCCATGGCCAGCTTTGCATCGCGTGGGTGTAGACCTCGGCCGCCAAACACTGGATAGACAGATAGAATGTCGTAAAAAGGGGTCAGGCGAAAACGCCCTTCCGGTTCAATAAAGACCGAGAAGTTCTTTGCATGGCCATCGGTGGCCGCTAGCAGCCAGAACAGGACCTGAGATTTCATGAACAGGTAGCGATCCTGTTCTGGTGTCGCAGAGCCCAGCAAGGTTTTCATGATGTCAGTGATCCCCGGTCCTCCATGGCTCTCGTATTTCCGTGCTGACGGAACATTCAATACCTGACAGAAATCTTCTTGGGGAAGGCGCATGATCCAACTGCGATCGGCAGCGTAACGTCTGTCGAAGCGTTCCACAGCCAGTGCTTTGACCTGGCCAACCTGCATCATGAAGCAGTGAGGTACGGGTAGACCAAACTCCTTGGCAATCAGAGTGCAGAGATATTCGTTTTCTACGCTCTGGGAGAGGTCTATAGAGTAGGAGTGGCTTTCAATCTTGCCAATAGGGAGTTTGATAATGTGGGTTGTCGGCGTTGCGTTGAGTGGCAAGTACCAACGGCCATCGATATAGAGCAGCGCAGTCTTTTCTTGCGCCCCGGCGATAGAGATCCGGAACTCCTCTTGCTCCCTGACCATCCCCAAAGGGATTCCTGATTTGTAGCTGGTCAGGATCTGCTCGAGCTCGTCATCGGAAAGTGCCTTGTAGTCGATTCGCCTGACATCTGGAACATCGTGCCCTTCGGTAACCAGCTGTAATGCCCCTACGCTATCCTGGCCAATGCAACTGAGCAGATCGAAGGGCTGGGTTGATGCCGCTTGATAGCGTGCTACAACCCTGTTTCTCACCTCCGTATTATCTGGCAGCAGGTTGTCGAAGAAGTTATAGGCTTCATCGCCCCGGTAGGTCTGATGGCGCAATGGCATGGAGAGTGAGATCGGACGGCTGCCCGGTTGTGCTAGCCATGACTCATGGTACTGAAACTGATGGGCGCCGCTGGTAGTTTTGGTGAATGTGCCTACCCGATAGCCGTTCATATAGACAGCCAGATTGGCCATTACCACTCCTCCTTCCAGCCCGATGCCGGACTCTCGGATGACTCATTGCGGGGTTTGATATCCACTGACAACTCGAGTGCCGCGAGGATCTTGAACAGGGTCTCCAGCTTGGTGGACTCAGGGTTGAGCTCGAAGCTGGAGACTGTGTCTTGCCTAATCCCTACTTTCTCGGCCACTTTGCCTTGAGAGAGCTTTTGAGAAAGCCTGGCATCCTTGATACAGGCGCTCAGCTGCTTGGCGCTGGTTACTTTCATGATTCGACAACCTGGTAGCGTGCCTTCTTCCAATTTACACGCTATGACAGGTATATCAATATTTACCTGCTATAGAGGGTAAGTATAATTTACACGCCGTAGGCGGTATTTAACATTTATCCCCTATAGCGGGTAAGAGAACAGCAGACGGGGAGATTACCAAGCCATGGGGTAAAGAACTGCCGCGCTGCGCTTGGCTGCTGGCTTGTTCGGTGAGTCGAAAAGATGACTCACCTCAAAGCCCAGCTTCTGTAGATTTCCTCCTTTGGCATCCCATTCAGCAGATCAGGAATAGTGAGCAACGTCGCTTAAATACTCAAATACAACTCAAAAGCGACTTTGTGATGACGGATCACACTTAAAGTTTGTGCTGTCAGATCAAAAGGCTATCGAAAGGTTGTGTTTCGATCGTCATGTGGTGGTTCTAAAAAGGTATACCCCATAAAAACCACTTGATACCCTCTCGAAAATCATATTGAAACCACTTATATTGAACCAATAATTAGGAACCACTTTAAACAGACTGATGGGGGTTTCAATGTTCATACGGGCGTATTTACGTGCATCGACTGTGGAACAGGATGCTGAGCGGGCACGAGAGCTGCTGATTGGTTTTGCTGCTGAGCATGGCCATCAGATTGCCAGTTTCTATGTGGAGAATGAGTCGGGGGCGACGTTGGACAGGCCTGAGCTTATGAGACTGATCCGCGACGCAGCAGATCATGACATTGTGCTGGTAGAGCAGATTGATCGTCTGGCCCGTCTCAATCAGACAGATTGGCAAACACTGAAGCAGTTGTTGGCCCAGAAACAGCTCTCCATCGTTTCTCCTGAACTTCCGACTTCCTGGGTGGCATTACAGGGGGACGGCCGCTCCGAGTTCACCAGCGCAATCTTGCAGGCTGTAAATGGCATGCTGCTGGATATGCTGGCAGCCGTCGCTCGCAAAGACTACGAAGATCGCCGACGCAGGCAACAGCAGGGTATTGCCAAGGCCAGGGATGAGGGGAAATATCGCGGTCGCCAGAAAGATGAAAAGAAGCGTCAGCACATCGCACAGTTGTTGAGCACCGGACACAGCTACTCGGTGATCCAGGAAATGTTGGGCTGCTCCCGCCATCTGATTTCGTGCGTGGCAAAAGAGGTCCGTTCAGTAAAATAGCGAGTCATTTATCCGAGGTACCCATGCGACGCTTCTCGATATACAGCCATGCAGCAAAGGCGCCAAAGCCTATCAGGAATGAAAACAGGAGGATCAGGATGACGATGCTGTTCATGGTGATGGCCTCAGGTGTAGCGGATAAATGATGCAATCAGGTGATCGTGTGACCAAACTCCATATCACCATGGACTTCGCTCATAGAAAAATCAACAACCGACTGAAAGTATTAAAGTTTGTCCGTTCGTGACAAATATAGCGGTGTGGAATCTCGCAGGATGTGAGGCTCATGAAATGAGTCTTGTCATCCCCAGCCAATTCCCGTCCAGTTTCTTTCCACATAACTATCTATCTGGAAAAGTGGTGCGAATTTTCCACATAGTGGAATGCCAGTTCAGAACGAGTTATGTGGAATTCTGCTCGAAGACTTCCTATCTATCTGGAAATTTCGTGCAGTTTTTCTCTATGGAATATTGGTCATCTTATTTGAAGGGATGATGGACTCTGGTGTGCTGAAATATGGGGGGCGGATTCCTATCTATCTGGAATCTTGGCCTTTGCGTTCAGCGAGAGCTAAACCGGCTGACTGGCGATGGGGCTAACTCAAGCTATGCCCTTCAAAAAGCATTCAGCGCAACATGGTGATGCCATTGCCAGACGTATCCTTGGTCAGAAGGTACGCTATCAAGAGTTACCCCTCCATGTTGCTTTATGAGTCTGAAATCAAGAAAACCATGCTGATTTTATGAGAGAATCTTGATCAATAATGTCCCCCGACCGGAAGAGTGCTCATGGCCGAGATCAACAAAGCAACCCTCACCGAAGCCGACATCATCTCCAAATATCTTCTGCCTGCCATCAAGGCGGCGGGGTGGGATGACCTGACCCAGATCCGCCAAGAAGTAAAACTACAGGATGGGAAGGTGATTGTGCGTGGCCCGGTAGCTATGCGTAAAACGGTCAAATCGGCCGATATCGTGCTCTATCACAAGATGGGCTTGCCACTGGCGGTGATCGAGGCCAAAGCCAACAAGCATGAGATTGGCAAGGGGATGCAGCAGGGGCTCGATTATGCCCGTCTGCTGGATGTGCCGTTCACGTTTGCCAGCAATGGCGATGGCTTTGTATTTCATGACAAGACCAATCCTGCCAAGCTGGAATCCGAGATCGCGCTGGAGGATTTCCCCAGCCCCGGCCAGCTTTGGGACAAGTTCTTCACATGGAAGGGTTACACCCAGGCTCAGCTGCCTGTCATCAATCAGGACTATTACTCGGATGGCAGTGGCAAATCTCCCCGCTACTACCAGCTGCAAGCCATCAACAAGACTGTCGAAGCCATCGCTGCAGGTAAACCAAAAGTATTGCTTGTGATGGCTACCGGCACTGGCAAGACATACACAGCGTTTCAAATCATCTGGCGTTTGTGGAAGGCGGGCGCTAAGAAGCGCATTCTGTTTCTTGCCGATCGCAACATTCTGGTGGATCAGACCAAGAGCAATGACTTTCAGCCCTTTGGCCCGGCCATGACCAAGGTCACCGGACGCACTATCGATCCTGCCTATGAGATCCACCTTGCCCTCTATCAGGCGCTCACCGGGCCGGAAGAGTCGCAGAAAGCCTTCAAGCAGGTATCTCCCAACTTCTTCGACCTGATCGTTGTGGATGAGTGCCATCGGGGCAGCGCCGCCGAAGACAGCGCCTGGCGTGAGATCCTCGAATACTTCTCATCGGCCACCCAGATTGGCCTCACCGCAACGCCCAAAGAGACCGAGACCGTCTCCAACACAGACTACTTCGGCGATCCCGTCTACAGCTACTCGCTCAAAGAAGGCATTGAAGATGGCTTCCTCGCCCCCTACAAGGTGGTACGGGTCGATATCGATGTGGATCTGCAGGGGTGGCGTCCCACCAAAGGGCAGCTGGACAAACAGGGCAACCTGATTGAAGACCGTATATATAACCAGAAGGACTTCGACCGCACTCTGGTGATCGACGAGCGAACTGAACTGGTGGCCGAGACCATCACCAACTACCTCAAGAAAACCGACCCGATGGCCAAGACCATCGTGTTCTGCAACGACATAGATCATGCCGACCGGATGCGACGGGCGCTGGCAAACCGTAACCCCGAGCAGATGCTTAAAGATGATCGGTATGTGATGAAAATCACTGGCGATGATGATCTTGGCAAGGCCCAGCTCGACAACTTCATCAACCCGAAAAAGCCCTATCCGGTGATTGCCACTACTTCCGAGCTGATGACCACCGGCGTCGATGCCAAGACCTGCAAGCTGGTGGTGCTGGACCAAAACATCCAGTCCATGACCAAGTTCAAGCAGATCATCGGCCGTGGCACCCGTATCGACGACAAGTACGGCAAGCTCTGGTTTACCATTCTCGATTTCAAGAAGGCCACCGAGCTGTTTGCCGATCCCCGTTTCGATGGTGAGCCGGAGCGTGTCATGGTGGTCAAACCGGCAGACATCAACAATCCGGATGAAGGCTTGGGCGATATCATCGACGGCACCGATCCATTGCCAGCCGATGAACCCGGCGACAATGACGATCCATTTGCCCCAGGGATCGATGAACAACCCGGCAGTTACACAGGCGGTAGTGATGGTGGCCAGAGTGGCGCAGGGGGTCAGGGCGCAGGCCCGCTGGGTGGGCCCGAGCCTAGAGTCAGTAAGTATTATGTCAACGGCGTGGCGGTCAGCGTCATTGCTGAGCGGGTGCAGTATTACGATGCCGATGGCAGGCTGGTGACCGAATCATTCAAGGACTACACCAAAAAGACCCTGCTCAAGGAGTTTGCCACTCTGGATGCCTTCACCAAACGCTGGCAAGCCGCCGAGCGCAAGCAAGCCATCATGGATGAGTTGGCGCAGGCGGGCGTGCTGTGGGAGGTGTTGGAACAGGAAGTGGGCAAGGAACTCGACCCATTCGACCTTATCTGCCATGTGGTATACGATCAGCCGCCACTGACCCGCCGCGAGCGGGCCAACAACGTCAAAAAACGCAACTACTTCGCCAAGTACAACGACACCGCCCGGCAGGTGCTCACCAGTCTACTCGACAAGTATGCCGATCAGGGTGTGACCGAGATTGAGACCAAGGATGCGCTAAAAGTGGCCCCCTTTACCGAGTTGGGTCGTCCGCTGGAGTTGGCCAAGAAGGGTTTTGGTGGCGCCAAGCAGTTCGAGCAGGCAATCACCGAACTGGAGCAAGAAATTTATCGTGAGCAGCAGAGCGCCTGACGCCAACGCTGTAACCGAACTACTGTGCGGCCATGGCAATTATGGCCGCTTGTTTTATCGATCTTCCTGACGCATTCGCCCCTGTTTTCGTCACCATTTTTGTAAAAAGCAGAGAATTCCATGTCATCCATCAGCTCAGTTATCAAATCCATTCAGGACATCATGCGCAAGGACGCCGGTATCGACGGCGATGCCCAGCGCCTTGGTCAGCTCTCCTGGCTGCTGTTTTTGAAAGTGTTCGACGCCCAAGAAGAGGAGCTGGAGTTTGAGCAGGATAACTACCGCTGCCCCATCCCCGAGCGCTTCCTGTGGCGCAACTGGGCGGCCGATAGTGAAGGGCTGACTGGCGATGCTCTACTTGATTTCGTCAACAACGATCTGTTCGACAGCTTGAAAAACCAGCCTGCCAATATCGATCTCAATCCCCGTGGCTATGTGGTGAAAGAGGCGTTCAGCGATGCCTTCAACTACATGAAAAACGGCACTCTGCTCAAGCAGGTGATCAACAAGCTCAACGAGATCGATTTTACCGACCGCAGCGAGCGCCACCTGTTTGGCGATATCTACGAACAGATCCTGCGCGACCTGCAAAGTGCCGGTAATTCTGGCGAGTTCTACACCCCCCGCGCCGTCACCCGCTTTATGGTGAACCGCATCGACCCCAAGCTTGGCGAGCGGATCATGGACCCGGCCTGCGGCACCGGTGGTTTTCTCGCCTGTGCCTTCGATCATGTCAAAGAGCACTATGTCGAGACATCAAACGACCATAAGACCCTGCAGCAGCAGATCTTGGGGGTAGAGAAGAAGCAGCTGCCGCATCTCCTTTGCACCACCAATATGATGCTCCACGGCATCGAGGTACCGGTGCAAATTCGCCACGGCAACACCCTCGACAAGCCGCTATCGAGTTGGGACAGTGATATTGATGTGATCCTTACCAACCCGCCCTTTGGCGGCACCGAAGAGGATGGCATCGAGCAGAACTTCCCGGCCGATCTGCGCACCCGCGAAACCGCCGACCTATTCCTGCAGTTGATCATCGAAGTCCTGAAAAAAGACGGTCGCGCCGCCGTAGTGCTGCCTGATGGAACTCTGTTTGGCGAAGGGGTCAAAACCAAGATCAAGCAACTGCTCACCAGCGAATGCAACCTGCACACCATAGTGCGGCTGCCCAACGGTGTGTTTGCCCCCTATACCGGCATCAAGACCAATATCCTCTTCTTCACCAAGGGCCAGCCCACCAAGGATGTCTGGTTCTACGAGCACCCCTATCCAACTGGGGTGAAGAGTTACAGCAAGACCAAGCCGATGAAGTTCGAGGAGTTTGAGGCCGAGATCGCCTGGTGGGGTGATGAGGCGGACGGCTTTGTGACCCGGGTAGAGAACGAGCATGCCTGGAAGGTCAGCATTGACGAGATTGTGGCACGTAACTTCAACCTCGATATTAAAAACCCCCATGTCGGTGAGCAGATAAGTCATGACCCTGACGAGCTGCTGGCGCGCTATGCCACAGAGCAGAAAGAAATCAAGACCTTGCGTGACCAGCTTAAAACCATTCTAGGTGAAGCCTTGGGTAAAGACACTGCCAAGGAAGGGGGGCAGGCATAATGGCGATCGAAAGTCTGATTACCGACCATCTGGCACTCTGGACTGCTGCTGTGCGCCCAAAAAGCAGTGCCGGGCGTGGCAGCAACAGCAAGCTGGAGCTTACCGGCATCAAAAAGCTGCGTGAGCTGATTCTGGAATTGGCTGTACGCGGTAAATTGGTGCCGCAAGACCCTAGCGATGAACCTGCCTCCATGCTGCTTGAGCGCATTGCTTGTGAAAAGGCTCGGCTAGTCAAAGAGAAGAAAATTAAAAAGCCTAAAGCCTTGCCGGAAATTGATGGGGAAGATAAACCGTTTGAATTACCGGAAGGGTGGGAATGGGCTTGTATTGGCTATGTTGGAAACATATTTAATGGTAATAGCGTAAATGCAAAGGTAAAGGAAGAAAAATATACCTGCATCACAGAAGGATATCCTTTTATTGCGACAAAAGACGTTGGATATGGATTCGACAAGTTAGATTATGAGAATGGTGTCACAATCCCTTTTGATGAGGCTAATTTTAAAGTAGCCCACAAAAATGCGGTGTTAATATGTGCTGAAGGCGGTAGTGCAGGGAAGAAATGTGGCATTACAGACAAAGATATTTGTTTTGGGAATAAGCTATTTGCTATAGAACTTTTTAGCAATTTCGAACCAAAACTACTCTTGGCAACGTATCTGACGCCAACTTTTTTTTCAAACTTCTCGGCGGCTATGACGGGAATTATTGGTGGGATATCTGTTAACAAGTTTAGCGAGTTACTAATACCGATCCCGCCACTTGCAGAACAACACCGCATTGTCGCCAAAGTCGATGAATTAATGGCCCTCTGCGACCAGTTGGAACTGCGTAGCGAATCGCAGTTGGCAGCTCATCAGACGTTGGTGGAGACTCTGCTTACCACGCTGACAGACAGCGCAGATGCCGATGAGCTGTCGCAAAATTGGGCGCGGCTAAGCAGTTACTTTGATACCCTCTTTACCACCGAGTCCAGCATCGATGCCTTAAAACAGACTATCCTGCAACTAGCTGTGACTGGTACTCTGGTTTCTTGGGGGAATAATGTCAGAGAAGAAAAACTTAAAAATTGTATCTCATTTGGCCCAAGAAATGGTTTTTCGCCGAAGGAAACTACAGAAGATACCGGCGTTTATGTACTGAAGTTAGGCGCAACATCTTATGGCAGTTTAAATTTAACCGAAATTAAAAACATTGATGTTGCTATTGAAAAAGAATCACATCTATTCATACGAAAAGATGACATTCTAATTCAGCGAGGTAATTCCGCAAATTATGTCGGCTCTAGCTGTCTAGTTGAAGGTGATGTTGATGGCATCATTTATCCTGACTTGATGATGAAGATTATGGTGAATCATAAAGTCAGTGCAAAATATCTGTCTCTATGGTTGTCATCTCCGAGATCTCGGCGCTTCATGTGGGATAGGATGACAGGAACATCTGGTACCATGCCAAAAATAAGTAAGAAGGTTGTGGAGGAAATCCCGGTAATGGTTCCTGTAATGGCATGTCAAAATGACATTGTCGCCAAAGTTGATGAACTGATGACACTCTGCGAGCAACTTAAAGCTAGCCTGCAAATCAACCAGCAGACCCAGCTTGCCTTGGCTGAGTCGCTGGTTGAAGGCGCCCTGGAGGACAGTATCTGATGGGGGACGCAATTAAAGTTAAAGAGGCCATATTACCTCTGCTTGAGAGCCTACAGATTTATCATCAATATAAACAAGAAAATGATATATTGGATAATGATGAATCAGGATATTCAATATATTTCCAGCGTGATAGTGAAAGTGAAACGGTTTCACTGATGAAACCAAGTTTGGCTCTATTTCACGGAGACAAAGTGCTTTATGAGCAAGAATGTAAACGACTACGAAAAGAGCGATTAGACTCTTTACTTTGCTCCGAAATATTTCCACGAAATAAAAATAATTACACCGAGTTATTAACGGCTATCAAAGCCAATAAAATAACTCCCTTTGTTGGTGCTGGTTCATCTGTTAGCGCGGGGTGCCAGAGCTGGCCTTCATATCTGAGCAATAAAGCTAAAGAAGTCGATCTTCCAGATGATATTATTATGTCTATGCTCGAAAATTGTCAGTATGAAGAATTGTTAGATTTGATTGTTTCTCAACCAAGAGGTACATCATTTGACTTTTATTTTCAGCAAGACTTTGAGTATGCCGAACCAGAGAAGTCGTTCTCTTGGGTTCTGCCAGAGTTATTCAAAGGATGTGTAATAACCACTAACTTTGATCGCGTTATTGAAGACTGCTATGCAAAACAAGGAGCACAGTTTAAGGAGAAATGCGAAGGGTTGAATAATCCAAACAATTTTATCAAAGCAATCACAAGGGGTGATAACTATTTGCTCAAGTTGCATGGGAATATTGATCGGCCAGAGTTTCGAGTTTTCAAAAAATCTGAGTATCAGTTGGCTTACAGTCATCTTGATAGCGATGTCGATGGCGTGAACATGAGTAGCCCAATACCAATACTTTTATCACATTTGTATCGTAGTCACTCGCTATTGTTTTTAGGGTGTAGTTTATCTGTTGATCGTACTATGAAGACATTTGAGAAAGTTCTTCAGGATGAGCTGCTTCGACCTAAAGTTGCCGATCATTATGCAATTGTAGAGCAACCGGATGATATCCAAAAATTTAATGCATTGGATATGCAGCTACAACGCTGTAATATCAAGCCTATATGGTATGAATGCGGTCATCATGAAAAGGTTTTGGATATTTTGGTAAATACAATAAACCAATTAAAATATGGTTGTTAATTATAGTAATTAAATGTAAATAAATATTGAAATATAGGGTTCAGAGAGAGAATTTATTCTATCCATAGTGAATCCACTATCAACCTAATAAGAACCCCAGCGTAAGTTGCAAAGCAACCAAGTGGCTGGGGTCATGTTGTAGTCAACCTAAAGAGATATCCTCATTCAGTCAAGATTTTTGCCTATTTTGTGACAAGGTTGCTGGTAGTCGAGTGGGTATTAAAGCAGGATCTCGAAGGCTCTTCAGCTATGTGGGAGCCTGCTTGAAATATAAACATTACAAGGAGTTGCGATGCTGCATGCCATTTTGCGTAACAAAGCTGGCCGCATCGAGCGGGAAGGGGAGTCTCTGCGCTGGCGCGACCTGTTTAAAGGCAGTGAAGATCTGCTGACTGCTACTTTCTTTGGCCGTCTGCCCCACCTCTCGGACGGTGCTTTGGGGGCCGTGCTGCGCTTTCTACTCGGTGACAATCCGCTAGACCCGGCCACCTTTCAACGGCTGGAGCTGTGGCCAAAACTGACATCGCTGCAGGATCGCCGTTATGTCGAGCCCGATGTGCTGCTCCACTTTGGCGACGCGCTAGTGGTTATCGAGGTGAAGCCCTCGTTCGGTGGTGACCAGTATCGGGAGCAGTGGCTGGCGCAGGTCAATGCTGTGGTCAGTGAAGCCGAGTTTGATGACTATGAAGACCGACTCTATTACGTGGCACTTGGCAATATCCCTGTCGCTCCGCTGTCTCCCCCCGATCTGCCCGAACGCTTTATCCAGATGACCTTGCGTGAATGGGAGCCACTGCGCCGCTATCTGCAAACTGCCTCCGAGTTTGTTGAGGGTTGTCGACAGGACCGCGCCATTCGCGATGAGTGGCTGCAGGCGTTTGAGCTGTTTGGCATGGCCCCGGTGGTGCCTGAATGGGCGCCGTTGTTTGCCTACGCAGGGCAGCTGGATCTGGATTGCGGGGGGATGTCTGAGCGGGAAACGCCCCCACCGGCTGAGCCTACTGGTTGGGCTGCTCTGCTCGACTATGCCGGGACATTGCACCTATCTCGCCCCGATTTCTCTTTTTTGAATCACTGACTTTGGCTAAGGATGCCGTCATGCCACACGATCTTGAACAGGTCACCCAGCTGGTGACCCAACTGCAACAAGCTCACCGACTCGCCGCCGGTTTTTATCAGCGTATCCTCCCGCTATTCGATCAGATCGCCAGTCAGGCGCTGGACGCAGAGTTCTGGTATTGGGAGCCCAGCGAAAATAGCCGCCCCTGCCGCTCAGGAACCCGCCCATCCAGCAGCTGGGCATGGGACTATCTGCCACTGTTTGCATCGAATCACGCCTACCGGGACAGGAATAGCGATACGGCTCTGAAAGGTGATAAGACGCTGATTTTTCGCCTCTATATCGATGATGATTTCCGTCAAAACTCAACCTTGCGTACAAGTACGAAGGGCCAGCCCGATCCTTTGCAATTGTCTGGTAACGCAGTGGTTGAAGTGAATCTGTACCGTTGCCTGCAGGATAGTGATAACCACTTCTGGGATCTGCTCAAGCAGGTTAGCTGGCCTGCTCATCAACCTGACTGGCAGCACAGTGACAAATGTCATCAGCTTGAGATCTGCTCCAATCATCTGCCGCTCGCCCAGCTGCTTGCCGACCCTGATAGCGTGGCTGATTGGATCAAAGAAATGAACCATCGCTGAGCCTGTGGTTGGCTTGGGATAGCCAACCTAGTGGAGCCTGATGACTTTACTGGCGGTTTCTCGCCAAAATTTCACATGTGAAAATTTTCCAGAAAACGCTGTAAGTGCCCATTTTGGGCACTTACAGCGCTCTGGATTTCGTTAGGTCCTCGGTACGCTTTGCATGTTGATGTTTGTTACAGGGAGATCATCTGCATGCGTGAGCAAAATCCGTCAGTTTACAGCGATCCTAACGGGTCAATTCTGAAAGAGCTTTATGAGCTTAAGCAGCTGGTAATCCAGCAAGGACTGACGCAAAAGGAGGTGCTTTCTGCCGAGGAGTGCGCCGAGTTGCTAGGGGTTTCTGTCAGCTATGTGTACCGGCTGACCAGTGAAAAGCGTCTGCCGCATTACAAGCCACAAGGCAAAAAGATCTACTTCAAGCGCGTTGAGCTGCTGGACTGGCTGCTCTCCCACCGCATTTCACCGGACGCCGAACTCACTGAGCATGTAACCAAGCGTGTGCGGCAAGCTAGCCATGGGCGGTTGTGAGGCTGTTATGGTGCGAGATCTCATAGCATCTCACTGGCCTCAGGATCTCCGGTCGGCTTTTGTTGAACCTCCGAAACCCCTCGATTTTGTCCTCCCAGGGCTGCCGGTGGGCTGCGTTGGTGCTTTGGTGTCACCGGGAGGAGTGGGCAAGTCGATGTTGGCATTGCAACTGGCAATGCAGATCGCCGGTGGGCCGGATTGGATTGGACTTGGCAAGCTGGGCAGGGGGGCTGTGCTCTACCTGCCTGCCGAGGATCCTTGGCCTGTGCTGCACCAGCGTTTGTTCACCTTGGGCGGATATCTTGATGCTGAACTTCGTGCCAACGTTGAACGAGATCTTCGTCTTATACCACTGCAGGGATCCAGTCCAAATGTGTTGGATAGCCACTGGTGGGAAGCGATTGCCATTTGGGCTGAGGGGGTCAGGTTGGTGGTTATCGATACACTGAGACGCTTTCACGATGCTGATGAGAATGCAGCCTGTGCTATGACACTGGTGCTGGGTCAGCTGGAACGGCTGGCCATGCTGAAGGGATGCGCTGTGTTGTTTGTACACCACACCAGCAAATCCGCAGTTTTCCAAGAGGCTGGCGATCTGCAGCAGGCAAGCAGAGGTTCGTCTGTACTGGTGGACAACGTCCGCTGGCAGGCCTATCTCGCCACTATGACCAAGAAAGAGGCGCAGAAGCTGGGCGTATCGGCAGAGAAGAGCCAGCTTTACGTGCGGTTTGGGGTAAGCAAAAGCAATTATGGGCCGCCACTACCGGAGCGCTGGCTGGAGCGGAAGGAAGGTGGCGTGCTGTACCCCGCTGGTTTTGACGAAATACACTGGGCTGGGGGCAAACGTGCCTTGCTTTGAATTGACTCATGCCCGGCACGACCATATGCACTGCCTTGCTCCCGGGTTGTTTAGGGCGATCTCGAATGGCCAACGCCGCCGTGACAAGCTGGAGGTGATTTACCGTTTGGATAACGGTAATCAGATTGAGTTTTCTGGGCCAGAACCCTTGGGGGCTGACGATTTGCGCGTACTTCAAGGGTTGGTTGCCCTAGCTGGGCTTGAATCAGAAAGTGGCAAGATTGGGACTATTGCGAGTGGTGAAACCGGAGAGATATTACGAGACCTACTTCAGCTGCGTGGGATTGCCAACCAGCAGGATGTCTTGGTAGTCAAAAGCAGCTTGCGCAAACTGGCCAAGGAGATTGGTTACGCAAACCCTCGTGACACCAATACGGTGCGTCGCACTGTCGAGCGGTTGTGGAAGGTGTCGGTAATAGCACAGGTAGCAGGCTTGCGTAGTGGTTTTCGTCTGCTGGCGAACTATGCCAGCGATCCCCTGACCGATAGGCTCTTTGTGGCGCTTAATCCATTGCTGACCAATGCCATATTGGGTAATGGCCGATATACCTATATCGATCTGGCTGAGGTTCGGCAACTGCGTAGTAGCACTGCCCGGATATTGCATCAGCGGCTTTGTGCCTGGATTGATTGTGGCCGCAGCAAGCCAGTAGGTTTAGATAAACTGGTCTCTTACGCTTTTCCTGATAAGTCCAGCGCGGCCACCAACCGAAAGCGGCAATCGCGAGTTCGCAAGGCACTGTATGAACTGGCTGAACTGGGTTGGTCAATCAGTGAACATGCCAAGGGGCGGTTTACCATCGGCCGGCCTGCACTATCACGATAACGGTCACAAACTATCACGAAAGTGGTCACAAAGTTCACGATAACGGTCACAAGCCAATTCAGTGAAACCCAGTTACCGCTTGGGCTGCAGGGCGATCCTGAAATCCGATCTATATTATCTAAGATAATCTAGGCCAGCGCATGGTTGCGCTGGCCTATTTGTTGGCTCTTCCTGGCCATGATCTTGTCGAGGGTGCTTCTATCACCCCAAGACATTGGGGAAATCGAGCATGGCATCTCGGCGCCGCGATTCAAGAATGTCGGCGTAGATCTCGGTGGTTCTCAGCTCACTGTGCCCCAGCAAGCGGGAAAGGGCATAGATATCGACGCCGCGGTTAAGCTGGATGACGGCGAAGGTATGACGCGCGCTGTGGAAGGTTACCTTCTTGGTTATACCCGCCTGCAACGCCCACCGGGTGAGCTCCATGTTGTGCCAAGCCGAGTACTTGAGGCCCTTGAAGATCCGCTCTGTTGCCTTGCCTGGGCGCCCCATCAGCTGCATCGCCATGTCATTCAAATCCAGGTATTGCAGGCCGCTGGTCTTTTTCTGGGTGAATACGATACGGTAATGGCCATAGAAGGGCTCCAGCTCTGCCCAGGTCAGCTTGTGAATGTCGGACCAGCGCAAGCCAGTGCAACAAGAGAACAGAAAGGCGCGCTTAAGAACGTCGTAACGGCACTCGGCCTGGGCCAGGGCTCGTACCTCGTCTTCGGTCAGGTAAACCCGTTTGTTCTTCTCCCCCTGGATAGCTTTGACACGTCGTACCGGATTATCCGGCAGCAGCCGATCCTGCTCTGCCTGGTTCAAGGCTGCTCTCAACTTGTTGAAATAGGCACTCTGGGTGTTGCGGCTCAGTGGTGTGCCGCTTTTGGTGCGGGCCTTGTGCATCAGGTAGTGCCGAAACCCCTCTAGGAACAGCTGATCTACTTCCTCGAAAGTCAGCTCTGGCAGTTTATGGTACTGGCGCAAATGCTTGAGGGCTGATATCCAGATAGAGTGGTTGCTCTTGCTGCCTGCCGCTTTTTGGTCTGTAACCTCTTGGAAGTACTCGAAGAAGCTGGCCTTGTAGGCGTTCGAGAAATCCAGATGGTGTTTACCTGTCTCGTACTCGAAGAGCCGCTTGGCGCGGATGGCTTCGGCTGCTCGCTGGGTTTCTTTGTTGTGGAGCCGCTGTGCTGGGGTTCGCGGCTTGTCGTACAGGAAGAGATCCAGGGGCTCTCTGCTGCGTTTGTGCTTGCGGATGCCCGTGGTTGGGTCAAGGTAGGAGCCGGCGTAATAGGTTAAGCGCAGAGCGCGCTTGCCTTCGGCGTCCGGTTCGCGGAATTCGATGCTGATCTTCATAATTGTCCCCCGAAAGTACCCCGAGAGGTTACTTCGGGGTACTCTCGGGGTAAATTCTCACGAAACAAGATCAGGCAAGAACAGCCAGTAAAAAACAAAGTCCAATATTTACAATATCTTATATTCTCACTGGCTGCTTTTTATTGCTGATTTTTCACCACATTACTTGCCGATGCAGAAGCTGGAGAAGATACGACCCAGCAGATCGTCGGAGCTGAATTCGCCGGTGATCTCGGAGAGGGACTCCTGCGCGAGGCGCAGCTCTTCGGCCACCAGCTCGCCAGCCACGAACACTTCCAGCTGCTCCTTGGCCACCAGCAGGCGCTCGGCGGCGCGCTCCAGCGCATCTAGATGGCGGCGACGGGCCATAAAGCCCCCTTCGGTGTTGCCCTGGAAGCCCATGCAGGCTTTCAGGTGCTCGCGCAGGGCAGGCAGCCCCAGCTCGGTCTTGGCGGAGATGCGGTAGACGGCGTGGCCCTGCTCCTGGCTCGGTGCCAGATCCTCGCCGGTCAGGTCGGCCTTGTTGCGAATGACGGTGAGGCCGATGTTTTTTGGCAACCGATCAACAAATTCTGGCCAGATCTCCCGCGGGTCGACCGCGTCTGTGGTGGTGCCATCCACCATAAACAGCACCCGATCGGCCTGTTCGATCTCGGCCCAAGCGCGCTCGATACCGATTTGTTCTACCTTATCCTGGGTGTCGCGCAGACCGGCGGTATCGATGATGTGTAGCGGCATGCCATCGAGATGGATATGCTCGCGCAGCACGTCGCGGGTGGTACCGGCAATCTCGGTGACGATGGCTGACTCACGGCCTGCCAGAGCGTTGAGCAGGCTCGATTTGCCGGCGTTGGGACGACCGGCGATCACCACCTTCATCCCCTCCCGCAGCAGGGCGCCCTGTTTGGCTTCCCCGCGCACGTCGTCCAGCTCGGACATGATGCTGTAGAGGTCGCCCGCCACCTTGCCGTCGGAGAGGAAGTCGATCTCCTCGTCCGGGAAGTCGATGGCCGCTTCCACATAGATGCGCAGCCGGATCAGGCTCTCCACCAGTTGCTGGATTTTGCTGGAGAACTGCCCCTGCAGGGAGTGCATGGCACTGCGGGCGGCCTGTTCGCTGGAGGCTTCAATAAGGTCAGCGATGGCTTCGGCCTGTGCCAGATCCAGCTTGTCGTTGATGAAGGCGCGCTCGCTAAACTCGCCGGGGCGGGCAGGGCGGATGCCATCGATTTTCAGAATGCGGCGGATCAGCATGTCCATGATGACGGGGCCGCCGTGGCCCTGCAGCTCCAGCACATCCTCGCCGGTGAAGCTGTTGGGTGCTTTGAACAGCAGGGCGATGCCCTGATCCAGTACCTGGCCTTGCTCATCCTTGAACGGCAGATATTCGGCGTAGCGCACCCGCGGGAGCTTGCCGAGCACTATCCCGGCGACCTGTTCGGCGGCGGGGCCGGAGACCCGGACTATGCCGACGCCACCACGGCCTGGCGCGGTGGCCTGGGCCACGATCGTATCTGTTGTCATCTTGCTTGGCTCGTTTGTTCGCTGATAGGAAAACGTAGTGGGAGACATTGTAATAAAAAAGGCGGCCCGAAGGCCGCCTCTTTTGTCATCACGGGAAGATTAGCTGCGTGAATGCAGTCCTTTCTTCTCCAGCTGACGATAGATGATGGTCTGCTGGATGATGGAGATGATGTTGCTCACCAGCCAGTAGAGAGTCAGGCCAGCCGGGAACCAGAGGAACATGAAAGTGAAGATGATCGGCATGAACTGCATCACTTTCTGCTGCATCGGGTCGGTTACGGTGGTCGGGCTCATCTTCTGCAGATACCACATGGAGGCACCCATGAGGATTGGCAGCACGAAGAAGGGGTCCTTCACTGACAGGTCAGTGATCCACAGGGCAAACGGCGCGTGACGCAGTTCAACGGACTCCATCAGTGCCCAGTAAAGGGCGATGAAGATCGGCATCTGAACCAGGATCGGCAGGCAGCCACCCAGCGGGTTGACCTTCTCCTTCTTGTACAGCTCCATCATGCCCTGAGACATCTTCTGGCGGTCATCGCCGAAGCGCTCGCGCAGGGCCGCAATCTTGGGTTGCAGCATGCGCATCTTGGCCATGGAGGTGTACTGGGCCTTGGTCAGCGGGAACATGATGCCGCGCACCAGCAGGGTCAGCATGATGATGGCCAGACCCCAGTTCTGGACGAAACCGTGGAACACGGTCAGCAGCCAGTGCAGCGGTTGGGCGATGAACCACAGCCAGCCGTAGTCGACGGTCAGGTCGAGGTGGTTAGCCACCTTGGCCATCTGGTCTTGCAGCTTGGGACCGACCCACAGCTTGCTGGTCACTTCAGCCTGTTGGCCGGCAGCCACGTCAACCAGCGGCGCCTTGTAACCGATGATGGCCTGGCCTTTGCCCGGGATCACACGGCTGTAGAAGCTGTTGGCATCATCGGCATTCGGAGCCCAGGCAGAGACGAAGTAGTGTTGCAGCATGGCGACCCAACCACCCTTGGTGGTCTTGTTCAGGTCGGCATCCTTCATCTCGTCGAAGGTGTACTTCTTGTAGCGGGTATCTTCAGTGGAGAAGGCACCACCACGGTAAGCACTGGCTACCATGGCATGACCTTCCTGATCCTTCGGCGTTGCTACGGTCTGCTTCAGCTGACCATAGAACTGCACCTGAACCGGCTCGGCAGATTTGTTGTCGATCTTGTAATCAACGCCAACGGCATAGTCGCCACGCTTGAGGATGAACTCCTTGGTGAAGACCACGCCCTTGCTGTCGGTCCAGGTCATCGGAACGACGACTTGATCCTGACCATCGGCCAGCTGATAGCTGGTCTGGGCGGCTTCATAGGTAGGACGACCTTCGGCCTGACTGTCCGGACCGTTGCGACCCACCAGACCGCTCTGGGCGATATAGAGGTGCTCAGGCTTGCTGGTCAGCAGCACGAACGGTTGGTCCTTGCCCTCTTCCAGTTTGTGAGACAGCAGTTCGGCAGACACGACGTCACCACCCTGGGTATCCAGGGTCAGCTTGAGCACGTCAGAGGAGACGGTGATCAGCTTGCGTGCGGCAGTCGCGTTGGCTTGCTCGGAAACCTGAGGAATATCACCGGTCTGACCGGCTTCAGGTACGAAATGTTCGGTTTGGGCCACGGTAGTCGGGGCCGGCTTCGGAGCCTTGTCGGACTCCCACTGTTGCCAGAGCAGAAAGCTCACGAACAGCAAACCGATCAGGAGTAGATTGCGTTGTGATTCCATAGTCTTCAGTTTCTTCGCTTTGGTTGCGGAACCGGGTCATAACCACCCTCGGATAAGGGATGGCATTTTAATAGACGTTTGCTAGCTAACCAAACGCCTTTTATGAAACCGTGAAGTCGGATGGCTTCTATCGCAAATTGGGAACAAGTTGGAGTAAAACGGCAGCGCGGCCCGAGCAGAGGGCTAATGATTAGCTGATACAGGCGTATCAGTTTGATAGCTACCCATTGCAACGGCGTGACAGAGTGCGCCATAGCTTTTCCAGTAACTTGAACAGTTCCTCGTTATCCATCTCTTTCACACCGGCCTTGGCGATCACCACGATGTCGATAGCGGGCAGCTGATGTTGTTTGAGGCGGAAACTTTCCCGGACCACCCGTTTGACACGGTTACGCCAGACGGCACGCTTTAGTGCTTTTTTGGGCACAGCGAGGCCAAGACGAGAGTGTTCGAGTGAATTGGGGCAGGCGAGAAGCGTAATTTGCGGGGAAGCAGCCCGGACAGGCTCGGCGAAAACGCGTTTGAAGTGTTCGGGAGTTAACAGACGTAACTCCCGAGAGAAGGTGTGCTGGGTAGGCATTAAACTACCAGACGGGCACGACCCTTGGCACGACGAGCGGCCAGAACTTTACGACCGTTGGCAGTTGCCATGCGGGCGCGGAAACCGTGAGAGCGCTTGCGCTTCAGGTTGGACGGTTGAAAAGTACGTTTCATGATTCGATTCCGTATTTCTGTACAGTTTTGATTGTCACACTTAGCCGACGCGCCAGCTATAGCGTGTGACGACTAGCAAAAGAGGCCGAATTCTAAACAGAGTTCGGCTTTTAGTCAATCCGCCGTTCCCTCTCATCCTGCCATGGTCTTGAAAAGGCCACTGCCGAGCGTGAGGATCCAGAGGATCAAGGGCTTCGGATTATACTGGCAACCCGGGGTTAAACAAGGGATCCCTCAATAAAAAAGGCGGCCAGGCCGCCAAAGAGAGAGCTATTTAAGGACTTTCCGCAAGAACTCCCGGGTACGGGGATCCTTGGGATCGACCAATATCTGATCCGGCGGGCCCTGCTCGACGATCCGCCCTCCTTCCATGAAGATCACCCGATCGGCAACATCACGAGCAAATTCAATCTCGTGGGTCACCACCACCATGGTTTGGTGCTGGCGGGCCAACTCTTTCATCAGTCCCAAAACCTCGTCGACCCACTCGGGATCGAGGGCCGAGGTGGGCTCGTCAAACAGGATCACCTTGGAGTGGGCCGCCATGGCGCGGCCAATGCCGACCCGTTGCTGCTGGCCGCCGGAGAGGGAGGCCGGATAGGCATCCTGCTTGTCGGCGAGGCCAATGTCCTTGAGGATGCCGAGCGCTGTGGCGCGGGCCTCCGCTTTTGGCTGCTTCCAGACGGTGATCAGCCCTTCGGCGATGTTGTCGAGCGCTGTTTTGTTGGCAAAAAGGGCGTAGTTCTGGAACACGAAGGAGGCCCGCTTGCGCAGCTCGATCGCCTGCTGTTCGCTGGCCTTGGCCAGATTCAGCTCGAGATCGTCGATGGCAAGGGTGCCCGCATCCGGGGTCTCCAGCAGGTTCAGGCAGCGCAACAGGGTCGACTTGCCGGTGCCGGAGGGGCCGATGATGACGACAATTTCCCCCTTTTTGACCTCCAGATCGATGCCGTTGAGCACCTGATTGCCGTGATATGCCTTGGAGAGGCCGGTTAGCTTGATCATGAGAGCCCTCCTTTAATAGGCGCGGTTGAGACGGACTTCCAGCAGATGCTGCAAGCGGGTAAAGAAGATCACCACCACCCAGTAGATCAGCGCCACCGCCATAAAGCTCTCGAAGAACTTGAAGGAGGAGGAGGCTTCCATCTGCGCTTTGCCCATGATCTCGGCCACCCCCAGGGTGAAGGCCAGCGAGGTGCTCTTGATCATATCGATGAAGTAGTTCATCAGCGACGGGGTGGCGATGCGTGCCGCCTGCGGCAGGATGATCCGCTGCATCGCCTGATAACGGCTCATGCCGATACTGAGCGCCGCTTCCATCTGGCTTTTGTGAATGCCGAGGATGGCTGCGCGGATCGACTCGGCCATGTAGGCGGCGAAGTGCAGGGTCAGACCGACGATGGCGGCAGTAAAGGCATCCATCCCCACGAAGATCGGGAACAGTTGCGGCAGTCCGTAGTAGAGCAGGAACAGCTGAACGAGTAGCGGTGTACCCCGAAAGAACGAGATATAGAGCATCGCCAGCCAGTGAATCGCAGGGACGCGAAACACCCGTACTATCGCCAGGGCCAGCGACAGTACGAGTGCCAGCACGAATCCCCACAGGGCCATCTCCATCGTGGTGCCCAGATATTTGAGCAGGATGGGAAACAGCCCCAGCGTGTATTCGAGGTCAAATTCCATCATTTATTTGTCGGTGATGTCGGAAGCGAACCATTTCTCGGAGATCTGACGCAGGGAGCCATCCTTGCGCATGGCGGTCAGGGCCTCGTCGACCTTCTTAAGTACGGCCTGTTTCTCCGGGGTCTTCAGGAAGGGCAGGGCGTTCTCGATAGTCTCGAACGGTGCGCCAGCCTGTTGCAGCGGCAGCTTGGACTCTTTGATCAGCTGGGCGGTGGAGACGCGGTCCATCACGAAGGCGTCGATGCGACCCAGGGCGACATCCTGCTCGAAGGCGGAGTCATAGGTGCGGATGTCGATCTTCTTGTTCGGGTCGTTCTTGCGCAGCAGCTCTTCAAAGTTGGAGCCCAGGTTGACCGCGACCTTTTTGCCTTCCAGATCCTTGATGCCGTGGATGGTGTTGTTGCCCTGACGGACCACGATCTGGGCGCCATCATAGACGTAGGGCTGGGAGAAGTCGTACTTCGCCTTGCGCTCGTCAGTGATGGTGATCTGGTTGGAGATGGTATCGACACGGCCGGTTTCCAGCATGCCGAACAGGCCGGAGAAGCTGGCGGTCACGAACTCGACCTTGTAGCCGGTGCGCTCGCCGATCTGGTTCCACATATCCACTTCAAAGCCCTGCAGCTTGTCCTGCTTGACGAAAGTGAACGGGAAGTACTTGCCGGACATGCCGACCTTGATTGTCTCCTGGGCGATGGCCTGACCAGACAGGGTAGCCAACAGGATGGCTGCGCCGGAAATAAGCTTGATGGAAGTTTTCATGGGGTTTCTCTCTCTAAATGTCTTGTATTTGTAGTTGTAATAACTGCTTTGGCGCTGATGTTATTGGAATAAAATTTAAAAAATAAATGACATTTGGTTATATGAAATAACAGGAGAGAAGCACGGGATCGACCAATCCGGACGGTGGATCAAGCTGTGGGTAACTTTGGGGATGAAATCCGATCCAAAGGCGCTGGATCCTTGAAAGTCAAGGATCTTATTTGCTGGATCCACCGGGCGATGGCTGGAGATCCGGCGGCTAAAAACGTAGAATAGCCGGTCTTTAGTTAATCAATCGACAGGAGTTTAGAGTGACTGCTTCGCTATGGCAGCAGTGCCTTAACCGGCTGCAAGATGAGTTGCCCTCGGCAGAATTCAGCATGTGGATCCGGCCGCTTCAAGCGGAGTTGAGTGACAATACTCTGACCCTGTATGCACCGAATCGCTTTGTTCTGGACTGGGTACGAGACAAGTATCTCATCCGGGTTAACGGCATCATCAACGAACTCTGCGGGGTCGATGGCCCCGCCCTGCGTTTTGATATAGGCAATCGTCCCCATCCTGTTGCTGTCGCCAGAGCGCCGGTACAGGGTGCCGCGCCTGTGAATAACTTGCAGAAGAGCTGGGAAAGCAAGGCTGAAGCCAAGCCCGAGCCGAACCACAAGAGCAACACCAACGTGAACTATACCTTCGAGAATTTCGTCGAGGGTAAGTCCAACCAGTTGGCGCGTGCGGCTGCCCGTCAGGTAGCGGACAATCCGGGTGGTGCTTACAACCCGCTGTTCCTCTATGGCGGCACCGGCCTGGGTAAAACCCACCTGCTGCACGCCGTTGGCAATGCCATCAAGGAGAGTAAAAAAGATGCCAAAGTCATCTATATGCACTCCGAGCGGTTTGTTCAGGACATGGTGAAAGCGCTGCAAAACAACGCCATTGAAGAGTTCAAGCGTTACTACCGCAGCGTCGATGCCCTGCTCATCGATGACATCCAGTTCTTCGCCAACAAGGAGCGCTCCCAGGAGGAGTTCTTCCATACCTTCAATGCCTTGCTGGAAGGTAATCAGCAGATCATCCTGACCTCGGATCGCTATCCGAAGGAGATCAACGGTGTCGAGGATCGCCTCAAGTCCCGCTTCGGCTGGGGCCTGACCGTGGCGATCGAACCGCCGGAGCTGGAGACCCGCGTCGCGATCCTGATGCGCAAGGCAGACGAGAACCAGATCCATCTGCCGGACGAAGTGGCCTTCTTCATTGCCAAACGTCTGCGATCCAACGTCCGTGAACTGGAAGGCGCCCTCAACCGGGTGATAGCCAACGCCAACTTTACCGGCCGTGCCATCAACATCGATTTCGTGCGCGAAGCGCTGCGCGACCTGTTGGCACTGCAGGAGAAGCTGGTCACCATCGACAATATCCAGAAGACGGTGGCGGAGTACTACAAGATCAAGCTGGCGGATCTGCTCTCCAAGCGTCGTTCCCGCTCCGTTGCCCGTCCGCGCCAGCTGGCGATGGCGTTGGCCAAGGAGCTGACCAACCACAGTTTGCCGGAGATAGGTGATGCCTTTGGTGGCCGTGACCACACTACCGTTCTTCATGCCTGCCGCAAGATCGAGCAGCTGAAGGAGGAGAGTCACGACATCAAGGAGGACTATTCCAACCTGATCCGTACCCTTTCTTCCTGATAACGGAATCGAGTGGACAGATGCAGCGCGAATATTCCAACCTGATCCGAATCTTTTCCTCCTAATCACAACGGAGAGCACAGATGCAGCTCGAAATTAGCCGTGAGGCCCTGTTACGTCCTCTGCAACTGGTGTCCGGCGCCCTCGGCGGCCGACCGACCCTGCCGATCCTCGGCAACGTGCTGCTTGATGTCAGCAACGGTCTGCTGTCACTGACCGGTACCGATCTCGAAGTAGAGATGATCGGTCAGGTCTATCTGAACGGGGCCAGCGAAGATGGCCGCACCACAGTACCGGCGCGCAAGCTGCTGGATATCTGCCGTGGTTTGCCGGAAGGCGCCGAGATCCGTCTCAATACCGAAGGGGAGCGCCTGATCATCCGGTCCGGTCGCTCCCGCTTCAACCTCTCGACCCTGCCGGCGACCGAGTATCCGAACATCGAGGATTGGGAATCCGTGCTCGAGTTCGATATCAGCCAGCTGGAGCTGAAGAAGCTGATCGATGCGACCCAGTTCTCCATGGCCAGCCAGGATGTGCGTTACTACCTGAACGGCATGCTGTTCGAGAGCGAAGGTCACGGTCTGCGCACCGTGGCGACCGACGGTCACCGTCTGGCCACCTGCCGCCGCGAGGTAGTAGGGGAATCGCTGCCCGATCATCAGGTTATCCTGCCGCGCAAAGGGGTACTGGAGCTGGTGCGTCTGCTGGAAGCAGAAGACAAGCCGGTGCGGCTGCAGATCGGCCGCAGCAACCTGCGTGCTGCGCTGGACGGCTTCATCTTCACCTCCAAGCTGGTGGATGGCCGCTTCCCGGACTGGCGCCGCGTCATTCCGCGCAACAGCGACAAGGCCCTGATCGCCGGTCGTGAGGATCTGCGTCAGGCGTTTGCCCGCGCCGCCATCCTCTCCAACGAGAAATTCCGTGGGGTGCGTCTCAATCTGCAGGAAAACCTGCTGCGCATCACCGCCAACAACCCGGAACAGGAAGAAGCCGAAGAGCTGCTTGACGTACAATATGCCGCTGGCGAGATGGAGATCGGCTTTAACGTCTCTTATGTGCTCGACGTGCTGAATACGTTAAAATGTGACCAAATTCGGATTAGCCTGAGCGATTCCATCAGTAGTGCCATTATTGAGGATTTTGAACATCAGGATGCTCAGTACGTGGTGATGCCGATGCGGATCTAGTCGTGTCCCTGGTCAAACTCCAGCTCAGCGACTTTCGCAATATCCAGCAAGCCAGCCTCAAGCTGTCGCCCGGCCTCAACATTCTGGTCGGGTGCAATGGCAGCGGCAAGACCAGCGTGCTGGAAGCCATTCACTACCTTGGTCTGGGGCGCTCCTTTCGCACTCATCTGACCGGGCGGGTCATCCGCCAGGGGGAGAGGGCCTTTACCCTGTTTGCCCAGTGCGAGCTGGAGGGGCGTCAGGTACCGATCGGTCTTGCCAAAGACAAGAGTGGCGAGACCCAGCTCAAGATTGCCGGGGCACAGGCCCAGCGGCTGGCCGATTTGGCGGAGCTGTTGCCGGTGCAGTTGATCCATCCCGATGGTTTCAACTTGCTGACGGGCGGGCCTCAGGCTCGCCGCGCCTGGCTCGATTGGGGCGTTTTCCATCAGGAGCCGACCTTCTTTGCCCTGTGGGGACGAGTGCGGCGGCTGCTGAAACAGCGCAATGCGCTATTGCGCCAGAGCACCCAATATCGCCAGCTGGCGTTCTGGGATCAGGAGTTGGTGCGGCTGGGTGGTGAGCTGGCCGAGTTTCGCGCCAGTTATTGTCAGGCCATTACGCCCCTGATCAAGGAGATGACGGCGGATTTTCTGCCGGAATTCGATATCAGTCTCGGCTTTTACCGGGGCTGGGAGAAAGATACTCCCCTCGGCGATCTGCTTGAGGCGGGGTTTGAGCGGGATCGGGCGCTGGGCTATACCGGTGTCGGTCCACAGAAAGCCGATGTGCGCCTCAAGGCGAACGGGGTACCCGCTCAGGATATTTTGTCCCGGGGTCAGCTGAAGTTGCTGGTCTGCGCCATGCGACTGGCCCAAGGGCTCTATTTGAATCAACATAGCAGCCGTGGCTGTATTTTTTTAATTGACGATTTTGCCTCTGAACTGGATGTCGACAAGCGCCGCTTGCTGGCCGCAAGGCTGAAGCAGTGTGCGTCCCAGGTGTTTATCACCGCCATCGACACCGGTCAGCTCGCAGACATGATGGATGCGAATGACTGCAAGTTGTTCCACGTGGAACAGGGTAAAATCTCCGAAACGTTAGAGAAGGCAGAGAGTAAGCTATGAGTGAAAATACTTACGACTCCTCGAATATCAAGGTGCTGAAGGGCCTGGATGCGGTCCGCAAGCGCCCGGGGATGTATATCGGCGATACGGATGATGGCTCGGGTCTGCACCACATGGTGTTCGAGGTCGTCGATAACTCCATTGACGAGGCGCTCGCTGGCTACTGCTCCGATATTCTGGTCAAGATCCATTCCGACGGTTCTGTCTCTGTGCGTGACAATGGCCGGGGTATCCCGGTAGACATGCATGAGGAGGAGGGCCGCTCCGCCGCAGAGGTCATCATGACCGTGCTGCACGCTGGCGGTAAGTTCGATGACAACTCCTACAAGGTTTCCGGTGGCCTGCACGGCGTGGGTGTCTCAGTCGTTAACGCCCTCTCTGACAAGCTGTTGCTGACCATTCGTCGTAACGGCCACGTCTACGAGCAGACCTATCATCTGGGTGAGCCGCAGGCGCCGCTCAAGCAGATTGGCGACAGCACCGGCACCGGTACCGAAGTTCGCTTCTGGCCGAGCCCTGCCATTTTCAGCGATACCCTGTTCCATTACGAGATCCTGGCCAAGCGCCTGCGCGAGCTCTCCTTCCTCAACTCCGGTGTCTCCATCCGTCTGCAAGACGAGCGTGATGGCCGCGAGGCGCATTTCTGCTACGAGGGTGGTATCAAGGCATTCGTTGAATACCTGAACCAGAACAAGACCCCGATCCACCCGAAGGTGTTCCATTTCACCACCGAGCAGGATGGTATCGGCGTGGAAGTGGCGATGCAGTGGAACGACGCCTATCAGGAAGGGGTCTACTGCTTCACCAACAACATCCCGCAGCGGGATGGTGGTACTCACCTCGTTGGCTTCCGTACCGCGCTGACCCGTACTCTGAACTCCTATATGGACAAAGAGGACTACAGCAAGAAGGCCAAGTCTGCCGCCAGTGGCGACGACGTGCGTGAAGGTCTGATTGCCGTTATCTCCGTCAAGGTGCCGGATCCCAAGTTCTCCTCCCAGACCAAAGACAAGCTGGTCTCTTCCGAAGTGAAGACCGCCGTTGAACAGGCGATGGGTGAGAAGCTGGCCGACTTCCTGCTGGAAAACCCGGGCGATGCCAAGATCGTGGTCAACAAGATCATCGATGCGGCCCGTGCCCGTGAAGCGGCCCGCAAAGCTCGCGAACTGACTCGCCGCAAAGGCGCGCTGGATATCGCCGGTCTGCCCGGCAAGCTGGCTGACTGTCAGGAAAAAGACCCGGCGCTTTCCGAACTCTACATAGTGGAAGGGGACTCTGCTGGCGGTTCCGCCAAGCAGGGCCGCAACCGGAAGAACCAGGCCATCCTGCCGCTCAAGGGCAAGATCCTGAACGTGGAGAAGGCCCGTTTCGACAAGATGATCTCCTCGCAAGAGGTGGGCACCCTGATCACCGCACTGGGTTGCGGTATCGGTCGTGACGAGTACAACCCGGACAAGCTGCGTTACCACAACATCATCATCATGACCGATGCGGACGTCGATGGTGCGCACATCCGAACCCTGCTGCTGACCTTCTTTTATCGTCAGATGCCGGAAATCATCGAACGTGGCTACGTCTACATCGCCCAGCCGCCGCTCTATAAAGTGAAAAAGGGCAAGCAGGAGCAGTACCTGAAAGACGAAGACGCGCTGCTGCAGTACCAGACCGCCATGGCGCTGGACGGAGCGACCCTGCACGTCAACGAGTCTGCCCCGGCCATCGGTGGCGAGGCATTGGAGCGTCTGGTCAATCAGCACCGCTCGGTGACTCACCTGATCACCCGCATGTCTCGTCGTGCGCCGGAAGCCGTGCTGACCCAGCTGATCTATCAGCCGGAGCTGAACGAAGCGCTGCTGAACAGCGAGAGCGATCTGCTGGCCTGGTGTCAGGGTATGGAAGCCGTGCTCAACGAGAGCAACCACGGTATCCAGTACCAGATCCAGGTTCGTCGTGACGAAGAGCGCAGCCTGTACGTGCCGCACGCCGTGGTACGTCAGCACGGTGTCGATCGCGAATATCCGCTCAGCTACGACTTCCTGCAATCCTCTGAGTACCGTCAGCTGGTCTCGCTGGGCAAGGAGATCGCCAACCTGATCGAGGAAGGCGGTTACATCAAGCGTGGCGAGAAGGTGAAGCCGGTCTCCAGCTTCGTCGAAGCGGTCGAGTGGCTGATGGGCGAAGGCAAGCGCGGCATCTACATCCAGCGCTACAAAGGGTTGGGCGAGATGAACCCGGACCAGCTGTGGGAAACCACCATGGATCCGGAAGCCCGCCGCATGCTGCGCGTCACCATCGACGACGCCGTCGGTGCTGACCAGCTCTTCTCCACCCTGATGGGTGATGCCGTTGAGCCCCGTCGCGACTTTATCGAGACCAACGCCCTGCGCGTAGCCAACCTCGACGTCTAATCGATGCTGTCAGCTCGATATACAAAAGCCGCTCCCTGTGAGCGGCTTTTTTACATCTGTAGTCTGCTTTATCAGAGCATTTTGCTCATGATGACCAGGTTGTGGGGTAGCACAGCACCATCGCTAGCCGTGCGATGACGCAACGCTGGCACTATGTGGTGGATGACCCTGAACCCCAGCTTGGCATAGAAAGACTCGGCGGTCTGGGTGCCGAGATTGACCTCGTAAACCCCTTGCTGCGTCAGGTACTCCAGCACGGTATTGGCGAGCAGGGTGCCGGTTCCTGCGGGTTGCCCTGGTTGCACGACCACAGTGCCGATATAGGCGTATCGCTGATTGTCTGTGGAGTAGATAGACCCGGACATACCTCCCTGCAGTTCACCATTCTCATCGCGCAGCATCAAGACAAAGGTCGGCTGGATTTTGGGATCCTGCTCGTTGACCGCTTCGATGTAGAGGATTTTGCCTGCTTGCTGAGAACCGCAATGCGCTCTGAATATTGCAGTGTGATCCGGGCCTGCGGGCATATGAACCGCTTCATGCAGATAGTCACGCTCGACCAGTGGGGGGTGCACCTGAGGGTAAGTGGTGAGTATCACCACCTCATTGATGAGGTGACCCTGTTGCTGCTGTTCCAGGATCAGCAGATCCAGATAATCGAGCGGAGCGGTGAGAAAGCTCGCTTCCGGGTAGTGGACGATTACGTTCTGGTTGAAGCCAAACTCCTGCTCACGCTGTTGTAGTAGGGCAAATAGCATCAGCTGTCGTTCGCTCAGTTTATCGGGGGAGCTGTTGTCCGGCTGGTACAGTTCGAGCGGATTATGTCGAGTGGTCATTGTTTCTCCAGAGAGTAAGGTGCGGGGATGATAGCACAGACGGCTCAGCCGGATGCCGCCCGACGTTCCACGTGAAACACTGGCAGTTGAAAGGATGGGCGAGCGGGCTGAGATAAAGAAAATGCCGAATTTGATGTTCGGCATTTTGATGATGAGTTCACTTGCACAGAGCTGATTCTTTATATGCAGTGTGCTATGGAAGAGTTAATAGTTTTTATGCTGTGACATGAACTGTTGAAGCATTTTACCTACCAGTTCCGGCGATTCTTGATGAGCTGAGTGAGCCGCGAGTGGAATATTGGCAAAACTGGAATCTGCGATTTTTGCTTTTAAAGCCACAGACTCCTCAAGCGAAAATATGACATCGTTATCACCCCTCATGATTAATGTCGGACAACGAATTTTTTCAACTAGGTTACTCGGGTAGCCAGATGGTGTTGTATCAAGCCAAACAGCCTTTACAGCATCGACCAGTTTTGGGAAATCAGGCTCGGGATTTGACACCTTATATAGCGCGACATCATCGGCAAACTTTGAAATCCAAAAGTCTGCTGTTAAGCCGCTTAGCAACCCGAGTGATGGATCATCAGGCTCTAATCGCCACGTTGCACCAAGTGTAACCAAACAAGAAACGCTATCGGGTTCTTGTACGGCTAGTCGATAACCTACGATACCACCATCACTAAAGCCAAATATTGAATATTTATCAACGCCCAGATAGTCGAGGAGTGTTTGGATATCTTGCTGATACTGCAAGTAACTCAGTGGCTTACTACCTAGAGGGGATTTTCCATGGCCACGGAAATCTACACTGATCAACTGATAATCCATGGCAACATATCTTTGAATGGGCATTAGTTCATTAAGGGAACCAAGGCCACCATGAAGCATCAATAAAGGCTTACCATCAGGATTACCCGAAAGTTCGTAATACAACTCACCACCGTTGACGCCGATATAACCACTTTTATTGTTCATGTTTTTGAGCAACCTCGTTTCGATGTATATGACCTAACTGTACAGATCTAGTTATCACCTGACACCGGCCTCAAACCGGTGTCTTGTTTACGCTACTTTAGAGCGCACTTCCTTCGGTATCAATTTCAGACCCTTCTTGAACATGCTGTAGGGGGTTTGACCCTCCATCATCCTGCCCTGATGTGGCCGCTGGGTGTTGTAGTGCACCAGATAGCTATCCAGGTCTGTCTGCATCTGCTCTACCGACTCATACCAGGTCGTCCTCCCCTTGATGCGGAAGTGTTCATCCAGCAAGGTTCGATGCAGCCGCTCGATAAAGCCGTTGCTCTGCGGCCTGCGCACCTTGGTGGTTCGGTGCTCAATCCCCTCCAGTTGCAGGAACAGCTCGTAGGGATGGTGGTCTGGGCGCCCACAGAACTCGCGCCCGTTGTCCGACAGGATGGTATAGACCCGCGCCTCGTGGGCCTCGAAAAACGGCAGCACCGTTTCATTGAGCACATGAACCGAGGTCACCGGCAGCTTGCTGGTGTAGAGCCGTCCCCAGGCGTGGCGACTGTAGCAGTCCAGCACGGTTTGTAGATACACCTTGCCAACCCCCTTGAGCGCGCCGACGAAGAAGGTGTCGACCGCCACCAGTTCTCCGGTGTAATGAACCTCAATCTGGCGTTCTCGGAACTCGGGACTGAATCGTTCTAACAGGCGAATTTGCTCGTCATTGAGCTCAATGGTCTGCTCACGGTGAGTTTTCTCAAGGCGCAGCAAGCGGTCGTGTTTAGAGAGCAAGTCGTGCCGTTGCCACACGCCACGCACACCGCCCGCACTGACATTGATGCCTTGCAGAGCCAGTTCTTGCGCGACCCGCAGCGGGCCTTGAGTTGGTCTGGTGAGGGAGTAATCGAGGATGGCCTGTTCAATCTCGGGCGCAACCCGATTGGGATGAGCCCCTTTACAGCCCGGCAATTTGTCGAGCAAGCCCTCGGCGCCATAGGTCTGGTAATTACGGCGAATTTCGTAGAACTGCTGGCGGCTGTAGCCAATGAGCTTGCAGGCTTTACTGACGTTATTGAGCTCTTTGGCGAGCTCTAGCAGGCTGAGTTTGCGACGTGCTACTTTCTCGTTGGTGGTCATACGGTGACTCCAGATAACACGGTAGGGGTACCGTTTTGTTATCCG
>NZ_JBFODO010000025.1:0-24387 GCF_040908365.1 Aeromonas sp. R2-4
GTGAGGGCTTCGGCTGATTCGGTACTTGAAGGGGGCGATCCCTGCACTCCTCCCCCTCCCAAGGGGGAGGCCGGGAGGTGGTTGGATTTTGCCAATCGTTGGCAGGAGCTTGAGTGGGACGATATCGGCATGCAGATCCGCGCCAAGACCGCCGCCGATGTGGCGCGGGCGCTGGGTTCACCCCGCCGCACCCTGAGCGACTTTATGGCGCTGATCTCCCCAGCCGCCGAAGCCTATCTGCCGCAGATGGCGGCCGAGGCCGAGCGGCTGACCCGCCAGCGTTTCGGCAACACCATCGGCTTCTATGTGCCGCTCTATCTGTCGAATCTGTGCGCCAACGACTGCACCTACTGCGGCTTCTCCATGAGCAACCGCCTCAAGCGCAAGACCCTGAATGCAGAGGAGATAGAGCGCGAGTGTCTGGCCATCAAGGCGCGCGGTTTTGACAGCGTGCTGCTGGTGACCGGCGAGCACGAGCACAAGGTGGGGCTTGCCTATTTTCGCGAGGTGATGCCCATCATCCGCCGCCACTTCAGCACGGTAGGGATGGAGGTGCAGCCCCTCTCGCAGGCCGAATATGCCGAGCTGAAGAGCCTCGGCCTCGACGCCGTCATGGTCTATCAGGAGACCTACCACGCCCCCACCTACGCCCGCCATCACCTGCGCGGCAACAAGCGGGACATCGCGTGGCGCCTCGCCACACCGGATCGGCTCGGTCGCGCCGGTATCGACAAGATAGGGCTGGGGGCGCTCATCGGCCTCTCCTCGGACTGGCGCGCCGACAGCTACTTTGTCGCCGAGCATCTGAGCTGGCTTGAGCGCCACCACTGGCAGAGCCGTTATTCGCTCTCCTTCCCGCGCCTGCGCCCCTGCACCGGCGGGCTGGAGCCTGCCGTGGTCATGTCGGATCGTCAGCTGGCGCAGCTTATCTGCGCCTGGCGCCTCTTCTCGCCCACGCTGGACTTGTCCCTCTCCACCCGCGAGTCGGCCACCTTCCGCAACGGCGCGGTGCGCCTTGGCATCACCCAGATGTCGGCCGAGTCGCGCACCCAGCCGGGTGGCTATGCCGAGGGGGATAAAGAGGAGCTGGAGCAGTTCGCCATCCACGACGACCGCCCGGTGGGGGAAGTGGCCGCCGCCGTGCGGCAGGCCGGGTTGCAGCCGGTGTTCAAGGATTGGGAGCCGTTTTTGGGTCGTTAACCAAATGATGTAACAACGCAGGAACCATACAAGTAGGGTGCAATAAGCGAAGCGCATTGCACCGCTTTTGTTTTGTGGATGTGTGAGCGAGGTGTAATTCACTTCGTTCATTACACCCTACGTTTTGCTTCGTTTAGACCACATTTAACAACAGGGTTGATTGTGGATTAGGCAAAACATGGCGAATTACAGACGAATATGGCGACCGGGGGGAACCTGGTTTTTTACGGTCGTGCTGGCTGAGCGTCAGAACAACCATTTACTGGTCGAGCGGATCGATCTGCTGAGGTCGGTTGTCAGAGAGGTGCAAGAGCGTCGTCCATTCCGGATCCACGGCTGGGTTGTCTTGCCCGAACATCTGCATGCCTTGCTGGAGTTGCCGGAAGGGGATACCAATTTTCCGTTGCGCTGGCGCCAAATCAAAAGCAAGTTTTCACGAGCAATCCCCAATTCGGAGGCTCGCTCAGCATCTCGTTGGCTGCGTGGTGAGCGGGGTATTTGGCAGCGACGTTATTGGGATCACCTGATCCGCAATCAGGAAGATTTCAATCACCATCTCGATTACATCCATATCAATCCTGTCAAACATGGATTGGTAACAGCCCCGAAAGATTGGCCATATTCCACTTTCCATCGTTGGGTACAACAAGGCCGGTATCCATTATCTTGGGGAGATACCTCTACACCTGAATATGAAATACCACACGACAATAAATAATCGGTATTAACATGGTTAACGTAGGGTGCAATAAGCGGAGCGCATTGCACCATTTTCATTATGATAGTTGTGAAGATAGAGGTGCAATTCACTTCGTTCATTGCACCCTACATCTACATCTACATCTACATCTACATCTACATCTACATCTACGTCTACGTCTACGTTGTTGAGCATGAGTGGTAGGTTTCTTCAAAAATCAAGGCGAATTGATGCTTGCTTAAACTAGCTTGATAACAAGGTATTCTATTAAATAATGTATTTTCGCAAGCTACTTCACGTAGCGTTGACTTGTCTGATTCCGTTAATCTACAGCCTAAAAATATTCCAGTGATACATTCTATTGGTATATCAAAAAGAAAAATGGAGGTTGGTGCTGCTGCGATAAAAGAAAGTAGTTCGTTTAATATAGTGTTGCTTGGAGAAAATCGCATCTCTTCCATATCGTCAGTGGAGCTGCCATCTTTTTCTTGCTGATCCATTAAGTGGCATGCTTGATGATTGATGGAGATCTTTATCATCCCTTTGTATTTCTCGACATTAAGCAGTTCAAGGTAGCTTTCATCATAGAAATCAATAATATATTCATAGGCTTCTTTATTAATGACAAAGTAATCTGCATTCGATACTTTAGTTATTACTCGATGTTCTTTTTCATAAATCCAATCATCACTCTTAGTTAATAAGTTTCTTTTGGGTGAAGTGGTACATGGTAGTACCTCATGTCTTTCTCTATTATATAATACACGTTCAATAGAGTTACTCACAGATAGTATTTTATTGAAGTGAGTCTTCAAAGCATGGTAGTCAAATTCAATAACAATACCCTTATGCTCGTCAGCGTAGTGAGACCACATCAATAAGTTATTATAACTTTCCGTGAAAGAGATGATCCCTGTATCATCAAACCCTTCATCACTTGCATATTCAGAAATTTGTTGGAAGAAATCCTCTCTATGAGCATCTTCTAATATTTTATCTAGCGTATCTTGGTCCGGGCTGAGCTCAAAAGGGTCATTCAATGCACAGCGTTGACTTAACCTAAGACTAGGTTTTTTAAAAAAATCAGGTCTGAATTTCATGTATTTGTAAATTTTATTCATTACAAATGCCTTGCTTCTTCAAAAAATAACTCACATGCCCCGGCGGCATATCGGGCAGCTGGCCAAAGACTTCGTAACCCTGCTTCTGGTAGAAGGGGAGGGCCTGAAAACTGGTGGTTTCCAAGTGGTAGTTGCTGATGCCCTTGCTTTGGGCGTACTGCTCCATAGCGCCGAGCAGGCGGCCGCCCCAGCCATCGCGGCGGATGCTTTCGTCGATCCAGAGCCAGTCGACGTGCAGCCAGCCCCACTTGATGTCGGCGATGATGCCGCCGTGTACCTTGTCCTCTTCATCCTTGATAAAGCTGGCGATCCGCTCGCGCCGAAGTTCGTACAGTTGAGGGCCTGCCTGGCTTACGTTGTAGCCCGTCAGGCCAATGCGCAGCGCTTCAACATCATCGTCCTGAGGCGGTTGGGGTGGGGTTAGTTGCATAGTGCTTCCTGCTTGATGGTGGTTGTCTCTAACGGATTGCCGCTTCCAGCGCGGCTATCTCACCGCCGCTGATAAGCGGCAGATTGCGGCTGATCCGCTCTACCGGCCAGTCCCACCAGGCGATGGCGTTGAGACGGGCGATGGTGTCGTCGTCGAAGCGGTAGCGGATCACCTTGGCGGGGTTGCCGCCGACCACTGCGTAGGCGGGCACGTCTCCGGTGACCACGGAGCGGGCGGCGATGATGGCTCCGTTGCCTACCTTGACCCCCGGCATGATCAGAGCGTCATAGCCAATCCAGACATCGTTGCCTATGACGGTATCCCCCTTGTAGGGGAGGCTGCCCGGGGCGGGTGCGGCATGCTCCCAGCCGTTGCCGAAGATAAAGAAGGGGTAGGTGGAGAAGCCGGAGGTCTGGTGGTTGGCGCCGTTCATAATGAACTTCACCCCGCGGGCGATGGCGCAGAACTTGCCGATGATGAGCTTGTCGCCGATGAAGGGGAAGTGGTAGAGGACGTTGCGCTCGAAGCCCGCCGAATCCTCCGGGTCGTCGTAATAGGTGTAGTCACCCACCTCGATATTGGGCCCCTTGATGGTGTTCTTGATAAAGCACACCTGGGGAAAGCCGTTCATGGGGTGGGGATTGGCGGGATCGGGTCCGTGCATCCGGGCTCCTTGGGTTGGCCGGGCTAGAGCGCCGGGAAGTAGCAGGCGCTCATGTCGATGGGGTGATCTGGGCAATTGGGCAGATAGAATTGCCAGCCCGCATCGGAGAAAGCGCGCAGTTCGGTTTCGACAAACTTGATGGCGAGGCTCAGGGCCTGCAGGCTGTCGATGCCGTAGATAAAGGTCTTGTCGCTCAGCCCCGCCAGCTTCACCTTGCAGCGCCAGTCACCGCTGGCGGACTTGGGATCCGGCTCGGGGGCCTTGATGGCGATCTTGAGGGTGAGCTGTTCCCCTTCGGTGCTGATGGCGTCGAAGCGGGCGGTAACGATGGCGTTTTTCATCTGGCGATTCCTTTTCCGTGGTACAGCCCCTGCGGTTGCGGGTGGCTGGCGTTCCTGATGGCTGATGAGGTGAAAACTGGACTCAGGACGGCCAGCGTAAATGAACTTGTGAGTTGAAACAATGGGATATGCGTGACCGGGTGAGGGGGCTTTCGCCGCCGTGAGCGAGCGCAGTGGCGGGAGTAGCAACGTGCTTGCCACCGGTGGTGGCCGAGAGGCTGGCAGGCTGCTAGATGTAAAGGATTGTTGGCTGTGGCCGCAGATTTTTCTGCGCTGACGATGAGGGCGTGTGATTCCTCTTGAGGCAGAATATCTCCCCCCTGTTTGACGTTGAAGTACAGGAGTCTTCGTGGCGCTTTCGGTAACCCAGCTTTATGAAGTGATGGCCCAGCTGCCAGATCCCGTCTTTATCCTCAGTGAAGATGGCTATTACGTGGAATATATCGGCGGCATGGAGCAGCAATTCTATCACGACGGCAATCCGCTGACGGGCAAGCAGCTGGCCGATGTGCTGCCACCCGAGATGGCCATGTGGGTCAAGGCGCAGGTAGCCGAGTCGCTGGCGAGCGGTCAGGTGCGAGTGGTGGAGTATGAGCTCTCAGCAGCCGAGGTGGGGGGGATCAATGCCGCCGCCGGGCCGCAAGGGATACAGCGTTTCGAGGGCAAGATTGCGCCGCTGCCCTCTCTCTATGACGGCAAGCGGGCGGTTGCCTGGGTGACCCGCAATATCACCCGCCAGTACGAGTTGCAGCAGCGACTGCTGCGCCAGAGCGAAACCGACCAGTTGACTGGCCTCCATAACCGCCGTTTCTTCTTCGAGCACTGCCAGCCGTTGCGGGCAGGGGAGGCGCCCTGCGGTCTTATCATGCTCGACATCGATCACTTCAAGCAGATCAACGATCGTTACGGCCATCAGCAGGGAGATCGAGCCTTGCAGCGATTCAGTGGCTGCATCGATGCCCTGTTGCGGGCGGACGATCTCTTTGTGCGCAGCGGTGGCGAGGAGTTTCTGATCCTGCTACCGCGGATCGATGAAGCCGGTTTGCTGCAGATGGCGGAGCAGATCCGTGCTGCCGTCGAAGCATTGCCTGCCGATCCGGTCGCCATCACGGTCAGTCTGGGCGCAACTCTGGTGCAGCCAGAGGAGGAGATCAATCAGGCGCTGGCTCGGGCCGACGAGTGGCTCTATCGGGCCAAGCGGGCAGGCCGCAACCGGGTGGCGCACTGCCCGGCAGGTTGAGAGTGCCACCCCGGTCGCTGTCGGAAATAGCCTGCGCTTTTACTCTGAATAAATTGGCTGACATCACTGTCAATTAGTAGAAAAGTTGGCCGTATTATTTAACTCATATTCCACAGCTTAAGGTGTTAATATTATCGGCCTGAACGCTGGTCTTATTTGTGTTGTTGGGCAACAGCATGAGGTTTTATCGGTATGTTATCAAACGGGCGTGAATCTGGTTTTGGGTGACGAATGTGATACATCCCGTTGTCTTTTGAAACATTCCGATTCAAACAGTCATGAATTATTAACCTTGACCCGGATAGCGATTTCAACGATGGTAGCGTGGCAGCTCCGTTTCTCTCCGGTGGCCCTGTTGGCCGCTCGCGGCGTTGTTTTTTCATGTGCAGGGCGATATGCAACGACATATCTCCAGCCTGTTATTCGGGCCAATAAAAATAATGATGACAGATTAATAAGGTATATATTGCAATGAGTGTTTCTATTGCTGAAAAGAGTAACCCTGTTTCAAAATTGAAATGGGAGAAAAGCGATTCGGTATGGACCATGGGCCTATATGCCACTGCTGTCGGTGCCGGTACGTTATTTCTCCCTATTACGGTTGGCAGTAATTCTCCGGTTATTTTGCTGTTTATTTTATTGCTGGCTTTTCCGCTCTCTTATTATTCCCACCGGGCATTGAGCCGCTTTGTGCTCTCCAGCTCTCATCGGGAAGGGGATATCACCCATGTGGTGGAGGAGCACTTCGGAGCCAAGGCGGGCAAGCTGTTGATGCTGGTCTATCTGATGGCCTTCTACCCCATCATTCTGGTCTACAGCATCTCCATCACCAACGCGATTCAAAGCTTCGTGGTTCACCAGCTGGGGGATGCCGAGCTTCCGCGCGGCTTGCTGGTGCTGGGGGTGATGCTGGGCCTGCATCTGGTGCTGCTGGCTGGCAAACAGATCGTGGTATCGGCCATCAGCGTGCTGGCACTGCCGATGGTTGCCTTTCTGATTGGCCTCTCCATCTATCTGCTGCCCCAGTGGAGCCTCTCCTATTTCAGCGAGAGCCAGGCGGTGGATTGGCGGGATCCGGCGTTCTGGAAATCACTCTGGCTGATCGTGCCGGTGATGGTGTTCTCCTTCAGCCATGCGCCCATTATCTCCTCCTTCAGCGCGGCGCAGAAAAAGCGCTGTCAGGAGAGTGCCGACCTGCGTGCCAAGCGGATCATCAAGTACAGCAGCATGCTGATTTGCGGCAGCGTGCTCTTTTTCGTGGTGAGCTGCGTGATGAGTCTGAGTCAGGCCGAGATGGCGCTGGCCCGCACCGACAATATCTCGGTGCTGTCGGCGCTGGCGAACAAGTTCTCCAATCCGCTGATCGCCTATGTGGGGCCGCTTATCGCCATTCTGGCCATGTCCAAATCCTTCCTCGGAACCTCCATGGGGGTGAGCGAGGGGACGGTGAGCATGGTGAGCGGTGCCTGTCAGGGGCTGGGGCTCTCTCTCAAGGAGTCGACCATCGCCCGGGTGTCATCGGTGATCCTGTTTATGGTGACCGCCGTCATCACCTATCTGAACCCCAATGTGCTCGACATCATCGAGCGCGTCAGTGGCCCGCTGATCGCGGTGATCCTGTTTCTGCTGCCGGCCTGCTCTATCTATCGCTTGCCCGCACTCAAGCGTTATCGCGGGCCGAGTACCCTTTTTGTGTTGGTGATGGGGCTGCTTGCCATCTCGGCCCTTATCTACGATCTGCTTTGACCGGGCGGTATCCCGCACAAATCAAAAAGGGCGACCATCTGGTCGCCCTTTTTCTGTGCATCGGGGTTAGCCGAGCAGGCCGCTGGCGCTCTGGCCCGCCATCAGCAAGCCGATGGCCAGCACGCTGAACCAGACCAGGGTCGCACTTACCAGCAGATAGCCGCTGGCGACGAACAGACCGTCCCGCTGCAACATGCCGGTGGCCAGCAGCAGGATGGCCCAGGCGGGCATGGCGTTGGTGAACGGGATGGCGCCCAGGGGCAGCATCAGCAGCAGGGCGGCCAGCATGATCAGCAGGCCGTTGCAGCGGTTGACCGTGTTGCTGCCGGTCAGCACCAGCAGGCGTGGGCGGATAACGCGATCGACCCGGGCCAGCAGATCTGCCCCCTTGTGCAGGGTCGGCTTGAGCTGGTCGGCAGCGAAGCGACGCTCCATCAGCATGGCGGGCAGCCAGGGCACCCGATTGAGGGTGATGCCGATGCCGATAAAGAGGATCAGCAGGCCAAACGGGGTGCTGACCCCGGGAATGGAGACCGGCAGCAGGAAGGGGACGGTGAGCAGCACGCAAAACAGCAGCATGCCCTGCTCGCCCACCAGCGCGAGCATCTGGCGCAGGCTGATGTGGCTCTCGTCGATGGCATGCGCGGTGGCCCGCAGGGTATCCGCGAGGGTAGTTTTGGGGTCGTTGAGTTGCGCGGCAACCATTCCCTGATGTCCTTTTGAGTAGTGATAACGGGCCCCGATGACCCGATTTGGCGCCAGCATACGTGGCAGAGGTTAACCGTCGATGAATGGTGGCGGGGCGCGTAACTGCGCCAGTGGTGCGGTTCGGCAGGGGTTCAGGCGAGGGGGAAATCCCGCGATGAAAGTGATCCGGTACAGCCGCCGTTTAGGATGGGCCTAGGATGCCTCTGGTAGGCTTTCTGCACAATCATACAGGGAGCAGGGGATGATGATGAAGAGAGCCGGGATAGCGATGATGGGGCTGTTGCTGCCACTGGGGCCGGTCTGGAGTGCCGAGGGCGCGACCACATCCGGTTGGCAGGTGACGCCGTTTTTTGGCTACAGCTCAGCCATCGACTTCGAGAAGAGTGACGATGTGGTGCAGCCGGTGCCGCTTTCTGCATCGTTTGATTCACTGCAGGGACAGGGCTCCGGCAGCTGGGGCCTCTTTATCAGCAAGGAGGTGGATGATCCCGGCATGATCGAGCTGCTCTACAGCCACCAGTCCACCACCCTCTCTCCCGACCAGCCGGATCGCCTGACGGTGGACACCCTGCACTTTGCCGGTGCGCTTACTCTCTCTGACAACCTGATGGCGCCCTATATCGGCGCCGGGATCGGGGTGACCCGCTTTGCCGCCTACGACAGCGAGGTGACTCCTTCCATGTCGCTGGCGCTTGGGGTGCAACCGCGCCTCGCCGAGCATCTGGCCCTGCGGGCCGAGGTGCGCGGCTATGGTTCGCTGGTTAACGACAACAACCAGTTTCTCTGCAACCCGGAGCAGTGCGTGTTCAAGGTGCGCGGGGAGCTGGTAACCCAGTGGCAGGCCAATATCGGTCTTACCTTCCGCTTTTAGGTGAGGGGATTTTCCCCATAAAACAGGGGCTCCTATCTCAGCAGCAATGTTTCGCAGTGACCGGCAATCAACCGGTAGATCTTCACGTCTCCTTGTTAGTCGGCGTCGCCCATACCGCGCAGTTTCTGCCCGCCTCCTTGGCGCCATAAAGCGCCTGATCCACCCGTTTGAACAGCGAGACTGCCGGCTCCCCGGGCTCGCGGACTCCAACCCCCAGGCTGACCGTCATGGTATGGGCCGGGTCGGGTGCTATGGTGCGGGTCGCAGTGAGCAGGGTGTTGGCCAGTTGCTGCAGCTCGGCTTCGTGGGCGATGGGCAGCAGCAGGGCAAACTCTTCACCCCCGACACGGGCCGCCAGCGCACCGGGCGGGCAGTGCTGTTGCAACAGCTCGCCAAACTGCTGCAACACCCGATCCCCGATATCGTGGCCGTAGTTGTCATTGATCACCTTGAAGTGATCCAGATCCAGCAGGATGAGAGCGTGGCAAATCCCCTGTTCCAGAAACAGCTGCTGATGAAAGTAGCGCCGGTTTGGCAGCCGGGTCAGATCGTCGAACAGCGCCTGCTGTCTGAGCTGGGTATTGATGTGGAAGAGGTGGTGCATGGTGCTCAGGATGCCGATGCTGCTGAGCAGGATGCCGCTGGAGCGCAGCAGATCCTCGGCATAGATGGCGAGCCAGAGTGGCTGCGCCACCAGCTCATCCATGATGTCGGCGGTGGCCCCCATGATCCACAACATCAGACCGCAGGAGAGCATGCGGTAGGTGTGGGTGGGCAGGTGGGCGCACTGCACCACCCAAAACAGGAACAGCATGGTGAGCCAGTTGATCACCTCGAAGCCAAAGCTGACGGCGTAAAAGCGCTCGTAGGGGAAGTGGGGCAGCAGCAACAGATGAAGGGCCATGATGGCCAGCATCACTATCCCCAGCAGCGCGATGTGGGCGCGATGCTCCCGGTCGAGGTGACGGTAGTGGGAGAGGCTGATGTCGAGACGATCGAACTGCATGGTGTTCCTCGGATTGGGCCGCCATCAGGTTGCAAACAAGGGGCTGTGTAATGGCATGCCGTGGTCGGATAACAGGAAACGGCTGGTCTGTCAGTGTAAACGAGCGGGCCCGCAGCGCGCGATATCGATGACGTCAGCTTGTGGGCTGGCTCCGGGTTTGCGCACTTCTGGTGCGCGACGTATCGGCTGCCCTGCGACAGGGCGACCCTGGGCAGGTTAGCGCAGCTCATGCGCCAAATTGGTGCATTGATGATGCGTGATCTTACTAATGCAATGATTTAAAAGGATTTAAATTTGTGGCCCGCTTTATGCTTTTTACATGTCAGACGGTCTCTTGCGGTCATCGGCGGCAGATGCAGTGATGAGGAAGTGGCAAGAGACATCCCCGTGCCGGGCACGGGTGTGATTCTGGCGGGTTGCAGCAACACCTTGCGGTTCGCCACAGATTCAATCAGGGAAACGGAGCCGGTCTTGTACCGGTACGACAGGGAAGGAGAGTGCTCTATGGTCAAAAAATGGATGATGGCGGGTCTGACGATGTTGCCTGCCTTGCTGGTTACCCCAAGTTGGGCCGAAGAGGTCGCTCAGGTACAGGCGGCGGTGGCTCCGGTTGCCGCCATGACAATCAACAAGGGTGACAACACCTGGATGCTGCTCTCGGCGGCGCTGGTGATCCTGATGTCGATCCCCGGTCTCGCCCTCTTCTACGGTGGTCTGGTGCGGGCCAAAAACATGCTGAGCGTGCTGATGCAGGTCTTTACCCTGTTCTGCCTCATCTGCGTGCTCTGGGTGATCTACGGTTATTCGCTGGCCTTTACCGAGGGGGGCAATTTCTACGGCTCCTTCAGCAAGGTGCTGCTCAAGGGGGTGACCCCTGACTCCATCGCCGCCACCTTCAGCAAGGGTGTCGGGATCAGCGAGCTGATCTATGTGGTGTTCCAGGGGGCCTTTGCCGCCATCACCTGCGGTCTTATCGTGGGGGCGTTCGCCGAGCGCATCAAGTTTGCTGCCGTGCTGCTCTTCTCGGTGATCTGGTTCACCTTTGCCTATATCCCGCTGGCTCATATGGTGTGGTACTGGGCGGGTCCGGATGCCTATACCAGCGCCGAAGCCGCAGCAACCGCGACCGCCACTGCCGGTTATCTGTTCCAGCATGGTGCGCTGGATTTTGCAGGCGGCACAGTGGTGCACATCAACGCCGCCGTGGCGGGTCTGGTGGGTGCCTATCTGGTGGGCAAGCGTCTGGGCTACGGTCGTGATCCCATGACCCCCCACAGCCTGACCATGACCATGATCGGCGCCTCCCTGCTCTGGTTCGGCTGGTTCGGTTTCAACGCGGGCTCCGCGCTGGAAGCCAACGGTATCGCCGCACTCGCCTTTATCAACACCTGGGTAGCGCCGGCTGCGGCAGCTCTGTCATGGACGCTGGCCGAGTGGGTGATGAAGGGACGTCCCTCCCTGCTGGGGGCCGCCTCTGGTGCGGTGTCCGGTCTGGTGGTGATCACCCCGGCAGCCGGTTTCGTCGGTGTGGGCGGTGGTCTGGTGATGGGCCTTATCAGTGGCGTGGCGGGTCTGTGGGGCGTCCACGGTCTCAAGCGCCTGCTGGGGGCCGATGACAGTCTGGACGTGTTTGGCGTACACGGGGTGTGCGGTATTCTCGGCGCCCTGCTGACCGGCGTTTTTGCCAGCCCGGATCTGGGCGGTACCGGGGTGTGGGACTATGTCACCAATCAGGTTGCCGAGGGCTACTCCATCCTGACTCAGGTGAAGATCCAGGCTATCGGGGTCGGTGTCACCCTGCTCTGGTCCGGTGCCGTGGCGGCGATTGCCTTCAAGGCGGTCGACATGCTGGTGGGGCTGCGGGTGAACGGCGATGCCGAGCGGGAAGGGCTGGATGTCACCTCCCACGGCGAGAAGGCCTACAGCATGTAATCCCGCACGTCAGACAACAAAAAACCGCCGGTTCCGGCGGTTTTTTTATGACTCTAAAGCTGCAAAGCCTGAGTTTACACGCTTAATTCACGACGGCCACGTTGATGCTACCATTGCCCTGGGTCATGCGCACGCGAGCACCCGGGGTGAAGGTGGGGCTGGCTTTCTGCACGACCACGATGGCTTCGCCGTTCTCTTTCTTGATCTCCAGCTCGACGCCGTCGACCTGATTCATCTTGTTGCCGATGGCGTTGCCTGCCGCTGCACCGGCGATGGCGCCGCCTGCGGCTGCGATGTCGCGTCCGGTACCGCCACCGACTGTGCTGCCCAGCAGGCCACCGACTACGGCGCCGCCAATGGTGCCAATCAGGGAGTTCTCATCGGCCTGGATCTTCACCGGGCGGGTGGAGATGATGGTGCCGTAGCTGACGGTCTGCACCTGTTTGGCGCGGTCTTTGGTGTAAACATCGCCAGAGTAAACGTCACTGTTGGCGCATCCGGTGATGGTGGTTGCTGCCAGCAGGGCAATAAGGGTCATACGCTTCAACATGGTGGGCCTCCTGGGCTGCACGTAATTTGAACAATCCGGTTGATGAGTGAACTTTACTCCAACCCCGTCACACATGAAATCGGCAAAATGTAACCAATTATGCGTTCTGTAACCGGTTTTGTCCTTGAATCGCAGCTGTACCGGAGAGGGTTTTAACCAGCAGCAGACGGTCTTCTCCGGGGCCGAAATAGTCGGCTACTTCCGCCTGCAATGTGTAACCGAGCCGGTAGTAGAGGCGCTGGGCCGGATTGGCCGGATCGACCGTGAGCCGCAGTTCGCTGATCTGCAGTGCCTGCTGGTTGGCCTCCATCTGGCGCATCATTCGCTCCGCGAGGCCGAAACCGCGTGCCTCGGGCAGCACCGCCAGCGAGAGTACCCAGCCTTGCGACCGCTCCTGACCGAATCCCCCCAGCACATAACCCACCAACTGCCCCTCGTATTCGGCCACCAGCAACAACTCGGGCCACAAATCCATCGCCTGACGGAAGAAGAAGGCGGGATAGACATCTTCGCCAAACACCTTGGCATCGATCTGCCAGATGGCGTGCATGTCATTGTGGGTGGCGGTGCGTAGCAGGGGCGGGTTGTGGTGCATCAGGACTCCATCGGCAGCAAACGGATCGGCAACGCCGCTGACCTTGGGGTCAACGGCAAAAAAGGAGTCATAGGGTAGTGGTCATCCCCTGCCGGATGCAAGGGATTGGCGGTTATGGCGGCAGGGGGCGGCTCTGGGGCAGTTTGGGTGCTTTGCGCAAGCCGTCGAGCAGGTGGCGGAGGGTGAGCCAGGGGTGGCGCAGCAACATGCGCGGGCCGCTCCACTTCATCACCTGCTGGATCTGTTTGCGCATCGCCGGTGCGTAGCAGTGGATGTTGCAATTGGCGCAGGTGGGTTTGTGGCCGTGGCCATAACGGCAACGACGAAGGCGCTGATGGGCGAAATCCCGCAACTGGCGACAGTGGCGGCAATGGGGATCCTGATGATGGTGCTGGCAGTAGAGGCGGATCATGGCGCTGACCGTCTGCTGCTCGCGCATGAGTCTGGGATGGTCACTCGCCTTTTGGCTGGCTGCGGCGTGTGAGCCCCGGGCTGGGCTGGCATGATGACTTTTCATGGCCGCCATTCTCCTGACCTGCTCGCATGGGGTGTTGATACAGGTCAAAAGGGGGGATAAAAAACAGGGCCCGCAGGCCCTGTGTCATCAGATGAGGCTGGTTGCCTGCTCCAGCCAGGCGAGATCCTCGCCCTCGAGCAGCGGGCTCAGGCGGCGGAACACCTCGACATGGTATTCGTTGATCCAGCGGAATTCGGCCGGACTCAGCAGGCTGCGGTCGATCAGGCGGGTATCGAACGGCACGTAGGTCAGACGCTCGAAGCCCAGCATCGGCAGCTCGCCAACCTGTTCCAGCTCGGTCACGACTACCAGGTTTTCGCAACGGATGCCAAAGCCATCTTCACGGTAGTAGCCCGGCTCGTTGGAGAGCACCATGCCCGGTTGCAGGGCGACCATGCTCCCTTTCGGCGCGATGCGCTGGGGGCCTTCGTGGACGCTCAGGAAGTGGCCGACACCGTGACCGGTGCCGTGGTCGTAGTTGTAACCGGCTTGCCACAGCGGCATGCGGGCCAGCACGTCGAGCTGGATACCGGCGGTGCCACGGGGGAAGCGGGCCTGATCTAGCGCGATATGGCCTTGCAGCACCCGGGTAAACATCGCTTTCTGCTCGTCGCTCACCTCACCCACCTTGATGGTGCGGGTGATGTCGGTGGTGCCATCCATATACTGGGCGCCGGAGTCCAGAAGATAGAGGCTGTCCTGACCAAACGCACGCGGGGTGCCATTGGTGTGGTGGTAGTGGCACATGGCGGCGTTGGGGCCGAGCGCAGAGATGGTATCGAAGCTCGGCTCGACGTAGTGCTCCTGCTCGCGGCGGAACGCTTCCACCTGATCGGCCAGGGTGCCTTCATCCACCCCCTCGAACTCGCCGGTGGCGACCAGCCGATCCAGCCAGGCGAGGAAGCGGGTCATGGCCACGCCATCACGCAGGTGAGCGGCACGCATGCCGGTCAGCTCGATCTCGTTCTTGCACGCTTTCGGCAGCATGGTGGGGTCTTGGCCAGCCACCAGAATGGCGCCCGCCTCTTCCATGACGAGCTGGGTCCAGGCGTTGGCGCTGTCCGGATCGGCCAGCACCTTCTGCTGATCTTCACCGATGCGCTGCAGCACGTCGCCCAGCTTGTCGATGGGGTAGACGGAGACATCCTGCCCAACGTGTTGGGTGAAGGCGAAGCAGTCAATTTTGTCGGTATCGACGAAGAAATCCATGCTGGTGTTGGCGTAGAGCACGGCAAAGCCCAGCACCACCGGCAGCCGGTCGATGTCGCGGCCACGCAGGTTGAGCAGCCAGTTGATGGGCTCGGCCTGGGTCAGCAGCACGGCATCCAGCCCGCGCTTGCGCAGGTCGGCCGCCAGCTGTTCACGTTTGGACTGGCTGGACTGGCCCGCCAGCTCCTCGCTGTAGAGGATGACCGGGCTCTTGGTCGGCTCCGGGCGATCGCTCCAGTTCAGGTCGATGGGGTTCTGCTCGACGCGGATCAGCTCGATACCGCGATCGGCCAGCACGGCCTTGGCATTCTTGTACCAGGTCAGGCTGTGCAGGCGGGCATCGAAGCCAACCCGGGAGCCCGACGGCAGTTGCTCGGCCAGCCACTGCACATGAGGATTTTCAATGAGGTGGAGGAATTCGAACAGTTCGGCGGGGGTTTGCATCCGCGCCTGCACCGTATAGCGACCATCGACAAAGAGGGCTGCCCGCTGGGCCATGATGATGGCGACCCCGGCAGAGCCGTTGAAACCGGTGATCCAATCAAGCCGCTCGGCATAGGCGGGGATGTACTCGCCGAGGTGCTCATCATCGTGGGGGACGATAAATGCGTCCAACTCCTGCATGGCCAGCTCGGCCCTGACTTGGGCGACGCGGGTTTCAATTATCTCGAAATTATTCATGTCGTTAGTGCCAGATGGTTGCTATATGAGTGTTCAGTTTTTATGGCCGCTGGCCAGGATCCGCTTGATCGACTGACCTGCCGCTTCGATATGCTGCCTGAGCAGCACCACCGCCTCGTGCTTGCGCCGGGCGCGGCACAGTTCCAGCAATTGGGCGTGTTCACGCTCCGCCTTGTCCACGCCGTCGCTGGCAAAGAGCAGCTCGAAGCGGACATAGCGGTCACAGCTCAGATTGATCTGGGCGATCAGTTCAAGTGCCTGGGGGCGACCGGCTGCCTGATAGAGGGTGGCGTGAAAGCTGTGGTTCAACTCGGCCCAATGTTCGATCTGGGTGCCTGACTCCAGGGCGTGATCAAACTGGGCGAGGATCGCCTCCGCTTGTGCGAAGGTGGCTTCCGTCATCTTGTCGACGGCGTGAAACAGGGTATCGGCTTCCAGCAGCGCTCGCAAATAAAAGAGCTCTTCAATGGCCGAGGCGTCCAGCATGGTGACCACGGCGCCGCGATGGGCTTCGAACTTCACCAGCCCTTGCGCTTCCAGCTGCATCAGGGCTTCGCGTACCGGAATGCGGCTCACTGCCAGCTCTTTGGCGATGGCATCCTGACGCAAGGGGGCGCCAGCGGGGAACTCCCCACGGAGGATCCGGCCACGGAGGTTTTCCATCACCATCTGGGTTCGGGTCTTGTAGGGTGGGGTCATGGTCGGGTCACGATTGGGCGTTACAGAATTGTATATTGTATAAAGTTTGGCTGAATCTAACCTGTCACAATGGGCAAAGGCAAGGTTTTGGCCCCTTTAACGGGGCCGATGGCGGCGTTCGGGGCTCCACAAAAATAAAAATGCCGGTCAGCGTGGCTGACCGGCATGATGTCACTGATACGAAGCGAGCCTGTTACAGCTGCGGGCCTGCCGCAACCAGACGTTTGCCTTCATCGTTATCGGTGAAGCGCTCGAAGTTCTTGATGAAACGGCCTGCCAGATCGACGGCCTTGGCATCCCACTCGGCCTTGTCGGCGTAAGTGTCGCGCGGGTCGAGGATCGCCGGGTTCACATCGTGCAGCGCGGTCGGGATCTCCAGATTGAAGATCGGCAGCACCTTGGTCTCGGCCTTCTCGATGGAGCCATCCAGGATGGCGTCGATGATAGCGCGGGTATCCTTGATGGAGATGCGCTTGCCGGTGCCGTTCCAGCCGGTGTTGACAAGATAGGCCTCTGCACCTGCCGCTTCCATCCGTTTCACCAGCTCCTGACCGTACTTGGTCGGGTGCAGGGAGAGGAAGGCTGCGCCGAAGCAGGAGGAGAAGGTCGGAGTCGGCTCTGTGATGCCGCGCTCGGTACCGGCCAGTTTGGCGGTGAAGCCAGACAGGAAGTGGTACTTGGTCTGCTCCTTGGTCAGTTTGGAGACCGGAGGCAGCACACCGAAGGCGTCGGCAGTCAGGAAGATCACCTTGGTGGCGTGACCTGCCTTGGAGACCGGCTTGACGATGTTGTCGATGTGATAGATGGGGTAGGAGACGCGGGTGTTCTCGGTCTTGGAGCCATCATCGAAGTCGATGGTGCCATCGGCAGCAACGGTCACGTTCTCCAGCAGCGCATCGCGGCGGATGGCGTGGTAGATGTCCGGCTCGGCCTCTTCGGAGAGCTTGATGGTCTTGGCGTAGCAGCCACCTTCGAAGTTGAACACGCCGTGGTCATCCCAGCCGTGCTCGTCATCGCCGATCAGCTGACGCTTGGGATCGGTGGAGAGGGTGGTCTTGCCGGTGCCGGAGAGGCCGAAGAAGATGGCCACATCGCCGTCCTGACCCACGTTGGCGGAACAGTGCATGGAGGCAATGCCGCGCAGGGGCAGGAAGTAGTTCATCATGGAGAACATGCCCTTCTTCATCTCGCCACCGTACCAGGTGCCACCGATGAGCTGCATTTTCTCGGTCATGTTGAAGGCAACAAAGTTCTCGGAGTTGAGACCCTGCTCTTTCCAGTTCGGGTTGGTGCACTTGGCACCGTTCATCACCACGAAGTCAGGCTTGAAGGTTTTCAGCTCTTCATCGCTCGGGCGGATGAACATGTTTTTCACGAAGTGTGCCTGCCAGGCCACCTCGGTGATGATGCGCACGGCCAGGCGGGTATCCGGGTTGGCACCGCAGAAACCGTCGACCACAAACAGGCGCTTGCCGGAGAGTTGTTTGGTGACCAGCCCTTTCAGATGTGACCACACTTCCGGGGTAATGGCTTTGTTATCGTTTTTACCCTGGTCAGACCACCACACAGTATCCTGGGTAGTGGCATCTTTGACGATATATTTATCTTTCGGGGAGCGACCGGTGAAGATACCGGTGTTTACGTTGACGGCGCCCAGCTCGGTCACCACACCGCGCTCGAACCCTTCCAGGTCAGGGCGTGTCTCTTCCGCGAAAAGCTGCTCGTAAGAGGGGTTGCGAACGATTTCTTGGCTGTTTTTGATGCCGTACTGGTCCAGTCCTAATTGTTGGGCCAGGGTGGGTTCTGCCACGATTGTCATTGTATTCTCCTGGGTTCAGAGGTTGGTAGGGTTCTATCTGACGGTCATCCTATCACTTAGGTGGTAGAGTTTAGCGATCGCCATCAAACTTTATAAAATAGGGTATTTTTTTGTTATTAAAGTTAAAGGCGGGTTTTGCCCGCCTTTAATTAGTGTAACTGGTTTGCATCATTGCCGGGAGCCCTGCTGAACAGGGTTTCGACATCGATCCCATTAAATTGGTACTGGGCGCCGCAATAATCACAGTGCATGTCGATCTTGCCGAGCTCCTGCACCATCTCCATCACCTCTTCCTTTTCTATCTGCAACAGAGCCCCTTCGCAGCGCTCGCGGGAGCAGGTGCAGCGGAACTCGACCGCCTGCGGATCGAACACCCGCACCTTGTCCTGATGGTAGAGACGGTAGAGGATCTCTTCTGCCTGCAGGCCGAACAGCTCTTCATCCTTGATGGTGCTGGTGAGCTGGGTCAGGTGATCGAAATCGTTGCTGTGATCCTCGCTCTGGGCGGGCAGCTCCTGCAGCATGATGCCGGCAGCGCGCGGTTTGCCTTCATGGTAGCCGGTACGGATCCACAGCTTGGTGGCCAGCTGTTCGGAGCGGGCAAAGTAGTGCTCCAGGCAGCCCGCCAAGGTGTCGGCGTCCAGCGCGATGATGCCCTGATAGCGCTCGCCCTGCTCCGGGGTGATGGTGATGATCAGCTGGCCGTTGCCGATCAGGCTCTGCAGATTGCCATCGCTCGGCAGCTCGCCTTCATAGCGGGCCACGCCGCGCAGCTGCTGGTTGTTGTCACCGTTGATCACGGCCAGACGCACCGGGCCATCGCCCTGCAGTTGCACCGTGATGGAGCCTTCAAACTTGAGGGTGGCGGTCAGCAGGCTGGTGGCGACCAGCAGCTCGCCCAGCAGTTTTTGCACCTGCACCGGGTAGTTCTGGGCTTCCACTACGTGGCGGTAGGTGTGATCCAGCTGGACCAGCTCGCCACGCACTTCGTACTCTTCAAACAGATAGCGATACAGCAGATCTTGGTTGCTCATCATGTATTCCTGGCTTTTCGGTGAGGTAAATCGGGCGGGCTGGGGTTGATGCCAGCCCGGTATCAAATCGGGGTCGGTCAGTACTGTTTGACCTTGAGCAACTGGCGTCGCTCCTGCTTGTCGGGGCGGCGCTCGGGGCTGGGGGCAAACTGGCTGTTGAAGCGGCGCGCCTCGCTGTTCTCGGCCCGTTTTTTCAGGCTCTCGGCGGTCTCTTCATAGAGCTGCTGGGCCAGCGGAGCCGATTTGCGCTGCTCGCTCAAGGCCAGCACCCGCACTTCGCGTTCGTCCTGCCCCTGCCAGAAGCGGATCAGTGCACCCACTTCGACCTGCTTGCCCGGTTTGCTGCGCTGACCATTGTAGTGCACCTTGCCCCCGTCGATCTGATCCCGCGCCACGGAGCGGGTCTTGTAGAATCGGGCTGCCCACAACCACTTGTCGAGACGAACCTCGAGGGCACTTTCTGCATGATTGGGCATGAACAGGCTCCATAACGGGGAAAAGAGGTGGTCGATTATACCAGAGCACGGGGTCGGGATAGAAACCGGGCCGCCGCCGCGCGGGGCGCAAACCATGTCAAGGTGATGCAACATATGGGCAGTTTGCTGATTCACAAGGGAAAGCCGCTGCTTTATCGGGTATTCATGGGGGCTGGGAGGGGCCTTCATACCGCGCATATAACGCTGCCGCCCGGTTGGGGGCGGCAGCGTTCACATCCATCGACCATATCAGAGTCAGAAGTGATCGTGCTGATCCGGCTTCTTCTGGTCGTGGGGACCTTCGCTGTGGGCGATGGCGGTGCGGATGAGATCAACCCCGGCACGGATAATCAGCACCCCCATGTTGACCAGCTTGACGCAGACCCACATGAAGGTGATGAGCAGGATCAGCTTGAGCACGGTCTGGAACGCTTCCAGGAAATTCTGCTCCAGCTGGGCGGTCAGGCCGTTGGCGCTGGTCATCAGCCAGGTGTAGACCTCGCGCACGAACGGGATGCGGCTTGGCATCTCCAGTACATCCAGTGCGGCAGGGAGCGCCTGGAAGATGACGATGCTGCCGAACAGGATCAAAATGACACCGATGGCGATGCCGAGGAAAAAGCCGAACTGTCTCATGGAGGGCTCCAGCGTTTGCTGCATGAAATTGAAGATAGCCGCCAATAGTAGGGAGTGCCCTGCTTCATCGCAATCTTCCGTGCACCGCCAGCGCGGCGGGAACGGCGGCGATCCGGCCGCTACCGTTGCCCAACTATCTGATTTCTGGGAGGCTTGTCGCCATTGCGCATAGGGAAAGCAAATTGATGTCGAGAACCCTCTTTTTACTCTTGCTGGCGCTGTTTGCCGCTCTGCCAGCCCTGAGCGCCGAACCGGCAGCCCCCACGGCAGCGGCCTGCGCCATCCGCCATCAGGATCAACTGCTGCTGGTGCAGGATCGCATCTCCTCCCGCTACAGCCTGAGCGGTGGCTATATAGATGGCGGCGAGAGCCCGCAGCAGGCGGCGCTGCGCGAACTCTTTGAGGAGACCGGCTTGCAGGGGGAGGTGGTGCAGGAGCTGGGTCGCTGGCAGCGGGCAGTTATCTTCGCCTGCCGCACGCGGGAACCGATTGTCGCCCAGCAAGATTCCGATTTTGTCTCTCTGCTGAAAGCCCCCAATCTGGGTGGCGAGATCCTCAACGCCCGGCTGATCGCCACCGATCAGCTCCCCCGCGAGCAGCGCCGTTTCCCGGATCAGCTCGACTGGCTGCAAGCCCGACTGGATAAGGTGCCCGAGAGCGAGGTGCGCTGGCAGGCCGATTTCGTGGTGCAGGGCAATGCGCTGCATCAGGCCGAGATCCCGCTGATGATACGTCTGCAGCAATGGCTGGGGCCCGATGTCTGGTGGCTGTCGGCCAGCAATCTGTTTGGTTCAGGCGGCTTTCAGCTTGCCCTGATACCTTTGCTGCTCCCGCTGCTGGGGTGGCCACGGCTGCGCCAGCTGCTCTTTGCCATGCTCTGGCTCGGGCTGCTGGTGCAGGCAAGCAAAGAGGGGATCGGCTGGCCGCGCCCCTTTCATCTGCAACCTGAACTGGCGACTCACAGTGCTCAGGGCTTTGGCATGCCGAGCGGTCACACCGCCTCGGCCTTGTTGTTCTGGGGGGCGCTGCTTGGCTGGCTCTGGCCTGCCCGGCGCGGGCTGGCCTATTCGCTGGCCTTGCTGCTGGCGCTGACCACAGGTTTGGCGCGGGTCTGGCTCGGGGTGCACTTTATCTCCGATGTGGCGGCGGGGCTGCTGATTGGCGCCTTGCTGCTGGCCGCTCGTCCCTGCTGGCGTGCCGACAGGCAGTCGGCGGCTTGGCTGCTGCTGATTGCATCTGCGCTGGCGCTCGGGGGGCTGACCCAGTCGGCCCATCTGGCCGGGATAGGCATGGCGGCCTTCGGGCTCTGGGTTGGCGGTTTGCTTACCCTGACCCGCGGCGGTTATCCCCCCATTGTGACCGGCGCGGTCACCCTGGCGGGGGGCGCGGTCATAGGGGCGGGGCTCTGGGCGCTGCCGCTGCTGACCAGCAGTTCGCTGGCCATACTGCTTGGTCAGTTTGTGCTCTTTTTCGGGCTGGGGCTCTGGTTGAGCGCAGGCCTCTGGTGGATACTCTCTTTCTTGAAATGCGACACACGACCCAAGGGCAACGGCTCTGACAAGGGAACTCTATGAATGTGAAAAAAGTGGATTTGGCCAAGATAACCCTGGGGGTGCTGTTTCTCAGCATCCTGATTATCTCCTGTTTCTTGGTGTTGCAGCCCTTCCTGCCTGCGCTGGTGTGGGCCACCATGATCACCATCGCCACCTGGCCGCTGATGCTGATGGTGCAGCGCCTGTTGTGGGGCAAGCGCACCCTGGCGGCCCTCTTTATGACGCTGGTGCTGCTGCTGATGTTCGTCATCCCGCTCTTTATGACGCTGGCCAATGTGGCGGAGAAGGCGCCCATGCTGATCGAGCTGGGTACCCATATCAGCCAGTCACCGCCGCCGGAGCTGCTCTGGCTGCAACAGATCCCGCTGGTGGGCGACAAGCTCTATGACTTCTGGCAGCAAATTCTGGCGAGCGGTGGTCAGGTGCTGTTTGCCAAGCTGGCCCCCTATTTCGGTCAGACCGCCCGCTGGCTGGCCTCTCAGGCCGGTAATCTGGGGCTGTTGTTTGTCCACTTCCTGCTGACGGTCGGTATCTGCGGGGTGCTCTATCACTCCGGTGAAGTGGTGGCGACCGGCATTCGCCGCTTCGCCCACCGGCTGGCGGGTCAGCGTGGCGACAACGCTACAGTGCTGGCTTCACAGGCGATCCGTGCCGTGGCGATGGGGGTGGTGGTGACCGCACTGGTGCAATCCTCGGTGGCCGGTGTCGGCCTGCTGATTGCCGGTATCCCCTACGCCATGGTGCTGGTGGTGGTGATGTTCCTGTTGATCGTCGCCCAGATCGGCCCCTTCCCGGTGCTGCTGGCCTGTATTGGCTACCTCTACTGGAGCGGCGACACCACCTGGGGCACCTTCCTGCTGGTGTGGTCACTGATTGCGGGCACCATGGACAACTTCCTGCGCCCCTTCCTGATCAAGCGGGGCGCCGACCTGCCGCTCATCCTCATTCTGGTGGGTGTTATCGGCGGCTTGTTGACCATGGGGATCATCGGTCTCTTTATCGGCCCGGTGGTGCTGGCGGTGGGCTACACCCTGCTGGATGCCTGGATCAAGGAAGATGATCAACCGGCTGCTGCTGCGGTTGAAGCGCCCAAGGCCCAATAACGATTCAGTAAAAAGACGATTCGGTAACAAGACGAATCAGTCACCATCGCTGATGCAAAGAGCCGCCCATAAGGGCGGCTCTTTTATTTGTGGTGATTCTGATTATGGCGATGGCGTCAGATTGGTTGATCCTCGCCAATCTGCATTCACCACATATGACCGCTCCATGTAGGTTCGATTAGCGAAGCGTAATCGGACGATCGAGATGCCGTTGTTCCGGTATTTCCGTGGATCAGCGGCATCTGGTAGAGGGGAAATGCGGGTGGCCGTTATCGCGGGGGAATTGATTGACGCGAACGTCCGATTACGCCTGACGGCTAATCGAACCTACGAGATTACTGCCCCCAAATCCACTGTTTGTATGGAGATGGTATTCACCTGACAGTTGCCCACAAAAGGGAGTGGTCATACGGCTTCAAACCGGATAACAAAACGGTACCCCTACCGTGTTATCTGGAGTCACCGTATGACCACCAACGAGAAAGTAGCACGTCGCAAACTCAGCCTGCTAGAGCTCGCCAAAGAGCTCAATAACGTCAGTAAAGCCTGCAAGCTCATTGGCTACAGCCGCCAGCAGTTCTACGAAATTCGCCGTAATTACCAGACCTATGGCGCCGAGGGCTTGCTCGACAAATTGCCGGGCTGTAAAGGGGCTCATCCCAATCGGGTTGCGCCCGAGATTGAACAGGCCATCCTCGATTACTCCCTCACCAGACCAACTCAAGGCCCGCTGCGGGTCGCGCAAGAACTGGCTCTGCAAGGCATCAATGTCAGTGCGGGCGGTGTGCGTGGCGTGTGGCAACGGCACGACTTGCTCTCTAAACACGACCGCTTGCTGCGCCTTGAGAAAACTCACCGTGAGCAGACCATTGAGCTCAATGACGAGCAAATTCGCCTGTTAGAACGATTCAGTCCCGAGTTCCGAGAACGCCAGATTGAGGTTCATTACACCGGAGAACTGGTGGCGGTCGACACCTTCTTCGTCGGCGCGCTCAAGGGGGTTGGCAAGGTGTATCTACAAACCGTGCTGGACTGCTACAGTCGCCACGCCTGGGGACGGCTCTACACCAGCAAGCTGCCGGTGACCTCGGTTCATGTGCTCAATGAAACGGTGCTGCCGTTTTTCGAGGCCCACGAGGCGCGGGTCTATACCATCCTGTCGGACAACGGGCGCGAGTTCTGTGGGCGCCCAGACCACCATCCCTACGAGCTGTTCCTGCAACTGGAGGGGATTGAGCACCGAACCACCAAGGTGCGCAGGCCGCAGAGCAACGGCTTTATCGAGCGGCTGCATCGAACCTTGCTGGATGAACACTTCCGCATCAAGGGGAGGACGACCTGGTATGAGTCGGTAGAGCAGATGCAGACAGACCTGGATAGCTATCTGGTGCACTACAACACCCAGCGGCCACATCAGGGCAGGATGATGGAGGGTCAAACCCCCTACAGCATGTTCAAGAAGGGTCTGAAATTGATACCGAAGGAAGTGCGCTCTAAAGTAGCGTAAACAAGACACCGGTTTGAGGCCGGTGTCAGGTGATAACTAGATCTGTACA